>CAIQKV010000096.1 GCA_903872505.1 uncultured Opitutia bacterium
GCCAACCGCTCGCAGAACCAGCGCATCGAGGCCCTGGCCGGCTTCAAAAGCGGGAAGTACGAAGTCATGGTCGCCACCGACATCGCCGCGCGCGGCATCGATGTGGCCGGCGTGACCCACGTCATCAATTTCGACGTCCCGGAAAATCCCGAGGACTATGTCCACCGCATCGGCCGCACCGGCCGGGCCCAGGCCGTCGGCGACGCCTTCACCCTTGTCACGCCCGAGAACGCGAACGACATCCGCGACATCCAGCGCTTCATCGGCCAGAAGATCCCCGAGCTCAAGCTCGAGGGTTTCCCGTATCGCGCGTTCGTCGCGCGGGCCGTGCCGGTGTCCGCCCCGGGCGGATCGCACTCCAAGCCGAGCAGGCAGGGCGGCTGGAACCGGTTTGGCGGCGGCGGCGGCCGCAGCCGGCACCGCTACTGAGTTCGCGCCGGGCTTGCGCGCCGGGGCGGACGGCCGCCAGCATCGGCGCGTGAGTGTCACCGTCTCCGCCGTGGAAAAACACCTCGCCGCGCTGCGCGCGTGCGAGCGCTGCCCGCGCATGCACCGGCCGGTCGTGGTCGGGCGCGCGACGGCCAGCCGCATCCTGCTGGTGGGACAGGCGCCGGGCGACAAGGAGCCCAAGCTCGGCCGGCCGTTCGCGTGGACCGCCGGCAAGACGCTCTTCAAGTGGTTCGCGGAAGCCCCCGGCTGGACGGAGGACGAGGTCCGCGACCGCATCTATTTTGCCGCGGTGTGCCGCTGTTTTCCCGGCAAGCGGCCCGAGGGGGGCGACCGCGTGCCCGCGCCGGAGGAGATCGCGAATTGCTCCGCCTGGCTGGAGCGCGAGTTCGCCCTGCTGCGGCCTGCGCTGGTGCTGCCGGTCGGCAAGCTCGCCATCACGCAGTTTCTCGGGGAGCGGCCGCTGCTCGAGACCATCGGGCGCTCGTTCCGCATCGACTACCGCGGGCACGCGGCGGACTGCATCCCTCTGCCGCATCCGTCGGGGGCCTCGCCTTGGCACCGGATGGAGCCGGGCCGGACGCTCCTGCGCCGGGCGCTGGCGCTGGCGGCGGCGCATCCGGCGATAAAAAATACGTGCCATCCCCAAATTCCGGGTTAAAGGAAACGGTGATATGTCCTCCCGAATCTGCCGTTGGCTGCTGCTGGTGCTCGTCGGGGCCGCCGCACCCGCGCTGCACGCCCAGCGCGAGAAACTTCCGCCCGATGACCTCGAGTTTGTTGAGAAGACCTGGCCGGACGCAAAGAAGACTACCACCGGCATCCGTTATCTCATCCAGCAGGAGGGCACGGGTGAGCCGGCTCGTTCGGGTGATTTGGTTTCGTTGATCTACGCGGGCCGTCTCATCAACGGCAAGGTCTTCGACCAGGTCATCGACCGCAAGCATCCCTTCACCTTCCGGGTGGGCCGCGGCAATGTGATCGAAGGCTGGGACCAGGTCATGCTGATGATGAAGGCCGGGGAACGGCGCCTGGTCATCATTCCCTCCGAATTGGCCTATGGCACGCGGGGTGCGCCACCGCGCATCCCGCGCGACGCCACGCTCGTGTTCCTGCTGGAGCTGATTGAGATCAAGCGCGAATGACCACCATGCGGCGCCGCCGGGTAACCGGCAATTTGGCCGGGCCACGCCGGTGATCCCGCCATGAACCCGGGGTTTCTCCGCCGACTGGCCTGGAGCGCGTGGCCAGCCCTGCTGGTGACGGCGGTGACGGGTGCGCCCGCGGTGACCCTGCCCGGCCTCCAGCCCGACGGCTCCGTCCTGCTCCCCAACCAATGGTCGCTGCGCCCGGTGGGCCGGCAGCTGGTGGTGGGCGATTTCCCGGTCAACGTGGCGCTGCATCCCGGCGGGGTTTACGCCGCCGTGCTCCATTGCGGCTACGGCCAGCACGAGGTGCGTATCCTCGATGTGCCGGCCGGCCGGGCCGTCTCGGCTGTCACCCTCAAGGAGGCGTTTTACGGCCTCGCCTGGTCCCCGGACGGGACACGGCTCTACGTCAGCGGCGGCGGGATGGAGGCGATCCAGGCGTTTGATTTCCGGGACGGCTATCTCTCCGGCCGCGGCGAGCTGCGCCTGCGCGCCCTGAAAGAGGAGGGGGTCCCGACCGGTCTCGCCGTCGCAGGCGACGGGGCCGCGCTGTACATTGCGGAAAGCTGGGGCCAGCGGGTCGAAAAAATCTCCACCGTCCCCGGGCGCGGCCTGCTCTGGGAACGCCGCCTGGCCGCCGCGGCGCGGCCCACCGGCCGGGGCCCGGCGGGGGAGCGGCTCAACGTCGACGAGGATCCGGCCGCGCCATTTCCCTACGCCTGCGTGCCGGATGAAAAACACGGCCGGCTGTTCGTGAGCCTGTGGGCAAAGTCCGCCGTGCTCGTGCTCGATGCGCAGACCGGCGCCGACCTGGCGTGCTGGCCGGTCGGTGACCACCCGAACGAGATGGTGCTGGGTCCCGACGGGCGGCTTTTCGTGGCCGAGGCGAACCGCAATGCCGTCAGCGTGCTCGACACCGCCACCGGCCGCGTGCTGGAGACGCTCAACGCCGCGCTGTTTCCCTCCGCGCCGCCCGGGGCGATGCCCAACAGCGTGGCACTCTCGCCCGACGGCGCGCTGCTCTACGTGGCGAACGCGAACAACAACAACGTGGCTGTCTTTGATGTCGCATCGCCCGGCCACGCCCTTTCGCTCGGATTCATCCCGGTCGGTTGGTTCCCCACCAGCGTGCGCGCCACCCGCGACGGGCAGACCCTGGTCGTGGCCAACGGGAAGGGCGTCACCTCGCAGGCGAACCCGCGCGGGCCGTTTCCCGGGGATTCCCGCTCGCGTGAGCTGCAGCAGTACATCGGCGGTCTGATGCAGGGCACGGTGGCACTGATCACGCTGCCGGCGGAAAAGGACCGTTCCGCGCAGCTCGGCGCGTGGACCCGGACCGCCTACGCGTGCAGTCCGCTCGAGGCCGCGGCGTCGCCCCGCGGGGCGCGCCCGCCGGGCAGCCCGATCCCGGGCGAGGTCGGCGGGGCGTCGCCGATCAAGCATGTGATCTACGTCATCCGCGAGAACCGCACCTACGACCAGGTCTTTGGCGACCTGCCCGCGGGCAATGGCGACGCCCGGTTCTGCCTGTTTCCCGAGCAGGTCACCCCCAACGCCCACGCCCTCGTGCGGACGTTCGTCCTGCTGGATAACTTTTATGCGGACGGGGAGGTGAGCTCGGACGGCCACGAATGGACCATGGCGGGCTACGCGACCGACTTCGTCGAAAAGATGTGGCCGCTCAACTACGGCCACAACGCGGGGAAGAAATACGACTACCCCAGCGAGGGACGCTACCCGGTGGCCGCGCCGGCGAACGGTTACCTGTGGAACCGCGCCGCCGAGGCTGGCGTGAGCTTCCGGACCTATGGCGAGTTCACCCGCGACGGCGGGGGCACGGCCGACACGCCCGCGCACGGCGCGCTGCCGGTGCTGCTTGGCCATGTGGATGAGCTCTATCCGTCCTGGGACACGAACATCCCGGACGCCCGGCGGGCCGACCGGTTCGCCGCCGTGCTCGCGGAGTGCGAACGCACCGGTGAGATGCCGCGCCTGCAGGTCGTGCAACTGCCCGGCGATCACACCGCGGGCGGCAAGGCCGGCCTGCGCACCCCCACCGCGATGGTCGCCGAGAACGACCTTGCGCTCGGCCGCCTCGTGGAAAGCGTGAGCCACTCCCGGTTCTGGGCCGACACCGTGATCTTTGTCCTCGAGGACGACGCGCAAAACGGCCCGGACCACGTGGACGCGCACCGGATTCCCGCGCTGGTCATCAGCCCGTGGACCAAGCGCCAGGCCGTCGACTCCACGCTCTACTCCACGACGAGCATGCTGCGCACGATCGAGCTGGTCCTCGGGCTTCAGCCGATGTCGCAGTACGACGCCGCAGCCGCGCCCATGTGGGCCTCGTTCCAGGAGAAACCGGATTTCACCCCGTATCTGGCGCGGCCCGCCCAGGTGGAGGTCAACGCCCTGAATCCGGGGCGCGGCCCGGTCGCGCGCGCGTCGCGGCACATGGATTTCTCGCAGCCAGACCAAGTGGACGACCGCCTGCTCAACGAGGTGATCTGGCGCTCCGTCCGCGGCGAGGCCGACCCCCTGCCGGCGCCGGTGCGCGCGGCGTTTTTCAAGGCACATCCCCGCGCGGGCGGCGCCCGGGAGGACGATTAGGCCCGGCGGCGCCCCGCTTCACCCGGCCGGTGGGTCGGGCGCCGGGACGTTGCGGTGGGACCAGAGGTTGTCGGCCGTGTAGAGGGCCAGGCCGCACCAGATGAAGGCGAAGGCGGCGGCGCGCTCCGGGGAGAAGGGCTCGTGGAACACCCAGACGCCGAGGGCGAACTGCACGCTGGGGGCGATGTATTGCAGCAGCCCGAGGGTCGCGAGCCGGATGCGCCGCGCGCCATAGGCGAAGAGCAGCAGCGGCACGGCGGTGACCACGCCGACGCTCACCAGCAGGAGGTGCTCGGGGAGGCTCACGCGGCCCAGCGCCCCGGCGCCGGTGTGGTGCTGCCAGAGCAGGAACGCGACGGCGAACGGGGCCAGCAGGAGGGTTTCCAGCCCGAGGCCGGTGAGCGGGCCCAGCGGGGATTTTTTCCGCAGCAGCCCGTAGGCGCCGAACGTGGCCGCCAGCGTGAGCGCGATCCACGGCAGCCGGCCCACCCGCACCAGCAGCAGCGCCACGCCGAACGCCGCGCAGGCGATCGCCGCCCATTGCGCCGGCCGCAGCCGCTCGTGGAGCACGAGTCGGCCGAGCGCCACGTTGACCAGCGGCACCAGGAAATATCCCAGGCTCGTCTCGAGCACGTGCCCGTGGTTCACGCCCCAGACATACACCAGCCAGTTGACCGTCAGCAGGACGCCGCTCAGCGCGTGCCACCGGACGGCCGGCCGGGAGCGGAGGGCCGCCCGCAGCTCGGCAAACCCGGTGCCCGCCGCCATCAGGCCGAGCACAAAGACCAGGGACCAGACATGCCGGTGGGCGATGAGCTCGGTGGCGTCGAGGTCGGCGAGCTGCCGCCAGTAGAGCGGAAACAGCCCCCAGAAAAAATAGCACGCCGCCGCGGCCAGCGCCCCGCGCCCGGCTCCCGGGCTGGTGCCGCGGCTCATTTCCCGGCCGCGTGCGTGAAGCCGTAGCGGTCGTTGAACTCGTCAATGGCCTGCTGGCGGGCCAGGTCGGGCCGCAGGCCCAGCGCCATCAAATCGGCGCCGCGCTTCTCAATCCACCGCTGCTTGAACTCCTCCTCGACCTGGCTGGCGATGGCCGGGTTTTCCTTGGGCTTCTTGGGGGTCTTGGAATGCGAGCAGCCAACCCACAGGGCCAGGGACGGGATCAGGAGAAAAAGGAGCGAACGTTTCATGGAGGAGTCGATTTAAGGTCAGGCTAGTATGGCGGGGTTGGACCGCGAGGGAATCTTTTTGGTTTCGCGCCGCGCCGAATATTCGTTCTTGCTGGCCGGACATGAGCGACGAGACCCCGCCCCCCCCGTTGCGCCTGCGGCCCCGGCAGACCCCCGAAACCGGGAGTCCGCCGGCCACGGCGCCGGATACCGCCGCGGCGGCGGATGAGGGGAAGCTGCGACTCCGGCCCAAGCTCGCCGGACCCGTCCCGGACAAGACACCCGCGGAGCCGGCGCCGAGCCCGGCGTCCAGCGAACGCGTCCGGCTCAAGCCCAAGCTCACCGTGGAGCCCGAGCAGGCGGCGGCGGAGGTTCCGCCCCCCGAACCGGAGGCCGAGCCTTTTCCCCCGCCGCCGGCGCCGGAGCCGGAGGAGGGGAAGATCAAGCTCAAGATCAAGCTTCCCGGTGCGGTCGCCGCGGAGCCCGCCGCCCCGCCCGCCGAGGCGGTCGCCACGATTCCGCCGTCGCTCCCGCCGTTTCCCCAGGTGGTGCCGCCCCCGCCCGAGGTGGAGGAGGTTGAGGAACCGCCGGTGATTACGCCGCCGCGGGTGCCGCCGCCGGTCGTGGCTCCCCCCGGGATGTTCAAGCGGTCGCGCATGACGCCCGCCATGATCGTCGCCGAGCGGCGGAAAAGACTGTGGAAATATGCGCTGATCGCGGTTTTCGGGGTGCTGCTGGCCGGGGCCATCATCGGGGGAGCCTATCTGAAATTTGCGGAACCGCTCCCGCCCCTCAACCTGCCCACCCGGGCCAACCTCCTGCCGGCCAAAGAGCCGGTCGTGTTGACCCCGGCTCCCGTCAAGCCGGTGGCCGCGCCCAGCAAGGTCGAAGTCGCCCCGCCCGTTGACATGGGCCCGGCCACCCGGGTCGACAGCACGGCCACGGTCGAACTCACCCCGGGGGTCATGGCCACGACCGAGTCGGTGAAGGCCGTGCCGAATGCGAGCTCCGCCTTCCGCACCTTTGTCGCCAGCGCGCGCATCAGCGGCGTGTACCAGGGCACGCCGCAGCGGGCCTTCATCAACGGCCGGCTCGTGCGCGCCGGCGAGATGATCGATTCGACGCTGGAGATCTATTTCGACGGCGTCGACCTCGCCAACCGGAGCATCATATTCAAGGACTCGATGGGGGCGACGGTGTCGCGGCGCTACTGAGCCGGCCCGGAATCAGGGGGTCGGAGCCGCCGGCACCTTCCAGCGGCGCCGGCCGGTGCTGGTGAGCGGCGGCATCCCCGGCAACCGGACCGCAGCGGTGACGCCGCGCGGCAGGCGCAACTCCACCTCCACGCAGGCGCCCTCGCGCCGCCAGCTGCTGGTGATGGGCCCGCGGGGCGTCGGGAGGGTGGCGCCACCGGACTCGCCGGTGAACACCGGGGCGAACTCCACGCGCCGCCATTGCGGCGCGGCCTGGCGCACGCCCCCGATGATCTGCATGAGGTGAAACAGCGGATGCGCCGACCACGCATGCGAGTGGCTGATGATGAACTCCGGGTGGTCGCCGAAGAGTTCAAACGTCGAGCCATACGCGACCATCGGTTCCCAGCGCGGACGAAGATGCGCCACGACCGCGGCGCCGTGGCCGCGCGCGGCCAGCACGGAGTAGACGTAGGTGATCCAGTACGCGCTGGGCTTCGCCGTGTGCCCGGATTCGTCCTGCAGGTAATCGAGCAGGAACCGCTCCATTGTCGGGGCGGACGCGGGCGCGAGCCCGGCCATGAGCGCAAGCGTCTGGGCGTGCGGCGAGGTGCTGGACAAAGTCCGCCCCGCGGCATCGAGCCCGTCGCGGAGCAGCCCGTGGCGGTTGAC
Organism: uncultured Opitutia bacterium; assembly: GCA_903872505.1. GTDB lineage: Bacteria > Verrucomicrobiota > Verrucomicrobiia > Opitutales > Opitutaceae > Opi-474. The sequence continues at coordinate 7,237 of CAIQKV010000096.1, forward strand.
CAGGCTGAGGAGTTTGGCCCGCAGCCGGCGGGCCCAGCGCTCGCAGCGGCCGGCGGCGGCCCGGTCACGGGTTAGCCGGTGCATCGCCGCGAGGCGTTCCAGCGCGAGCACGAGCCAGAGGTTGTAGACGCTCGACGCGCCGTCCTTGGGCAGGTCCGTCCAGTCGAGAAACAGCCAGTAGCGCGGATCGTAGGTCACGAGTCCGTCCGGGCCGGTGTGCGCCTCGAAATAGGCGAGGGCCCGCTCGACGGTGGCACGGTGGGTGCGGAACGGCCCGAGGTCTCCCGTCTGCCAGTAGTAGTCCCACTGCGTCAGCATCCAGATGAGCGTGAAGTCCGGCAGCACGCAGTTGTGCGCCATGGTGGGCGCGTGGCCGTAGGTGATGCCGTCGGCCGTGGTCTGCGCGCCGATCTGGTCGATGCCCCGGCGGAAGAGCCGCGCATCGCCGCTCAGGTGGAACGTGTTCCAGGCCTGCACGCGGGCGTCACCCCACCACTGCGCCTGCTCGCGCCACGGCGTGTCCACGTAGGCGTCGAGCATGCAGTTCTGCTGCGACCACGCGCAGGTTTCCCAGATCTGCTCGAGCCGGCGGTCGGAACTTTGAAAGGCGCCGCGCCGCACCAGCGGGTAGCCGGTCCGGCGCAGGCAGGAGGCGACGTGCAGCGGCCCGCTGGAATTGCGCACGACCACCATGACGTGGCGGAAGCCGTACGGATGATAGAACATGTGCTCGGTGCGGCCGGCCCGGCAGGTGAGCCGCGAGCCGAACGCCACGCGGCTGCCGTCGGGAAACTTCAGCTTGGGCTCGAGCTTCGCGGGATCGATCACCTCGGTGTAGACGAGGTCGATCACCTCGCCGCCGCGCGCCCCGCTGACCGCCAGCGAGAAATTGCCGACGACCGGCCGGCCCACGTCGAGGAGATAGCTGCGAAACCGACCGGTTCCCGTCGCGGGAATCTCGAGTCCGGCGGCAAACAGCCCGGCGGGGGCGTCGGGCTCCGCCGGCGCATCGAGCGCGACGGTGACCGGCGCGTGGGTGTGATCCTCCGACTGGCGCAGCAGGTAGAGGTTGCGGGTCTCCTCCCAGCCGGCGGCGCATTCGCCCTCGGCGATGCCGATCACCCGGCCCGGCCGCCACGCCTCCTCGAACATCAGCGGGATGCCGCGCGGCTCGAGCCCGGCCCACGGCAGGACGCCCGGGGCCTGCGTCTTCGGCTTGTCCCACGCGCGGTCGTCGAAGTCCGAGTTCATCCAGTCGAGCGGGCCTTCCCGCGCATCAAAGTTCTCCTGCGGGAAAAGCTGCAGGCTGGTCTGGACCATGTCGCGCCGGATGCCCGGCTGCCGGAGGCATTTCCAGCTGGCATCGGTCTGCACGCGCACCCGCCCCCACGCGGCGGCGACGAGCAGGCCGGCGTAGCCCGCGGAGAGGTACTGGAAGTTGCTGGAGCCCGGATTGTAGGCGCGTACCGCGAGGACGTTGCGGCCGGGCACGAGCCAGCGCGCGAGATCGATCTCGTCATAGGGCCAGTACGACTGGAAGCCGCGCGCCGGCCCGCGCCCGACAAACGCCCCGTTGACGTAGAGGTGGTAGGACTGGTCGGCCGTGATGAACAGCGGCGCCCGCCGCGGCACCCGCGCCAGCGTGAGGTCGCGGCGGAACAGCACGAAGCAGTTGTGCAGGTCCCAGCGGGGATCGTCGGGCCAGATCCATTCGGCGCGGGCAAAGATCTTCGCCTCGCGCGTGTGGGCGGGGATGAGGCTGGTCATGGGGCGGTGTGGCCTGACTAGAGCACGGCGCGACCGCGGGGGTCGAGCCCGGAGGTGCCCGCCGCCGCTCAGCGGAGCAGGGCGGCGTCGCGGATGGCGCGGATCAGCGCGGGGTCGGTCGCCACGGCGAGCACGCCGTTCACGACGAACTGGATGCCGACGCACAGGATGAGGAACCCCATGATCTTACTGAAGGCGTTCATGCCATTGACGCCGACGACGGTCACGATCCGGCCCGAGAGCCGCAGGGTCGCATACGTGAGGGTGGCGACGATGAGGATGCCGAGGATGATGGCGAAGTAGTCGACCCAGTGGCCGGCGAGCGAGGTGAAGCCGAGCGTGACCGCGATCGAGCCGGGGCCGCTCAGCATCGGCATGGCCAGCGGCGAGAACGAGATGTCGCGCTTGGCGCGCGCCGCTTCCCGGGCGCGCTCCTCATCCTCCGTGCGGTGCGGGGCGGTGACCAGCATGGCCGAACCGATGCCGGCCAGCAGCAGGCCGCCGGCGATGCGCAGGCCGGGGATGGAGATGCCGAAGAACCCCATGATGAATGTCCCGCCGATGAGGAAGCTCACGAGGATCCCCACCATGTAGATGCAGGCCATGCGGAGCTGCTGGAGCCGGCGCTCGTGGGTGTCGCCCTCGGTGATGGCGAGGAACGTCGGCGCCGAGGCCAGCGGGTTGATCACCGGCAGGAGCGCGATGACCGTGCCGAGGATGAGCTGCCAGAAGTGCGAGACGGTGGGCATGGACGAGGTAGCGAAAGAGGCAGGAAATTCGCCGCGAGGCAAAGCCGGATGCGCCGGCTCACCAGACCTCGACCGGACCCTTCGGCACGGGGATGGCCTCGCGCTCGGTCGCATCCGGCGCACCGGGCGCGCGCATGAACGAGGCGACCATCGGGCCCGGCTGGTACTTGGCCAGCAGCTCGCCCTGCGCGTCACAGAACGGGGCGCGCCAGGCGGCATACTCCGCGACCGCCGCCTCGAAGTCGGCCCGCGAGGCGATGGTGATGATGCGCCGTTTGAAGTCCTTGGCGGGGCCGAACCGCTTCGCGTACCACGGCGCGACCTTGCGGAAGAGCTTGGCGCCGTTCTCCTCGCCGTAAAACGCCACGTAGCGCTCGAAATGCCGGCGCATCACGCGCACCCGCTCCGCGAAGCCGGGCTCGGGGGTGAGCTCGCCGGTGCGCAGGTAATGCTCCGTCCGACGGAAGATCCACGGGTCGTAGAACGCCCCGCGGCCGATGCTGACGCCGGCGCAGCCGGTCGCGTCGAGCATGTGCTTCGCAGCCTCCGGCGTGGTCACGTCGCCGTTGCCGATCACCGGGATGGCGCGGACGGCGGCCACCACCGCGCGGATGCCGGCGAGGTTGACCGTGCCGCTGAAGCCCTGCGCGCGGGTGCGGCCGTGCACGAAGATCGCGGCGACGCCGGTGTCCTCGAGCACGCGCGCGAGGTCGGGCGCCGTGAGGTTGTCGTCGTCCCACCCGAGCCGCATCTTGGCGGTCACGGGGATTTTCACCGCGTCGATCATGCCGCGGACGAGCGCGGCGGTCTTGGCGAGCTCGGTCATCATCGCGGAGCCGCCGCCGACCTTCACGACCTTGCGGACCGGGCAGCCCATGTTGATGTCGACCGCCTGCGCGCCGAGCTCCTGGCACCGCACGGCGGCGTCGCGCATCTCCCCGGGCACGCTGCCGAACAGCTGGATGGCGAGCGGCCGGTCGGCCGGCGAGGTGGCGGCGAGCTTGAGCGCGGTGGGGTTGCGCTCGAGGAGCGAGCGGGCGTTGACGAGGTCGGTCGTCGCCCAGCCCAGCCCGCCGAGTTCGCGCACCGTCTCGCGCATGGGCAGGTTGGTGTAACCCGCCAGGGGCGAGAGAAACAGGTTCGACGAGAGCTCGTAGGGCCCGAGGCGCATGTCCCGCCAAGATGCGCCCGGTCCCCGCGAGCGCAACCCCCGCTGGCATCATAACCTATTGGGTTATAGTTTCAGAGGGACACATCCCGGCCGGTGCGGAGCTCGGCGAGCCAATGGAGCAGCCGCAGCGTGAGCTCGGCATCGGGCAGCCGGCGGCGGCCGGTGAGGAAGTCGCTGAGCCTTTGCGGCGGAATCCCGAGGTAGCGGGCGAGCCGGGCCTGGGCGCCATAGGGCCGCAGGGCCCGGCGCAGCATGGTCGCGTACACGTTCCACATCGGGGACGCGACGCCGGGGCGGCGGGTCCGGTAGGCGGCGGACCGGCGGGGCCGCAGCGCGGATTGAACGTGGCGAGCGCCGGTGCCGGCAGCCAGGGCCAGGGCCTCGCTCAGGTCCATCCATTGCTTGAGGACGGGGTGAACCGGGATCATGCCGGCAACGTAACCCAATAGGTTATGCTGCCCCCAGCGGGCCGCTGTATTTTTTCGGTAATATTTACCGGCTAGCGGCCGGCGAGGGCGGCCTTCATCCGGTGCAGCACCTTTGCCACCCTGTCGCCGTTTGGATATCTGGGCGAATCGATTTGCCCGAGCCGTTGGCCAGGGACATTTAGGCAGCGTGAAACACGCGCGGTTTTCCACACGCTTTGACTTCGTGCGCGTATCGCTCATCGCGACGGGAATGATTTTTGGAATGACCTGCGTCTTGGGTGCGATCGATCCGTGGAACGAAGCGTTGCCCGAGGTGAAGTTAAAGAACGGCACGGTGCTCCACAACTTCCAGGTGGTTGGGGTCGGCTCCACGACGGTCGTGGCGCGTTGGGCGGGCGGGCAGGGCTCAGTCGCACTCACGCAGTTGCCGCCAGAGTTGCAGGCTGCGCTCGCTGCGGCCGCCGCGCCGAAATCCGTCGCGGAGCCAGAACCAGCCCCGATGGTTTCGGCCGATTTGGCCGCGGCCGTGTTGCCCACGGAAATCAAGCTGACCAATGGAGTTGTCATGCACCACTCCGTGGTGACGCACTGGGAGGAGGATGCCGTGATCGTGAGCTATCCGGGCGGAATCATCCCAGTGCGATTCAAGAACATTATGCCCGAGCAACGGGTAATTTTCGAAGCGCGAAGGGTAGAGGCGCTGGCCGCGCAGGCTCAACAGCTCGCGGAAAAAATCCGGGCGGACAAAGCGGCGACCCAGGCAGAAATGGAGCGGCAGACTCTGGGAATCGAGGCATCGGTGAACCCTCGATCCTATGAGGGCATGCAGATTATTTCCTTCCGGGTGATTCCCGAGGTGAAGTTGATGGATGGCACGCAATTGCACAACATGACGGTGCGCGCGGTTGCCTCGGACTATATCGTGGCGAGTTGGGACGGTGGGCAGGGCGATATCCTGCTCACGCAGTTGCCGCATGAACTGCGTGATTTCCTTGTTTTCGAAGCAGGGCGGAAACCCGGGACAGCGGCTGAGACGAAGCCGGGGGTAACGGCCGGCGCGGCGGTGGAGTCACGTGCCAACCTGCGGATGCCCACGGAAATCAAGCTGACCAATGGTTTTGTCATGCATCGCTCAGTGGTGGTGCGTTGGGAGGAGCATGCGGTGCTCGTGAAATACCCGGGCGGGATTGTTTGGACCCAATTTCAGAACATCGCGCCCGAGCAGCGGGCGAGTTTCGAGTTGCGCAAGGCCGAGGCCCTCGCCGCACAAGCCAAGGCGGATGCCGCGCAAGCGTCCGTGGATCGAGCGATATCGAACGTGGAGTCGGCGCAAGAGGCCAAGAAGGCAAAGTGGAAAGAGGAGGACGAGCAACAGGACGCCGCCATCCGCGAGGGACTGGCCGGGCACTATCTGGTCAGAGGCATGACGAAAGATCAGGTGAGGCAGGTCATGGGAACGCCGCAAATGAGTGATGTAAAAGACAGCCTGACGTTCGTCTACCCCAACCGCGGCCTCGACAAACATGGCGCCGCAGCCACGCGCTATGTGCAATTTAACCAGCAAATGATCCTCACCGGGTGGAACGACCAGCGCGATAACGACTTCAGCGGGGCCGTCCAACATTGAATCTCGAGCCCAACCCGGGCGCACCGATCAGCGCGCGGCGAGGGCGGCCTTCATCCGGTGCAGTGCGGCCATGAGGGTCGCGCGGGTGCAGCCGAAATTGAGCCGGACATAATGGCCGGGGGGCGCGCCGAACGGCACGCCGTCGCTCAGGCCGACGCCGTGCTGCTCAAAATGCGCCGTCGGATTGGGCAAACCGAGCGCGGTGACGTTGAGCCACGCGAGGTAGGTCGCCTCGATCGGCGCCTCGACCTTGATCCCCGGCAGCTCGCGCGCGAGGTACCCGAGCAGATAGTCGCGGTTGCCGCGCAGGTAGGTGAGCAGCGCCTGCCGCCAGTCCTCGCTGTCCCGGTAGGCGGCCTCGCACGCGACATAACCCAGGGGGTTGACCTCGGCGACGATGCCGGCGGTGGCGCGGACGAACTGCGCGCGCAGCCCGGGGTCGGAAATGATTGCGAGCGACGTGCCGAGCCCGGGGATATTGTAGGTCTTGCTTGGCGCGATGAACGTGATCGTGCGCGCCGCGATTTCCGGCGACAGGGTGGCCGTCGGAAGATGCCGCAGGGCGGGGTCAAGGATGAGGTCGCAGTGGATCTCGTCGGAGCAGAGCAGCAGCCCGTGCCGCAGGCAGAACGCGGCGATTTGCTCCAGCTCGTCGCGGCGCCAGACGCGGGCGAGGGGATTGTGCGGGTTGCAGAGGTAGAACAGCCGGGTCCGCGGGGTGACAGCGCGCTCAAGCGCAGCCCAGTCGATTACCCAGCGCGCGGCGGCCGGGTCGAGCGAGGCCGGCACCTGCACCGGGACGCGGCCGGAGTTTTTCGGCGCTGTCATGAACGGCGGGTAGACCGGCGTGAGCGTGAGCACTTCCTCGCCGGCCGCCGCAAAGGCCTGGGCGGTCACGTTGAGCCCGACGACGAGTCCCGGCAGCCACACCAGCCAGCTGGGATCGATCTTCCAGCCGTAGCGCGCCGCGTGGGCGTTGACGACCGCGTCGGTTGTGGATTTCACCGGCCGGGCATAGCCGAAAATGCCGTGGTCCACCCGCGCGTGGAGTGCCGCGATCACGGCGGGCGGCGACTTGAAGTCCATGTCGGCGACCCAGAGCGGCAGCACGTCGCGGCCGGCGTATTTCTGCCATTTTTGCGAGTCGGTGCCCGCGCGCGGCACCGGGGTGTCAAAGTCGAAGATCATGCGGAGAGGGCGGACAGTGAACCACGGATGACCCGGCTGGGCACGGATTTTTTCCGGCATAAACCGGGGCGGCGGAGCATCGGGCTGGGGGGCGCGCCCGATCCGAGGGTTCCAGCCGGCTCAGCGCATCGGCGTCGGCGTGCTGAACCCCTTGTGCGTGAACTGGACCGGCTCGAGCAGCAGGTTCGGATTGTCGGCGTGCTGCCGCAGGAGCTGCTGGACGGTCGCGGAGTTGGGAATGGTCGGCGGGATGAGCCGGGTGCTGACGGGCGTGAGGGTGAGCACCGCGCCATCGGCCGAGAGCTGCCAGGTGAAATAGGCGTACTTCCGGTCGGACGACTCGATGTCCTGCACGGTGACAAACGGCACCTTGTCGACATCCGAATGATAGGCGCGGTACAGGTCGCCGTTGAAGGAAATGATGTAGATGAAGCCGTCCAGCTGGCGCACTTTCATCTCGTCCGGCTTCGCGCTGTCCTTCTGCCGGGCCACCCAGACGCCGAGGAGCGACGGCTCCACCCGCCGGGTCGGGCTGCCGGTGATGGGGACGTCATAGTTGCAGCTGCCGAGGAACAGACAACCGGCGGCGATCAGGAGGGTCCGGGGCAGGCTTGGTTTCATGCGCAGCACGGTAATAAAACCGCCGCCAAATGCCACGACCGACTTGCGGCCGCCGGTCGCGGTCACGCCAGGCCCGGCGGGTGCGCTCCTTTTGCTTTTGCGGTGCGGCGGGGAGGATGCGAGCGTGCCCCCATGAATCCCGCCCTGGTTCCCTTCCTGGTGATTGGCTTCTTCGTGGCGATGATCGCGCTGGTCAGCTGGGTCACGGCCCGGCAGAGCAAACTGGCTGCGGCCAACGTCCGCCAGCTGGCCGACACCCTTGGGCTGCAGGTAGAGGAAAAACCTCCGGCGCTCGGGCTGTTCTTCCAGGCGGCGAGGGCGGCCGGGCAGCTGCGCGGCAAGCGCGTGGAGCTGTACACGTTTGCGACCGGGTCGGGCAAGTCGCGCGCGCAGTGGTGCGCGGTGTCAGCGGCGCTGACGGCGGGCGGCGGGCTGACGTTTCACCTGCAGCGCCAGGGGATTAGCTCGAGGCTAATGGAGCTGTTCGGCGCGCGGGAAATTCAGGTGGGCGACGCGGAATTTGACGCCGCCTGGTTCATCCAGACGAACCAGCCGGAGTATTTTCGCGAGGCGCTGCTGCCCGAGCTGCGCGCGAAGATCAACGCGCTGGTGCGCGAGCTGGGCGCCCGGTCGCCGGGAATGGAGTTCAAGCTGGAACAGGGCGTCGTGCGCTATGCGGAGATGGGCAGTTTTGCCAGCGGGGAGATCTGCCAGCGCTGCCAGCGGGCGGCGGACATCGTGGGCGATCTTGCCGACCTGGCCGAGGTGTTCACGGACCAGAAACCGGGGAACTGAGGCATGCCGCAAAACCTGACTTCCCCCCCGGCCACCGGCCCGGTGCTGCTGTTCGACGGCGAATGCGGCCTGTGCAACCGCGTCGTGCGCCGGCTGCTCGCGCTCGATCGCGAGGGGAGATTGCGGTACGCGCCGCTGCAGGGTCCGGCGGCCCAGGCCTACCTGCGCGCCCACGCGCTGCCCACGGCGGATTTCAGCACGCTGGTGCTCGTGCCCGACTGGCCGGTGAACGCCGCGCCGCCGCAGTTGCGCACGGACGGCGTCATCGCCGCGCTGCGCGGCGCGGGCCGCCCCGGGCTCGCCGGCCTGCTGGCGGTGTTCCCGCGCGGGGTGCGCGATGCCGGGTACAACTTCGTCGCGCGGGTGCGTTTTCGGATGTTCGGCGCGTGGCGGGCGTGCCCGTTGCCGCGGCCCGAGTGGCGCGGGCGGTTTGTCGAGTGAGCCGGCCTGGGGTGCGGCTTATTGCACCGTCTCGGCGCCCGGCTCCTTGATGAGCACGGAAAGCAGCACGGACATCGCGAGTACGCCGCCGATGACGCCGAGCGACGTGGCGGTGGAGATGTCCACCCAGGGCTCGATCAGCATCTTGACGCCGATGAAGACCAGGATGATGGCGAGGCCGACCTTGAGGTAGCGGAAAAGCTGCATCACGCCGTGGAGGGCGAAGTAGAGCGAGCGCAGCCCGAGGATGGCGAAGATGTTGGACGTGAGCGCGACAAACCCGTCCTTGGTGATCGCGAGCACGGCGGGCAGGGAGTCGAGGGCGAAGACGAGGTCGGTCGTCTCGATCACCAGCAGCACGATGAAGAGCGGGGTGGCCATGCGCCGGCCCTCGTGGCGGGCGAAGAAGTGGCCGTGCTCGTTGTGCGGGGCGACGGGGAAGAAGCGGCGGTAGAGCCGCACGGCGACGTTTTGGTCGGGGTGGATTTCCTCCGTCTTCTTCGGGAGGGCCATCTTGATGCCGGTGTAGACGAGGAACGCGCCGAAGAGGTAGAGCACCCAGTGGAACCGGTGGATGACGCCCACGCCAACGAGGATGAACACCGCGCGCATCACGACCGCGCCAATGATGCCCCAGAAGAGCACGCGGTGCTGGTAGCGCTCCTCCACCTTGAAGTAGGAGAAGATGAGGATGAAGATGAAGACGTTGTCGACGCTCAGGCAGAGCTCGACGAGGTAGGCGGCGAGGAACTGCTGGGCTTGTTCCGGGCCGCGCCAGTGGAGCAGCAGGGCGTTGAAGCCGAGCGCGAGGGCAAACCAGACGACGCACCACCCGATCGCCTCCTTCATCGTGACGGCGTGCGAGTCGCGCTGGAGGACACCCAGGTCGAGCGCGAGCATCGCGGTGATGAAGGCAAAGAAGGCGCCCCACGCCCAGAGGGGCATGGATTCAAAGACAGCCAGGGCCAGGATCATTGCCCGGCAGCATGGCGGGGCCGGCGCGCCGCGGGCAAGCGGGGAGTGGCGGAGTGGAAACAGGCCGCGATCTTCCCCCGCGCGGCGGCCGGCGGGAATACGCTTTGACTTCCGGCCGGCCGGCCGTTGGAACGCTGCCTCCATGCACCGGTTGACCCGTTTCCTGCCCTGCCTTGCCCTGCTGCCCGCGCTGGCCGCCGCGGCGGAGTCCGCCGCCAAGCCGCCGGCCGCCGAGGCTGCCGCCAGCGACATCCTCGAGCACTTCGTGGACTGGCTCCAGCTGCGCATCTTCCCCGACGGCTCGCACAGCGAGGCCGTCCACTGGCTGGCCTGCGGCGGGCTCCTGCTCGCGGCGATCCTGCTGCGCCGGTTCATCACCAACATCATCTTCAACCAGCTCAAGCGGCTCGCGGCCAAGACTGAGACGACGCTCGACGACAAGCTGTTCCCCGCGCTCGAGTCGCCCGTGGCCACGCTGGTCATGGTGCTCGGCATCTTCGCCGCGCTCACCGTGCTCAAGCTCTCGCCGGCCATGGACCGGCTCATCGGCTACGGCACGACCGTCGCGGTGCTGACCGTGGTGTTCTGGGGCGTGCTGCGCGCGGGCGGCGCCGTGCTCGACCACCTCGAGGAGATCGGGCACGAGCGCCAGCTGGCCATCGCGCATTTCATGCCGCTGATCAAGCGGACGCTCGCGGTGTTCGTGGTCATCTTCGGCGTCCTGATGGTGGTGAAGAGCCTGGGCGTGGACGTGGGCGCGGTGCTGGCCGGCCTCGGCATCGGCGGCCTGGCGTTTGCCTTTGCGGCGCAGGACACGATCGCGAACCTCTTCGGCTCGATGGTGGTCGTGATGGACCAGCCGTTCAAGGTGGGCGAGACGGTGAAAATCGGCGCGCAGACCGGCACGGTCGAGGACATCGGCCTCCGCTCCACCCGGATCCGCCTGATTGACCGGTCGCTGGTGATCATCCCCAACAAGATGGTGGCCGCCGAGGCGGTGGTTAACCTGTCGCGGTTCACGCAGCGCCGGGTGGAGCAGACGCTCGGCCTCACCTACGGCACCACGCCGGAGCAGATGGAGGGAGTCATCGGGGACCTGCGCGAGCTGCTGCGCCGCGAGCCGGAGGTGGACCCGGCCTCGGTGGTGGTCGCCTTTGCCAATCTCTCCGCCTCGTCCCTGGATATCTTGGTGGTCTACACGACCGTCAGCGCCGATGCGCTGGCCTCGATCAAGCTGAAGGAGCGGATGAACCTGGCGTTCATGCGCGCCGTGGCCGCGCGGAAGCTGGCCTTTGCGTTTCCCACCCAGACGGTGCAGCTCGCCGGTCCGGTGGCGCAGGCACTGGCCGAGCGCAAAGGGTGAGGCGCCCCGGGCCGCTGCCTGGGCGAGGGTGGCTTAATCCAGCGTCTGCCGGTAGCGTTTCACGCCGATGGTCATGGCCACGGCGAGGAAGAGCAGTAGCGGCCAGATCTCGGGCGCGATCTCGGCGAGGCCGTTGCCCTTGAGCAGGATGCCGCGCACGATGCGCAGGAAATGCGTGTTTGGCAGGCAGGTGCCGACCCATTGCGCCCACTCCGGCATGCCGCGGAACGGGAACATGAAGCCGGTGAGCAGGATCGACGGCAGGAAGAAGAACACGGCCATCTGCACGGCCTGCAGCTGGTTTTTCGCGAGGGTCGAGAAGGTGATGCCGACCGCGAGATTCGCCGCGATGAAGAACAGGGCCACGCCGTAGAGCAGCGCGAGGCTGCCGATCATCGGCACCCCGAAGATCAGGCGGGCCGCCAGCACGATGAGCGTCACCTGGATGTAGCCGACGGCGATGTAGGGCAGGATCTTGCCGACCATCACCTCGACCGGCCGCACGGGCGTGGCGAGCAGGTTTTCCATCGTGCCGCGCTCGCGTTCGCGCGTGATGGCCAGCGCGGTGATGATGACCATCGTCATGGTCAGCACCACGCCCATCAGGCCGGGGACGATGTTGTACTGGGTGATGTTCTCGGGGTTGTAATGGGCGTGAATGGCGAAATTGATCGGACCGGCCCGGGCGCGCAGGCGGGCGAGCGGGCCGGTGAGGTCGCGGTTGAGCACGCTGTCGGCGATGGCGCGCACGGCGGAGATCGCCGGTCCGGTCGCGGCCGGGTCGGTGGCATCGGCCTCGATCAGCAAGGTCGGCGACTCGCCGCGCAGGAGCCGGCGGGAGAAGTCCTGCGGGATGTTGATGACGAACTGGACCTCGCCGAGCTTGAGCAGGTGGTCCGCCTCGGCCTCGGTGGCGGCCTCGCGCACCAGGGCGAAATAGCCGCTGGTGCGCAGCGCGGCCACGAGCGTGCGGGCGAACGGGCCCTGGTCGGCGGCGCGGATGGCGGTGGGCAGGTGCTTGGGGTCCGAGTTGATCGCGAACCCGAAGAGCAGGAGCTGCATCAGCGGGATGCCGATCATCATGGCGAAGGTCACGCGGTCGCGCCGCATCTGGATGAACTCCTTCATCACGATGGCCCAGAAGCGGGGCAGGCTGAGGGGGTGATGGGACACGGCGCTCATGCGAAATTATCCTTGGCTGTTCCCATCAGGCTGATGAACACGTCTTCCAGGCTTGAGCGCACGCGGGTCCACTCGTGCGCGGCGTCGCGGTGGGCGGCGAGGGCGGCCTCGAGCCGGGCGGGATCCCGGCCGCTCACATGCAGCGTGTTGCCGAAGGCGACGACCTGCTCGATGCCGTCCAGCCCGCGCAAAGCCGCGGCGAGTTCGCGCAGGCCGGGGCCGGTGACGGTCCACGTGGTGAGCCCGGAGGCGGTCAGCACCTCGGCCAGCGTGCCGCGGGTGAGCAGCTTGCCGTACGCCAGGTAGGCGAGGCGGTGGCAGCGCTCGGCCTCGTCCATGTAGTGCGTGGTGATGAGCACGGTGAGCCCGTCGGCGGCGAGTTGGTGGATCTCGTCCCAGAACTCGCGCCGGGCCTTGGGATCGACGCCGGCGGTGGGCTCGTCGAGCAGCAGCAACTGCGGCTGGTGGATCAGGCAGGCGGCCAGCGCGAGGCGCTGCTTCCACCCGCCCGAGAGCTGGCCGGCGAGCTGGTGGCTGCGGTTCTCCAGGCCGAGGCGCGCGAGGCTGCGCTGCACCGCGGCGGCCCGGTCGGGCACGGCGTAGACGCGGGCGATGAAGTCGAGGTTCTCGCGGATCGTCAGGTCCTCGTAATAGCTGAACCGCTGGGTCATGTAGCCGACGTGGGTCTTGATCTCCGCCTGCTGGGTGCGGACGTCGTAGCCGAGGCAGGTGCCGCTTCCGGCGTCGGGGGTGAGCAGGCCGCACAGCATCCGGATGAACGTGGTCTTGCCCGAGCCGTTCGGCCCGAGGAAGCCGTAGATCTCGCCGCGGCGGACCGCGAGGTCGATGGCGTTGACGACGATCTTGCCGTCGAAGCTCTTCGTCACCCCGGCGACGTCGATGACCAGGTCCGTCGCGCTCATGCGGGATTATTTCGCCAGCGTGACATCGACCGGCTGGCCGGGATGCAGGTCGGGGGCGGCGGCGTCAAACACGGCCTCGACCAGGAAGACGAGCTTGGCGCGGTTGTCGCGATTGTAGAGGACCGGCGGGGTGAACTCGGGCTGGGGCGAAAGGTAGCTGATGTGCGCCGCCAGCGGGGCGGGGCGGCCGGTGAGGGCGACCCGCACGGGCGCGCCGGCCGTGAGCGCGGCGAAATCCGCCTCCGGCACGAAGAACCGCACCTTCAGGTTTTCCGGCGGCAGCAGCACGACCACGGGCAGGCCGGCGGCCACAAACTCGCCCTCGCGGTAAAGGGTGTCGTAGACCAGCGCGGCGCGCGGGGCGGACTGGGCCTTCTGGTTCACGCTCCAGTCGGCGCGCTCCTTCGCGGCGGCGGCGGCGCTGACGTCGGCCGCGGCGGCGGCGATGGCGTCGCTGCGCGCGCCGAGGCGGGCCGTGGCCAGTTGCGAAGTGAGCTCGTCCACGGCGTGCAGATGCTGCGCGTGGGTGAGCCGCGTGCGGTCGAAGTCGCTGACGGTGATCACCTGCGTCTTGAACAGGCTCTCCTGCCGGGTGAGCTCGAGTGCGGACAGCTCGGCGGCGGCGGCCGCCTGGTCGCGCCGGGCCTCCAACGCGGACAGTTCGCTGGGCCGGGAACCCTTCTTGATATCCTCCAGCCGGGCCTGGGCGGCGCGCAGCTGGTCGGCGGCCTGCTGTCCGGCGGCGGTCTCGGCGGTGCGCTCGAGCGTGAACAGCGCCGTCCCGGCCGCGACGCGGGCGCCCTTCGCGACGGCCAGCGTTTCCAGCCGGCCGGCGAGCGGCGAGGCGACGTAGACAAAATCACCCTCGAGGTAGCCCTGGTACCCGGCGGGACCCGGCCGCGTGCAGCCGGCCAGGGCGACGGTGGCGAGAATCAGGAGGGCGGAAGCGCGCATGGGTCCTTTCTGGCACCCCGCGTGCGCGCCTCCAAGGACGAAAGCGCCGGTCCCGGCCAAGCTAGGGAGCGGTGCCGACGGCGACGCAGTCGTAAAGCATCCGCCCGCCCGCGAACGCCCGGGAGCCAAGCACGTAGACGCGCCGGCCCGCGGCGTTGAACGCCGGCCCGGCGGCGAGGTGCGGGGCGAGCTGGTTCTCCTTCTCCACGGCGGCGACCCACGCGGCGTCCGCGGACAGGACGATGGCCGCCGCCCCCGGGCTGAGGAGGATCTGGAACGCGACGGCCAGGGCATCGGGGTGGGTGGCGGGGAGGGCGGCTGCCGCTTCCGGCGCGGCCTGGGTCTGCCGCACGTCGAGCTTGATCATGCGCGCGACGGCCTCGGGGCCGGTGTCACCGAGCACGTTGCTGACCCAGTCGAGCAGGAGGTTCCGGACGGCGTTCAGGTCGGGCGCGTGGGCGATGGGCTCGATGCCGCCGCTCTTGCGCATGGCTTTGACCAGCGTGGAGATTTCCTTGAGGTAGACGTTCTTTTGCGCGCCGGGGATGTAGTACATCACGACGAGGTGCACGTGCTCGCCGTCCGGTGCCCCGTAGTCGATGCCCTGCGCCGACCAGCCGATGGCGCAGAACAGCTCGCCCTCCTCGCGGCGCGCGCGGATGTGCGGCACGCCGACGCCCATGCCGATGCCGGTGTTGCACTCCAGCTCGCGTTTCTGGATTTCCTCGATCGTGTCGGTGCCGACCTCGATGTCGGGGTTGGCGTCGAGGATGCGCGCGAGGAACTCCAGCGCGCGCGCCTTGCCGGCCTCGGGGAGCTCGAAGAGCCGGCCTTCCTGCAGGGCGGTGAGGATGCTGCGCATGGTCAGTCAGTGCCGAATTTCCGGATGAACCACATCTTCACGTTGTGCGTGAGCACGCTGTAGGCGAGCAGGAAGGCGGCCATCCAGGCGAAGAACACGGCCGGCAGCGGCTCGAAGCCGAGGAAATGCGCCAGGGGCGAGTAGGGCAGCCAGCAGCCCACGGCCATGATGATGGCGGTCGCGAAGAGCAGGGTCTTGCTCGCGCAGCTCTGGAGGAACGGAATCCGGCGGGTGCGGATGATGTGGACGATGAGCGTCTGCGTGAGGAGCGACTCGACAAACCACCCGGTGTGGAACAGCCGCTCCAGCGTCGCGCTCGCGGACGTGGCCGTCGCGCCCGCCGCCGGGATCACGTAGGCGGCGCACCCGAAGAAATAAAGCATCAGGAAGAACGTCGCGTAGTCGAAGATCGAGCTGATCGGCCCGATGAAGAACATGAAATTGCGGATGCTCCGGATGTTCCAGCTGCGCGGCTTGGCGAGGTATTCCTCGTCCACGTGGTCGAGCGGGATGCCGATCTGCGAGGCGTCGTAGAGCAGGTTGTTCACGAGCACCTGGATGGGCGCCATCGGGAGAAACGGCAGGAAATACGCACCCCCGACGACACTGAACATGTTCCCGAAGTTGGAGCTGGCACCCATCTTGATGTACTTGGTGATGTTGCCGAAGACCTTCCGGCCCTCGAGGATGCCGTCCTCGAGCACGAGGAGGCTCTTCTCGAGGAGGATGATGTCGGCCGACTCCTTCGCGACGTCGACGGCGGTGTCGACCGAGATGCCGACGTCGGCGGCCTTCATCGCGAGCACGTCGTTGATGCCGTCGCCCATGAAGCCGACCACGTGGCCCTTCGCGCGCAGCGTCTGGATGACCCGTTCCTTCTGGTCGGGCGTGAGGCGCGCGAAGACATTGGCGTCGCTGACCTCGCGCGCGAAGCCCGCCTCGTCGAGCGCGGCGAGCTGCGGGCCGGTGACGATCTTGGTGATGGGCATCGCGACGTCGTTGCAGACCTTGCGCGTCACCAGCTCGTTGTCGCCCGTGAGGATCTTCACGGCGACGCCCGAGCGGGTGAGCGCCTCGATCGCCCGGGCCGAGGTTTCCTTGGCGGGATCGAAGAAGGCGATGTAGCCGAGCAGCGTCATCTCGGACTCGTCGGCGACGGCGAAGACCTGCTTCGTCTTGTCGAACTCGCGGTAAGCGATGGCGAGGACGCGGTAGCCGTCGGCGCTGAGGCTCCGGTACTCGTCCATCAGGTCGTCGCGGATGAGGCGGATGAGCGGGTTGATGTCCTCGTCGACCTGGTAGTTTTCGCAGACGGTGGCGACCTCCTCGACGGCGCCCTTGCAGATGAGCACGTGGCGGTCCTCGTAGTCGATCACGACGGACATGCGCCGGCGTTTGAAGTCGAAGGGGATCTCGTCGACCTTCCGGCAGTTGCGCTCCACGTCGAGGTCGGAGTGCGCGAGGATGGCGCGGTCGAGGAGGTTGCGCAGGCCCGTCTGGTAAAAGCTGTTCATGTAGGCGTAGCGCAGCACGTCCTCGCTCGTGCGGCTGGTCACGTCGACGTAGCGCTCGAGCACGACATGGTCCTGCGTGAGCGTGCCGGTCTTGTCGGTGCACAGCACATCCATCGCGCCAAAGTTCTGGATCGCGTGGAGGTGTTTCACGATGACCTTCTTGCGCGACATCATCAGCGCGCCCTTCGAGAGGCACACCGTGATGATCATGGGCAGCATCTCGGGCGTGAGGCCCACGGCGACCGACAGCGCGAAGAGCAGCGCCTCCGCCCAGTTGTGCTTCGTGAGCCCGACGATCAGGAAGGTGATCGCGACCATCACGACCATGAGCCGGATCATCAGCCAGGTGAAATCCTTGATGCCCTGGTCGAAGCTGGTGAGCTCGCGCTTGCCCAGCAGCTTCTCGGCGAGCGCGCCGAAATAGGTTTGGCGGCCCGTCGCGATCACGACGCCGCGGGCCGAGCCGCTGAGGACATTGCTGCCCATGAAGCACGCGTTGGTAAAATCGAACGGCGCGCGGCCCGCCGGCTGGTTGGCGTCGGCGCCCTTTTCCACGGGCATCGACTCGCCCGTGAGCGCGGACTGGGTCACGAAGAAATCCTTCGCGGCCAGGATCCGCAGGTCGGCCGGGATCAGGCTGCCCGCGGCGAGGATGACGATGTCGCCCGGGGCGATGTCCTCGAGCGGCACCTCGGCCTCCCGGCCGTCGCGCAGCACGGTCACGGTGGTCTTGACGAGCTTCTGGAGTTTTTCGACCGCGCGGGACGAGCGGGTTTCCTGCACGTAGGACAGCACCACGCTCAGGAACACCATGCCGCCCACGACGATCGTCGACCGGAGGTCGTCCATCAGGTAGGAAACCGTGGCGATGATCAGCAGCTGGATGACCAGCGGGTTGCGGCAGCGCTCCAGCAGATCCCACACGAACGAATGCCGCCCGCCCGCCGTCACCGTGTTCGGCCCGGCCGCGCGCAGGGCCTGCGCCGCGGACTCGCTGCTATGCCCGGCCGCGGAGCTGCCGAGGCGCCCGAGTACGTCGCTTTCGGGGGAGGTAAAGGGGAGGGGATCGAATTGCACCGGAGTTGCGCAGCGTCGCGGTTTCGCCCCCGCGCTTCAAGGGGGATTGGCGCCCTGGCACAGGAATTTCACATCAGGGGGTTGCCGGGTATGCGGTTCCCTGTCTCGCTCCGCCCATGCCCAACCAGGCCAGCGTCAAAACCGAGCTTTCCGCCCTCATCGAGCGGAAGGATCTCGGCGCCCTGAAGAAATACCTCGAGCCCTGGCTGCCGGCGGACCTGGCCCCGATCATCGCCGACCTGCCGGTCGAGGTGCTGGCCGCGCTCTTCCGGGTGAGCTCGCGCGAGCTGGCGGCCACGACGTTCACCTACGTGCCGCTGGAGGCCCAGAAGAAGCTCCTCAAGCTGCTCAACCAGGAGCAGGCCGCCGCCCTGCTCAACGCGCTGCCGCCCGACGACCGCACCGCCTTCCTGAACGAGCTGCCGCTGGACGTGGCGATGCAGCTGCTCTCGATGCTCACGCCGGACGAGCGGCAGGTCGCCCAGTCCCTGCTCGCCTACCCGGAGCACAGCGTCGGCCGGATGATGACGCTCGACTACGTGGCGGTACGCCCCGAGTGGACCGTCCGCGAGTCGCTCGACTACATCCGTGAGCACGGCTACGACCGCGAGACGCTCAACATGGTCTTCGTGGTGGATGACCGCGGCCACCTCGTGGACGACATCCGGGTGCGGCGTTTCCTCCTCTCCCCGCTGGACCGGCCGGTGCGCGAGCTGCTCGACGGCAACTACACCATGCTCGCGCCGACGGACGACCGGGAGAAGGCGCTCGGCCTGTTCAAGAAATACGACCGCGTGGCGCTGCCCGTGGTGGACGAGAACCAGAAGCTCATCGGCATCGTGACGGTGGACGACATGCTCGACGTCGCGGAGGCGGAGGCCACCGAGGACATCCAGCTGCTGGGCGGCACCGAGGCCCTCGAGGAACCCTACACCACCATCTCGCTCGCGCGGATGGTGAAGAAGCGCGCGAGCTGGCTCGTGATCCTGTTCTTGGGCGAGATGCTCACCGCCACCGCCCTGAAGTACTACGAGGGCGAGCTGGCGAAGGCCATTGTGCTCTCGCTGTTCCTGCCGCTCGTCGTCAGCTCGGGCGGCAACGCCGGCTCGCAGGCGGCGACGCTCGTCATCCGCGCCCTGGCCCTGGGCGAATTCCGCCTGCGCGACTGGTGGCGCATCATGCGGCGCGAACTGGTCGCCGGCTTCTCGCTGGGGGTCATCCTGGGGGCCATCGGGTTCGTGCGCATCACCGTCTGGTCGCTCCTTTTTCCCAACACCTACGGCGAGCACTGGGTCCTGGTCGCGGCGACGGTCAGCACCGCGCTCGTGGGCATCGTGATGTGGGGGTCGCTGATGGGCTCGATGCTGCCGCTGGTCATCAAGCGGGCGGGGTTCGACCCCGCGACGTCGAGCGCGCCCTTCATCGCCACGCTCGTGGACGTGACGGGGCTCATCATCTATTTCAGCGTGGCCTTCATGATCATGCGGGGAACCATGCTCTGAGCCGCGCGTTACTTGACCCACGGCCCGGCCGTCATATCAGGTCATGCCATGACTCGGTCCCTCCGCCATGCCGTTTTCCTCGCCGGGCTGGGGGTGGCGCCGGGGCTGGCGGCACCCGCCGCCGTTTCGCTGGCCCCGAGCTCGCCGTTCCTGCCGGCCGATGCGGCCCAGGCGGCCGGGACGGCCGAGGCCACGCCGCTGGAGCTGCGCGGCATCCTGGCCGATGCCGGCGGCTACCGGTTCAGCATCTACGATCCGGCCCGGCATACCGGCCAGTGGGTGCGGCTCAACGAGCCCGGCCATGATTTCACGGTCCGGACCCACGACGTCGCGCGGGACACGGTCACGCTGGATTATCAGGGCCGGGTGCTGACGCTGCCGCTGCGCACGGCCAAGGTGACCGGGCTCGCGGTGGCCCAGGCCGCGCCCGAGCCGGCCGGCGGGCCGCGCCCGACTCCCGGACCCATGGGCGCCGGGCCAGTGCCCCGGCCCCCGACCCCGGAGGAGACCGCCCGCTACAACCGGGCGGTCGAGGAAATCGCCCGCCGCCGCGCCCTGCGCGAGAAAGGCCCGATGCCGATGCCGATTCCGACGCCGGGCGCGACGTCCGGCCCGATGCCCATGCCGGTCCCGCCGCCGAAGTGAGGCGGCTGCGCCCCGAATAATTTCGTGTCTTTGCCGGGCGCGGCCCTACCGTGGTCACCCGATGTCCGTTCCCTTGCCGGCCCCCGCCACCCCGCCTTCCAACGGCGCGTTGATCCGGCGGTTGCTGGGGCTGACGTGGCGTTACCGGCGCGGCTGCATCAAAGTCCTGAGCATCCAGCTGGTCCTGCTGACGATGGGACTCCTGGGCCTCAGCCTGACGGGTCTCGGCATCGACTACATCAGCCACGAGGTCCAGGGCGGACCGTTCCCGCAGGCCAAGTTTGGCCTCACGCTGCCGCACGACTGGCCGCCGGTACACGTGATCGCGCTGCTGGCCGGGATCATCCTCGTGCTCGCGCTCTGCCGCGCCTTACTCAACTACACCTACCTGATTTCGATCAACATCCTGACGCAGCAGCAACTGGTACCCGACCTGCGCGCGAAGATTTACGACAAGCTGCAGCAGCTGAGCTTCCGCTTCTTCGACGCCAATTCCACCGGCTCGGTGATCACGCGCGTCACGGGTGACGTGCAGTGGGTGCGCGCCTTTGTCGACCAGGTATTGTTCCAGAGCGTCATCATGACCATTTCGCTCACGGTCTACCTCATCTACATGGCGAGCCTGAGCCCGATTCTCACCGTGGCGTGCCTCGCGACCACGCCGCTGCTCGTGATCATGTCGCTGTGGTTCTCGAAGAAGATCCAGCCCGCCTACGCCGAGAGCCGCACGCTGGTGGAGCGGCTGGTGCAGTATCTCGCCGAGAGCATCCAGGGCATCGCCGTGACCAAGGGTTTTGGGCGCGAGGCGGAGAACCGCGCGCACTTTGCCGCCGCCAACCGCGGGGTCTACACCCAGCAGCTCGGCATCTTCTGGCGCGTCAGCCTGTTCTCGCCGGCGGTGGGCATGCTGCAACGCATCAACATGATCGTGCTGCTCAGTTACGGCGGCTGGCTCGTGATGCAGGGCCGGCTGCCGCTCGGCGCGGGCCTCATCGTCTTCGCCGGGTTGCTCGAGCAGTTCTCCGGGCAGGTGAACAACATCGCGGGCGTGGTGAACTCGGTGCAGCAGTCGCTCATCGGCGCGCGGCGGGTTTTCGAGGTGCTGGATGCGCCCGTCGAAGTGAAGAGCGCCCCCGATGCCATGCCCTGCCCGAGGTTGAAGGGGGCCGTGCGCTTCGACCGCGTGGAGTTTTCCTACAGCGGCATCGACCCGGTGCTGCGCGGCATCAACCTCGACGTGTCGCCCGGCCAGTGCGTCGCCATCCTCGGCGCGACGGGTTCCGGCAAGAGCGTGTTGATGAGCCTGATCCCGCGCTTCTACGACGTGACCGCCGGCCGGCTGCTGGTGGACGGCATTGACGTGCGGCACCTGCACCTCGACGACCTGCGCCGCAACATCGGCCTCGTCTTCCAGGAGAGCTTCCTCTTCTCCAACACCGTCGCGGCCAACATCGCCTTCGGCCATCCCGGCGCCACGCCGGCGCAGATCGAGAAGGCGGCGCGCATCGCCGCGGCCCACGACTTCATCATGCAGCTGCCGAAGGGCTATGACACCGTCCTCGGCGAGAGCGGCAACACCCTCTCCGGCGGCCAGCGCCAGCGCCTCGCCATCGCCCGCGCGGTGCTGCTGGAGCCGGCCATCCTGCTGCTCGACGACCCGACCGCCGCGATCGACAGCGAGACGGAGCACGAGATCTTCGAGGCGCTCGACCGCGCCATCGCGGGACGCACCACGTTCATCGTGGCGCACCGGCTCAGCACGCTGCGGCGCGCGGACTTCATCATCGTCATGGAAAACGGCCGCATCGTGCAGCAGGGCGTGCACGAGGAGCTCATGCGCCTGCCCGGGCCCTACCGCCACGTCGCGAGCCTGCAGTTGGTGGACGGCCGTGAGCTGGAGCAACTGCGGCCCAAGGAGGGTGCGCCATGAAGTCGCCCCTGAAAGTCCGCGCGCTCGGGCTCACTCGGCGCGAAACGGACGACGATGAGGACGAGGAGCAGTTCAAGCCGCTCGAGTGGGGCCTGATCCGCCGGCTCTTCACCTACACGCGGCCATTCGCGGCGAAGCGCAACGCGCTGATCGCGCTGACGCTGATCCGGTCGATGCAGATCCCTGCGATTACCTGGGCGATGGGCCGCATCATTGCGGGCCCGATCGCGCGGCATCAGGTGGAGATTCTCCCCTGGGCCGTGCTGGGTTACGGGGTGCTGGCGTTCGTGACGGACGGGATGTTCCACTACCGGCAGCGGTATGCGCTGGAACTCGGCGAGGAGGTCGTCACCGCGCTGCGCCTGGCAATCTTCGATCGCATGCAAAGCATGCCGATGAGCTTTTTCCACCGGACCAAGCTGGGCCGGATCATCAGCCGGGTTACGAGCGACGTGGAAACCGTGCGCGCGGGCATCCAGGACACGCTGTTCGTCTGCGTCATCCAGTTTGGCCAGATGATGTTCGCCGCCGTCGTGATGGCGTGGTGCGACTGGGTGCTGTTCCTGGTCGTCATTGCGATGGCGCCGGTGCTCTGGCTGGTGAACAACCATTTCCGGATGCGGCTGAGCCAGCTCAACCGCGCGGCGCAGGAGAGCTTCAGCCGCGTGACCTCGACGCTCGCGGAATCCGTCAATGGCATGCGCGTGACCCAGGGCTTCGTGCGGCAGGAGACCAACCTCGGCCTGTTCCGCACGCTGCTGGCCGACCACTCGCGCTACAACATCGAGCAGGCCCGCACCTCGGCGATCCTCACGCCCCTGCTCGAGCTGAACAGCCAGTTCTTTATCGCCGTGCTGTTGCTGCTGGGCGGCTGGCGGACGTTTCACGGCGACATGACGGTGGGCGACCTCATCCAGTTCTTCTTCCTCGCCAACCTCTTTTTCTCGCCCATCGCGACGATCGGCAACCAGTACAACCAGGCGCTCACCGCGATGGCCGGCGCGGAACGGGTCTTCCGGCTGATCGATGCGAAACCGGACTGGGAGGACGACCCCGCCGCCACGCCGCTGCCCGCCCCGCGCGGCACCGGCCTGCGCGTGGAGTTCCGGCACATCACGTTCGGCTACGACCCCGCGCGGCCCGTGCTGCACGCCGTCAACTTCGCCGTCGCCCCCGGCCAGACGGTCGCGCTCGTCGGCCACACCGGCAGCGGCAAGAGCTCGATCATCAACCTCGTCTCGAAGTTCTACCTGCCGACGAGCGGCGAGCTGCTCGTTGACGGCCGCGACATCCGCACGGTGACCAGCTACTCGCTGCACCGGCAGATGGGCATGGTCCAGCAGCAGAACTTCCTCTTCACCGGCACGGTGCTGGAGAACATCCGGCTCAGCAAACCGGAGGCGACCGAGGCGGAGGTGCGCGACGCCGCCCGCCGGCTCGACTGCCTCGACCTGCTCGAGGCGCTGCCGCAGGGCCTGCAGACCGAGATCGGCGAGCGCGGCGCCGGCCTCTCGGTCGGCCAGCGCCAGCTCGTCTGCTTCGCCCGCGCGCTGCTGGCCGACCCGCGGCTCGTCATCCTCGACGAGGCGACCAGCGCGATTGATGCGCTCACCGAGGCGCGGCTGCAGTCGGCGCTCGTCGCGCTGCTGCGCGGGCGCACGAGCTTTGTGGTGGCGCACCGCCTGAGCACGATCCGCCACGCCGACCTCGTGCTCGTGCTCGACCAGGGGCGCATCATCGAGCGCGGCACGCACCCGGAACTGCTCGCGCAGCGCGGCAGCTACGCGGCGCTATACGAGCAGTTCGTGCAGGTGGACGAGCGGACCTGAGCGGCGTCCCGCGGGAGATAATGCAAAATTCTCCTCGGCAAACGCCGGTTTTTCCCTCTAGAAAGACGTTGCTATCAGAGTAAAGCATCCTAAACCCACAATCACTATGGCTAAAAAATCCGCTCGTAAACCTAACGCCGCGTTCATGAAACCGGTCACACCCGACGCCAAGCTTGCTGCCGTCGTTGGTTCGACCCCGTTGCCCCGCACGGAGCTCACCAAGAAGCTCTGGGCCTACATCAAGAAGAATGGCCTGCAGGACAAGAAGGTCCGCACGCAGATCAACGCCGACGACGCCCTCAAGGCCGTCTTCGGTGGCAAGAGCAAGGTCAGCATGTTCGAGATGACGAAGCTCGTCTCGGGCCACGTCTCCTAAGGGACGCGCGACTTATTTCCCGGCCGCCGCAAGCCCTGCTTGCGGCGGCTTTTTTGTGCCCGCGCCCCTTCGGGATTGCGCGGCCGGACCGGGGCAGGTCTAGTGGGCGGCGGCGCCCGCCGCTTGCCTGCCCATGCCCCCGCGACTGAAACCCCTCCACGTCTGGCTGATCACGGGGCTGATCGTGGTCGCCGGCCTGCTGGCGGGCGGCCGGATGCTGCTGGTCTGGGCGGTGCTGGGCGGGCCGTGGGCGGGCCGTGGGCGGGCTGGCTCCTCTGGCGCCGCCAGGCCGGGTTGCGCGCCACGGCCGGCGTGTTGGCGGCGGCGGTGGAACAGAGCCGTTCCGCCGTCATGATTTTCAACGGGCAGGGCGTCATCGCGCACGTGAACGGCGGATTCTGCCGGCTGGTCGGGCGCGAACGGCGCGAGCTGGTCGGGCGCCCCTGGCGCGATTTTCCGGTGACCGACCCGGGGACGCCGCCGCAGCTCACGGCCGAGCTGACGGCGGCCCTCCAGGACCACCGGGCCTGGGAGGGCGAGTGGCAGCGGCGGCACCCGGATGGCACCACCCGTCCCGTACGGGCCCTGTTCACGCCGTTGCCGGCGGGCCGGGGCCGGGCGCCGGGTTTTGTGGCGGCGTTTGACGACCTCAGCGAGGCCCGGCGCACGGAGGTCGTGCTGCGCGAGGCGCAGGTGCGGGCCGAGGCGGGCGAGGAGGCCAAGAGTTATTTTCTGACCACCATCAGCCACGAGATGCGCACGCCCCTCAACGGCATCCTCGGCTTCACCAGCCTGCTGCTCGACACCCCGCTGACCGCCGACCAGCGCGAACTGGTCGAAACGATCCAGCTGAGCGGCTCGGCGCTGATCCAGCTCACCGACGGCATCCTGGATTTTGCCCGGATCGAGTCGGGCAAGCTCAAGCTGGACCCGCTGCCCTGCGCGCCCCGCGAGTGCGTGGAGGACGCGCTGGACCTGGTCGCCGCCCGGGCCGGGGCGAAGGGCCTCGAGTTGCTCCACTGGGTGGATGACTCGGTGCCCGCGGTCATCCTGGCCGATGGCAACCGCCTCCGGCAGGTGCTGACGAACCTGCTGAACAACGCCGTGAACTTCACGGCGCAGGGCGAGGTGGAGGTGCGGATCGGCACGGAGCGCGGCGCGGCGGGCGGGCTCAACCTGCTTTTTTCCGTGCACGACACGGGCATTGGCATCGCCCGGTCCCAGCAGGCCCAGCTCTTCCGGCCCTTCCACCAGCTCGACCACACCCTGACGCGCCGCCACGGCGGCACCGGGCTCGGGCTCGCCATCTGCCGGAACATCGTGGAGCTGATGGGCGGCCAGATTTCCGTCAAGAGCGAGCCCGGCCAGGGCTCCACGTTCTCGTTCGCGATCCCCGTGGCGGTGAGCGGCGTGGTCACGGGGCCGCGGTCCCACCCCCCGCTCGCGAGCCTGCGGCTGGCCATCGCGGTGCCGGCGGGCCCCCTGCGCGGCGAGCTCCTGCGGCTCGGCAAGCGGTTTGGGGCCAGCCTGGTCGTCACCACGCCCGAGGAACTCGGCGTGACCCCCGGCTGGGACCTGGCGCTGATGGACGTGAGCTTTGCGCTCGCGGCCGACCTGGCGGCGTGGTCCGCGCCGCGGTCCAACCTGCCGCCGGACCGGATCCTGGGGCTCGTGCCCCTCGCGCTGCCGAGCGCGCAGCGGATCGCGCTGCGCACGCATTTCCGGCTGCTGATCAACAAGCCGGTGCACCAGGAGGCATTGCGCAGCCTGCTGGGCACGCTGGTGGATGAGCCGGTGCCGGCGGAGCCTCTGCATGAGCCGGTCGACCTGCACGTGCTGCTGATCGACGACGACCCCGTCAACCAGCTGCTGATGCAGAAGCAACTCGGCGCGCTGGGCTGCCGCTGGGTCGGGGCGGACAACAGCCGGACGGCCCTCGAGGAACTGGCCCGCACACCGTTCGACCTCGTGCTGATGGACCTGCACATGCCGGACGTGGACGGCCTGACCGCGATCAAGCAGATCCGGGCCGGCCAGGCGGGCGTGGCGCGCAAGGATGTCTGGATCGCCGCCCTGACCGCCGACGCGCGCATCGGGCTGAAGGAGGAGGCCCTCGCGATCGGCGCCAACGACTTCCTGATCAAGCCGCTCGGTTTGCCGGAGCTGCGCATCGCGCTGGAGAAGCTGGCCATGGCGCGCCGGACCGGCGGGGCCGGCCCGGCCTGACGGCGCGCCAGTTTGCGGGAGCAAGATTGGCATGGCGACGGACTCCGGCTCGCGGGACGACGAAGCAGTCATCCGCCAATTCGCTTGGCGGCGGCAAGCGGCGTCACCACGCTGCGCGGTTTTGCGATGAATCCTTTCACTCCGGCCCAGCACCGTCAGGCGATCTGGATGCTGCTGCTCGCCAACCTGCTCTGGGGCGTGAGCTTCCCGCTGATCAAGTCGCTGGCGCTGCTGCAGGCGCAGCTGGTGCCCGGGAGCGGCACCTGGTTCATCACCGCGACGACGCTGTTGCCGCGGTTCACTCTCGGCGCCGTGGTGCTGGCCGGGCTAAGCCGCGGGGTGCTGCGCACGCTGACGCGGAGCGAGTGGCGGCAGGGGCTCGGGCTCGGGCTGCTGGCGGTCGGCGGCATGGCGTTCCAGAACGACGGTATCCAGTTCATCTCCGCGTCCACGTCGGCGTTTCTCACGCAATTTTATGCGATCCTGATCCCGGTCTACCTCGCGCTCCGCTACCGGAAGGCCCCGCCGTGGACCGTCTGGGCGGGCTGCGGACTCGTGCTGGCCGGGGGCGCCGTGCTGGCGCGGCTCGACTGGCGCGATGTGCGGCTCGGGCGCGGCGAGCTCGAGACGCTGGTGGGCTCGGTGTTTTTCATGGGCCAGATCCTGTGGCTGGAGCGGAAGGAGTTTGCCGGCAACCGCGTGCTGCCGGTGACGCTGATCATGTTTGGCGCCGAGGCGGCGGTGGCGGCGGTGCTCATGCTCGGCACGGCCCCGGCGCACGCGGCGATGCTGCCGCTGTGGACCAGCGGGTCCTGGCTGGGGTTCACGCTGCTGCTCACGGCGCTGTGCACCCTGGGCTCGTTCACGCTCATGAACACCTTCCAGCCGCGCATGACCGCGACGGAGGCCGGCCTGCTGTACTGCTCCGAGCCGGTGTTCACGTCGCTGATGGCGCTGTTCCTCCCGGCGTGGTTCGCGGCGTGGGGCGCGTTTCACTATGCGAACGAGACGCTGACCGCCAACCTGCTGCTCGGCGGCGGGCTGATCACCGCCGCCAACGTACTCGTCCAGCTGGGGCCCGTGCCCCCGGACCCGCTCCGCGCATGAACCCCCGCGCCCGGCACTGGACCGCGTTCGCCGTGCTCGCTGTCTGCACCGTGTTCGGCGGCGGCAGTTTCGTGCTCTCCAAGGCCTCCGTGCTGGTGCAGGCGCCGCTGGCGGCGGGCGAGAGCTCGTGGTTCATCGCGGCGCACAACCTCGTGCCGCGGTTCGCCCTCGGCGTGCTGTTCCTCGCCGCGATCTACCGCGGCCAGGTGCTGCGGCTCACGCGGCGGGAGTGGACGCAGAGCGGGTTCATGGCGGTGATGTCGTTCAGCGGCTGCCTGCTGCAGATGGACGGCCTGCAGCGCACGACGGCCGGGACCACGGCCTTCCTCGGCCAGGCCTACGTGATCTTCATCCCGCTGTGGTGGGCGCTGATCTCGCGCCAGCGTCCCTCGCGGTGGGTGCTGGTGGCGAGCCTGCTCGTGCTCGCGGGCGCGGCGGTGCTGGCGCAGGTGGACTGGCACACGTTCCGGATCGGCCGCGGCGAGGCGGAGGTCCTCCTGTCCACGGTGTTCTTTTCCCTGCTGCTGTGCTCGCTCAACTGGCCGGCGTTTGCCTCCAACCGGGCCGAGTGCACGTCGACGGCAATGTTTCTCATCGAGGGCGCGATGTTCGCGGCGGTGGCGGTGGCGACCTGCCGCGAGCCGGCACACTTGTTCACGCCCTACGCCTCGCCCGGCTGGGTGGCCATGGTGATCGCGACGGCGGTGCTGGGCACGGCGGGGCCGTTCGTGCTGATCAACCGCTGGCAGCGGTTCATCGCGCCGACGGAAGCCGGGCTGCTCTACAGCTTTGGGCCGGTCGTCGCCGCGCTGACGGAGGTCGTGCTGCCGGCGCCGCTCTCGCGCTGGACCGGCATCGCCTACGCCAACCAGCCGCTGACGCCGGTGCTCCTGCTCGGCGGCGCGCTCATCCTCTCCGCCAACGTGCTGATCCAGCTGCGGCCGGAACCCCCGCCGAAACCCGCCGCGTGACGCCTCCGCCCGCGGACGGTCAGCCGGCGGCCGGGTGGGGCTGGCGGATGGAGGCGATCGCGCGCAGCGTGACGGCGCCGAGCACGATCACCCCGCCGACGAGCGCGAGCGGGCCGGGGCGCTCGCCGACGAACAGCAGCACCCACACCGGGTTCAGGATCGGCTCGATGACGGGAATGAGCACGGCCTCGAGCGCGGTGACGTGCCGGATGGCCTGCGCGTAGAACCGGTACGAAAACCCGAGCTGCACCACGCCGAGCACGGCCAGCAGCAGCCAGCCGCGGCCGGGCAGCGCGGGGGCGGTGACCATGAACGGCAGGCCAATCAGGAACGCGAGCAGGTTGCCGAGGATGATGGACTCGACCGCCGAGGCATCCTTCTGCTTCCGCATCAGGACCGCCATGACGGCGAAACTCACGCCGCTGAGCACGCCGATAAGGTTGCCGAGCACGCTGACGAGCCGGAGCTCGTTGGCGAAGAACAGCGCCATGCCGCCGAGGGCCGCGGCGGTGGCGAGCCAGTCGGCGCGGGTCGGCTTTTCGCGGAGCAGCCACGCGCCCAGCAGCGCGACCCAGATCGGCGCGGTGTACTGGAGGAGGATGGCGTTGGCCGCGGTGGTGAGCTTGTTGGCGATGACGAACGTGACGGTGCAGGCCGCGTAGGCCACGGCGGCGCCGAGCTGGACCGGCGACCACGTGAACTTCAGCCCGCGGCACGTCGCCAGCAGGAAGAGCGCGGCGATGAACCCGCGGCCGCCGGCGACCGCGAGGGCCGGCCATGCCAGGCCCTTGATCAGTACGCCGGCGAGGCTCCACAGCAGCGCGGCGAGCAGCAACTGGCCGACGGCGCGGGTGTGGGCGGGGTTTTTCACCACCGAAGCGGATGCCCGCAACCTGTCCCGACCGCACGCAGAAAATGGGTGGCCGCCAAGGCCGCCCCGCGCTCCCGATCACCGGCCAGGCCGATAACGTTGCTCATACCCTGCATTCAGCAGCCTGCCAGTTGGGGCCGGCGCCTGCCGGCGGCTTGCCCCGGCCTGGTCCACCGATAACCTCAGTGGAACCCGCCGCATGGCGGATACCTATGAAGACCAAACTGATTGCCTCACTTACCGTCGTCCTCGCGCTCGGCGCGACCGCGGCGCTGGCGGCCACCGCCGGCGAAAACTGGGAGAACCACTGCGCCAAGTGCCACGGCGCGGACGGCAAGGCCCAGACCAAGCTCGGCACGAAGCTGAAGCTGAAGGATTACTCGAATGCGGCCGCGCTCGCCAAGTTCACCGACGCCGACCTCACCAAGGCCACCGCCGACGGTGTGAAGGAAAACGGCAAGGAGAAGATGAAGGGCTACAGCGACAAGCTCTCGGCCGACGAGATCGCCGCCCTCGTGAAGCACATCCGCGGGTTCGCCGCCCCGGCGAAGTAAGCCGCCATTTTGTTGGTGTGGCCCCGCCGCCCGTCCGCCGCTTGGCGATGCGGGTGGGCGGGGTTTTTGTTTTCCCCGCGCAGGCGACGAGGCGCGCACCCGCCGCCGGGTGAGGGGACCCGGGCGGGTCCCTGCACCCGTGCCGTGATCTGACGGCAGCCGGGAATCGATTAGTGGATGGTCAGCTTGCCGCTGGCGTGGGCGCCCTTGGCGGCGAGGCCGAGCTGGCTCAGCTCGCGGGAGCTGAGCGAGAACGACCCGCCCTCGACCCCCACCGAAAGCACCGCCCCGCGGTTCGCGACCCGGCTGGAGGAGCCATCGTTGCCGCCACCACCGTCATTGGTGCCGCCGCCGCTCTCGTCCGTGCCGCCGTTGCCGTCGGTGGTGTTGCCATCGTCGGTGCCGCCATTGCCGGTCTCGGTGCCGCCGCTCGATGGGCCATTTTCCGTCGGACCGTTGGAACCGCCGTTGACCTTATCCGAGTCAATGGGACCGCCGTCGGTGTCGGTGCCGCCGCCGGAGCCCGGCCCGCCGGGCGACGCGCCGGTGAGCTCGCCGGTCAGGGTGCCGCCGCCCATGGCGCCGCCGATCTTGTCGAAATCAATCGTGCCGCCGTCACCGTTTTCGTTGCCGCCCCCGGTACCGGTTCCACCCGGGGTCATGCCGGTCAGTTCACCGGTGAGGGTCCCGTCGCTGACTTTGCCACCGAGCTCAGCCGTGCCGCCGTTGCCGCTGTCGTTGCCACCCCCGGTGCCGGTTCCACCCGGGGTCATGCCGGTGAGCTCACCGGTTCCGTCGCCGACCTTTTCCTTATCGATGCCGCCGGTGCCGCTGTCGTTGCCGCTCCCGGTGCCAGTACTACCCGGGGTCATGCCGGTGAGCTCACCGGTGCCGGTCCCGTCGCCGACCTTTTCCTTGTCGATGCCCCCGGTGCCGTTGTCGCCGCCGGGGTTTGTCCCGCTGCCCGGGCCCTCGGCGTGATCGTGCTCATGCGACGACTTGTCCATGCCGGCCAGCATGGTGTCGGTCTCCGAATTGGTATGCCCGGCCGACGTCATCTGGTTGGAGGTCGCGCCGCGGGTTGAGCCTTGGGCGACGCCTTCCCGGGTCATGCCGCTGTGCTCGCCGCTGACGAAGCCCTTGCTGGAGGATTTGCCCTGCAGGCTTGTGCTCCGGCTTGCGGCGGCCGGGGCCGGTGCTTGCTTTCCGGTCGGGTGGGCGGACTTGGCGCCCTTGGCGGCGGGTTTGGTGGACTTGGCGTTGACGGCGAGCAGACCCCGGAATTCGCCGGTCGCCTTGGCGGCGTCGAACCGGTGCACTTGCACCTTCCAGGTGTTCGCCGACGTCTTGGTGGCCGTCCCGACGTCGAAGCCGAGCTGGCGCAGCGTGTTCTGGAGCTGGATCTGCGTATCGCGGTCGGCCGCGGTCACGGCCGGGGTGTGGGCGATGGCCTTGGCGCCACTGGCCGCGGAAGTCTTTGTGCCCACCGGCGCGATGGCCGGCGACGTCGCCGTCTTCGTCGGAGCTTTCACGAACCCCGGTGCCGGAGCCTTGGCAGATCCCATTGCCGGAGTCTTGGCGGGAGTTCCCGGCGCCGCGAATGCCGGGGCCTTGGCGGGGGCTGTGGTCACCGTCTTGGTGGGGAACGTGGCGGGCGCCCGAACCGGGGCCGCCGCGGGCGACTTGCCCAAGCTGGGAGCCGGGGCTTTCACCGTCCCGGCAGCAGGTGCGAGAACAGGTGTGGCAACCATGGCTTTCGCGGGAGCGAGGCCCTTCACCGGAATCGTGGTCGCGGGCTTCGCG
Source organism: uncultured Opitutia bacterium (assembly GCA_903872505.1). Classification (GTDB taxonomy): domain Bacteria; phylum Verrucomicrobiota; class Verrucomicrobiia; order Opitutales; family Opitutaceae; genus Opi-474. The sequence goes on from CAIQKV010000096.1 coordinate 38,688, forward strand.
GCCGTGGCCGGATTCGGGGGTGTGGCCGACTTCCCCGGTGTGGCGGCGGAGGGTTTGGCCGCCAGAGTTGTGGGCATTTTGGTGGCCGGGGTGAGCGTGACCTTGGCTGGGGTCACCGCCGCGGGTTTGGCGATGGCGGGCGCGGGCGTCTTGGTCGCGGGCTTGGTGGACTTGGGTGGGGTGATTTCACTCTGGCTGTCAGTCGGCGACGCGACGTTGCCGGCGTTCGCGGAAGGCAGGGTCGTGGCCGCCAGCATGGCGGACATGATAAATACCGAGGCGAAACGCCCGGGGGAGGGTTGGATCGATTTCATGGGGAAACAAGGATCGCGGACCGGCGGGTGTTCGCCGGACGATGCACCTCCGGCCGGCCAATGGGCGGCGGCGGACGACGGCAGGAGTTCATGGGTGGGGGGCCCGAACAGCGATCCCGAGCACGCTGGGCCAACCCTGGGGCAGAAACGATACCCCATTCCCGCCTGCCGGCAGGTTAAACATATTGTGACGGCCCGTATTAGATACCGCCCGTCAGCTTCGACCCGGGTCAACGACCCGCCGCCAACACCAGACGGCAGGCCCCGCCGGGGTCCTTTTCTAGCGCGGCGGACACGGTTCGCTCCGGACCACGCGGACCTTAGAGGCCGGGCGCTTCAGCAGCTTGGCGGCGGGACGAATGGGCCGGCGGACGAGTTCACCGCCGCAATTGGGGCAGATGAAGCGGAGCTTCTTCGATGTGCATTCGAGGCAGAACGTGCACTCGAACGTGCAGATGTAGGCGTCCTTTGAATCAGGAGGGAGGTCCCGATTGCAGCACTCGCAGTTGGGTCTGAGTTCCAAGGCCACGGAGATCCAGTGTTTGACGGACGCTACGATCCGCTACGTTTCGCCGGCAATCACGGCCGCTTCAGCGCGTCGAGCACGGTGCCGGGCGTGAGCAGCTCGGGCAGGAGGATAGGGTCGGTCTTGCCGGGCATCCAGATGAGATTAAATGGCACGGCGCTCCGGTGGTATTTCGCGAGCTCGGCGGTGATCAGCGGGTCCTGATTGGTCCAGTCGCCGCGCAGCGTGACGATTTTCTGGCCGGCGAAATACCGCAGGACCTCGGTGTTGTGGAACACGAGCTTCTTGTTCGCCTGGCAGGTGGCGCACCAGCGGGCAGTGAAGTCCACGTAGACGATCCGGCCCTCGGCGCGCAGCTTCGCGACGGCCTCAGGGCTCCATTTGTCCCAGACGATCTCGGGTGCGCCCGCGGCCTGCGCGGCGGCGCTCTTGGCCGCGGCGTTTTGCGGCCAGCCGAGCCACAGGCCCGCAACCGCGAGAATCACCAGGCCGGCGACGCCGAAGCGCGCGCGGCCGGCGGAGGCGCCGGGAGCGTTCCAGCGGCCGTAGACCCACACGCCCATGGCGACGAGCACGAGGCCGAACAGCACGTTTTGAAAACTTTCCTCACCCGTCTGCCCGGCGAGCACCCACACGAGGTAGCCGACCGTCGCGTAGAGCGGGAAGGCCATGAACTGCTTGAACGTCTCCATCCACGCGCCGGGGCGCGGCAGCACCTTCACCGCGGCGGGAAAGATCGAGAGCAGCAGGTAGGGCAGCGCGAGGCCGAGCGCGATGGCGGTGAAGATCGCGAATGACTCCGCGGTGGACAGCGCCAGCGCCGCACCGAGCGCGGGGGCGAGGAAGGGCGCCGAGCACGGCGTGGCGACGATGGTGGCGAGTACGCCGGTGAAGAACGAGCCGGCCAGGCCGGACTTGGTCTGCAGGTGCCCGCCGACGGACGTGGCGCTCAGGCCGAATTCGAACACGCCGCTCATATTCAGCCCGAATACCAGCATGCCGGCGGCGATCACGAAGACGAACGCGGGCGACTGCAGCTGGAAGCCCCAGCCCAGCTGGCTGCCGCCGGCGCGCAGCACGGCGAGAACGCCGGCGAGCGTCCAGAACGACAGCAGCACGCCGAGGGCAAACACCAGCCCGTGGGCGATCACCTTGCCGCGCTCGTGGCCGGCCTGGTTGACGAAGCCGAGGATCTTGATCCCGAGCACCGGGAACACGCACGGCATGAGGTTCAGGATCATCCCGCCGATGAGTGCGAGCAGGAGGGTGCCGCCGAGTCCGGCGGCCGGCGGGGTGGGGCGCGCGACGGGAGTGGCGGGTGTCGCGGCGGCGGCGCCCGTCGTGAATGGCACCTCGATGCGCAGGCCGCGGAGCGAGCCGTTGGCGAGCCAGCCGGTTTCAGACGTGAGCACGCCGAGGAGCTTGCCCGGGTCCTTCGGGCCATCCGGCGAGATGGGCAACGTCAGCACGTAACTATCCCGGCCATCATGCGTGACGGTTTGCGGCAGCTCGTAGGCCACGAGGTTGTCGTCCGAGAAGAAATGCAAGCCGGTCGGCACGAGGCTGCGCCGCTCGGCGAAGCCGGGGGTGACGGTGAGCGAGACGTTCTTCGCGTCGCGCGTGGCGGAAACATTCCAGCCGGCATCGGCGCGCGGCAGGCCGGCGACCGTGGTGCGGAACTTCGCGCCCCACGTGGCATCGGGCGAGGGTGCGGCGGCGGAGACCGGCAGCGAGAGTTTCACGGTGGCCTTGCCGGGCTGGCAGACCTCCTCGCACATCAGCCATTCCGCGGCGGCCGAGAAATCGACGGTAGTGCCGGGCTTGAGATTGGCGGGCGCGGTGATCGTGACCGGCAGAAACAGTTCACCCTCGTAGCCATTGCCGATGACGGTCCCGGTGTGGTCCTTCAGCACGACCGGCGCGGGCCACTGGATCTCTCCCGCGGTGAAGCCGGGCGGCAGCTTCCACGCCAGAGTGGTGGCGAGCCCGGTGCCGGGATTGAGCCAGTAGGTGTGCCAGTGCGGCTCGTGCACGAACCGGAGCGCGACGGTAAAGGGCTTGCCCGGCTGGATGGAGGCGTCGGCGGCGACCAGCGAGGCCTGCACGTGCGCGCGGGCGGCGGGAAGCAGCACGGCGAGCGCCAGCGCGCAGAGGCTGAAGCCCTTCGACAGGCTCAGGGTTAAACGGGGCAGCTTCATGGGCGAGGTATGGTGAGAGGCGGGGAGGAACGCAAAGATTCCCGTTTCAGCGAAGCAAGCTGCCAGTTGTAACAGAAATGTGAGGATGCTGGTCGCGATCCGGGGGCAAAGTTGGAACGCGGGGCGGGCCATCGGTTCCCTCCGCCGCCCTGGCGAACCGTTACGCTCTCCGGCGGGTGATGTGGGCGATCAGCAGGGTGTAGAACACCAGCACGAGGTCGAAGAGCGGCAGCTGCAGCGACAGCGGGAGCGCGTAGATCAGGCAGGTGAGGGGCGCCCAGAGCCCGAAGTTGGCCAGCGCGCTCGGCAGGATGTGCCGCTGGTACCATTGGCCCGCGCGAAAATCGGCGAGCAGCGGCTCCCAGCGAAACCCGACGGCCTGCCACCCGTACGCGATCACGGTGACGACGACCGCCCAGAACGGGCAGTAGAGGAACTGGTCGACGAGCACCTTCAGCGCGACGGTGCGCACGTGGGAGTCGTCGCCGAAGCAGAAGGCGAGGAACCGGTACCAGTATTCCACCTCGATGCCCTTGTAGGCCCAGAACAGGGTGAAAAACAGGCCGCTCATCCAGGTGTAGCCGGCGCGCGTGTCGGGATGGGACCGCATGTAGATGAACGGCAGCACGCCGCCGCACAGGGACGTCGTCACGATCGAGAACCACAGGCCGGTCCGGTGGCGCAAGGCCATGACCTCCTCGAACAGCGCGCGCGACGGCGGGTGCCAGTAGTAGGCCAGGACCAGCGCCAGCGCGACGGCCTGCAGGGTCAGGCCGGGCAGCAGGTGGGCGCGCGCCGCCCGCAGGCCGGCGTGCCAGGGGGCCTCGGGTGGGGCGGATGCAGGGGGAGTCGCGGACATGAACCCGGCAGCGTGGGGGTTGCCGGCGTGGCGCGCCAGCGTGTTTTGGCGGGAATACTGCGCATCCCGCCGTGGCGCGGGTCTCCTGACCCGTGAATGGATTTCAGACCTGGGTCAGGAGCCCCAGGCCACGTACTCCGCCTGCAATCTCATTGCCGGGACCGGGCCGGCGCGCACACTCCGCCCTCCATGAACACCCACCTCACCCCCCGGCAGATCGAGCGCTACCGCCGCGATGGTTTTGTCGTGCAGGAGAATCTTCTGACGGCCGCCGAGCTCGCCGAGCTGCGCGCGGCGGTGGATGCCGCCGTGGCGGCACTGGGCAAGTCGCGCGTCGCGGGAGGCGAGGTCGCCAGCGAGGAGGGCGACTCCTACTACGACCGCGTGTTCACCCAGAAGCTCAACCTCTGGAAGATCAGTCCCGTCATCAAGCGCTTCATGCTCGGGCCGGAGATCGGCCGCATGACCTGCGAGCTGGCGGGCGTGCCGGCGATGCGCCTCTGGCACGACCAGGCGCTGATCAAGGAGCCGTTTGCCAACCCCACCGGCTGGCACCTGGACGATCCCTACTGGTCGTTCTTCTCGCGCGACGCCATCAGCATCTGGATCGCGCTCGACGACGCCACGCTGGAGAACGGCTGCCTCTACTACGTGCCCGGCTCGCAGCGGCTCGCGGATTTCCGCAACGCCGGCATCGGCGAGAACATCGCCGACCTCTTCAAGATCTACCCGGAGTTCAAGGCCATCGGCACGGTGTCCGCGCCGGTCAAGGCGGGCGGCTGCGTCTTCCACAACGGCCTGACGGCGCACGGCGCCGGCGCCAACATGACGAACGGCCGCCGCCGCGCGATGACCGCCGGCTACATGCCGGAAGGCAGCACGTTCAACGGCCAGCAAAACATCATGCCCGACCGGCTCTTCAAGGCGGCCAAGGTCGGCGACGTGCTGAACAACGACGACGAGAATCCGAAGGTCTGGCCCGTCTGACCCGGCGCGGCCCGCGCCGTCAACATAACCCAATAGGTTATGATGCCCCGGGGCGCCGGGCATTGGTAACGGATTACGTTACAAACCGGAGGAGCCGCGGTGAGCGGCGACGCTCAGGTCTCGCCGAGGTTGCGGCGCAACTGGGCGGCGAGCGCGGCGGGGTCGCGCAGCGTGATGGTCCGGCCGGCCACGCTGAGCAGCCGGCGGTCGCGGAGGCGGCCGAGCGTGCGGGAGAAGGTTTCGCTACTCGTGCCGAGCTCGGCGGCGAGGCTGCGCTTGGTGCCGGACAGCTTGATGGTCCCGCCCGGCGCGGTGCGGCCATGCTTCACGAGCCAGTTGAGCAGGCGCGTCTCGACGTCCTTGAGCGTGAGGTCGTCGAGCATGCCCACCAGCACGCGCAGGTGGCTGCTCATGGAGCCGAGCATGCGCAGCGCGAGGTCGGGCCGCCGGCCGATCAGGGCGAGGATCGGCTCCTTGGGAATCAGGAGCACGGTGCTCGGCTCATCGGCGCGGGCGTTGGCGGGATAGCCGGTCGGCGAGGCGAGCGAGGCCTCGGCGAAGGACTCGCCGGACCGGAAGACGTGGATGACCTGCTCCTTGCCGCCCGCGCTGACGCGGTGGACGTTGACGGCCCCGCTTTGCACGAGGTAGCAGCCCCGCGAGGCCTCGCCCTCGTGGAACAGATAGTCGCCCTTGGCGAGCTTCAGCACCACGACAAAGCCCGCGATGACCGCGAGGTCCTCCGCCGACAGTCCGGAGAAAAGCTGGCAGCAGCGCAGCGTGCCGATGAGGCCGGTGAGCTTGGCGTCGGCGGGGCGGGGGGACGTCGGCATCCACGGCCAATTTTGCACGCGACCGGACGGGAGTCGCGCCCAAAATTCCGGCGCCGCGCGGGATTCACCGGCGCGCGGGTTGCTTGACCCAGGTCAAGGCGCGCACCGCCGCGGTCGGGCAGGATGGGCGAACCCAATCACCATGCCCGCCGCCACTGCCCCCTGCTTCACCCCCGAAACCAAGCTCGGCGACATCGTCGCCGCCCGGCCCGCGCTGGCCCGCGTCTTCGAGCGCCTCGGCCTCGACTACTGCTGCGGGGGCCAGCGGACCCTCGCGGCGGCCTGCGCGACCAAGCAACTCGATCCGCCAACCGTGGCGGCAATGCTGGAAGCCGCGGCCGCGGCCACGGAGGCCGGGCCCGCCGAGGTGGACGCCGCGGGCCTGACGCTCACGCAGCTGGCCGACCACATTGAGCAGACGCATCACACTTACCTGAAGGCGGAGCTGCCCCGGCTCGTCGAAATGGCCGGGCGGGTCGCCGGCAAGCATGCCTGGCGCGATGCGCGGCTGCCGGAGGTCCAAGCCGGCGTGATGGCGCTGGCGGAGGAAATGCTCAGCCACATGCAGAAGGAGGAGAAAATCCTGTTTCCGTTGGTGCGGCAGATCGATGCCGGGACGCGGGGGGGCTTTCATTGCGGCTCCATTGCGAATCCGATCCGCCAGATGGAGGCCGAGCATGAATCCGCCGGCCGGGTGACGGCGCGGCTGCGGGAGCTGACCGACGGGTTCACGCCCACGCCGGAGTCGTGCAACACCCACCGGGCGCTGCTGGCGGGACTGGCGGAGTTCGAGTCCGACCTGCACCGCCACGTGCACAAGGAAAACAACATCCTGTTCCCCCGCACGCTCGCCCGCGCCGGCTGAAGCCGGCCGCCGGGGTTGGTCAGACCGCCGGCTCGGTCACCTGGGTCAACAGCATCGAGAAGGCTTCCGGCGCGCTGAGCGCATGCGGGGCGCCCGGCGGCAGGTGCAGCAGGTCGCCGGGCTTGAGCGTGTGCACGGTCGGGCCGACGGTGAACTGGCAGGTGCCGCTCAGGACCTGCACGAGCGCGCGGGCCGTGCTGGTGTGCTCCGAGAGTTCCTGCCCGGCGGCGAAGTGAAACAGGGTGAGGCGCAGCGCCGGCGTGGTGAGGACCGCCCGGCTGACGATGCCGTGGGCGACGTTCTCCACCGGGGCCAGCAGGGAACAGAGGCCGGTTTGGGTGGGGGCCAGCAGGGTGTTTTTTTTCATAAACGGGGACGCGGGAAATTCATTCCCGCCAGAAATTGACGGCCCAGGCGCCGTCGTGCCGTCGCTCCATGGTGGATTGGAAACCCTCGCTCTTGAGCAGTTCGATCAGCGGTGCGGGCAAGAACGGTGCGATCACGGTGACGCCGTGGCCCGGCTTGAGGGCATCCACCCGCGCCCGGATGAGGGCGAGCGGCTCCTCGTCCCGGGCGAGGTGCGGGCGGACGTCGAAGCTCTTGAAGTTGGGCATATTCACGGCGAAGGGTGATGGTCAGTAGACGAATTCCACCTGGGCCCAGATTTTTTGCACGTTGGAATAGACGAGGCCCGAGCGCTGGAAGTCGGCGTATTTCACCAGGGCGGTGACGCGGGTGCCGAACTTGCGGGACAGCGAGAGATCGAGCTCGTGCCCGAAATCGAGGCCGCCGGCGTCGGAGTCGAACTGGTGGTAGCAGGCGACCAGCGCGCATTCCCCGGGAAGGTTCCCGGTGGCCTTGGCGTAGGAGTCGCGGAGCCCGGTGGCGGGGGTGGAGAGGAAAAGGTCCGCCCAGCCGTTGAAGGGATGGAGCGAGGCCAGCGGGGTCTTGAAGCCGACGTTGTGGTCCGAGCCCAGCACCTCATAGCCGAGCAGGAAGGTGGCGGGCTTCCAGGCGAGACCGGCCTCGAGCACAGAGTAACGGGCATCGTAGTTGAGCGGGCTCGCGCCATAGTCGGACTGGGTGGCGACCTCGGCGCGGTAGGTGAAGCTGACGTCGGCCGAGAGTTTGGTGGTGCCGGCAAAGCTGGCGCCGTACGTGGCGCAGGAGTTGGCCGGGGAATTCGAGAAATCCAGCAGGTACGCGTAGCCGGCGAGCGTGCCGGCGGACAGGCCGGCATAGCTGGCATTGAACAGATGGGAAGACGACGCCCACTTTCCCTGCGGATGATCGGCACCGTAAACGCGGTTGATCTGCTGGAGATAGGCGTAGGTGAGCGTGGTCTTCGTCAGCGTCTTGTCCTGCAGGACGAACGCGTCAAACGTCTGCATGTCCTGCCGCCAGCCGGCGTCGCCAATGAAACGGGCGTTATCAAGGACGAGGCGCTGGCGGCCGAGCGTCGCCGTGGTCTGGCCGGTCGTGAAGGCGAGCCACGCCTGGTTGATCTCGCTCGTCTCCGGGTCGGCGATGACGGCCTTGCCGGCCCCGCCGGGATTGATCCCGGCCTGACTGTAACTGTCGCCATCCGCGGCGCGGATGTCCTCCGCCTCGAGCATGGCCTTCCAGCCCAACCAGGGCGCGGTGGTGAAACCGAGCCGCGTCCGGAGCGTGAGTGCGTCGGCGTCCTGCAGGCCGGTCTGCGCCACGTCCTCGTAACGCAGGCGCAGGTTGAGGTTGATTTTGCCGTTGGTGAAGGCCTCGGCGAAGTTCGTCGCATCGGCGGCAAAGCTGGTGCCAGCTAGAGTGACAGAAAGGAGCGCGATTCGAAGTTTCATGCGGCGGGTTTTCCAGCGTGGCGCTATTTGACCGCGGCGGCAAGGGCGGCCGCGGCCTCGTCCAGTCCGCCCTTGAGGCCGTAGCGCTGGTGCACGATTTCACCCTGCTCGTTCAGGATGGTGATGATGTTGGAGTGGGAGAACGTGCCGTCGGCCTCCTCCCGGTATTTCACGCCGAGGAGGGCGGCGAGTTCGCGGACGGCCTGGTCATCGCCGTGGAGCAACGTCCACTGGCCGTCGAGCGAGCGCTGCGCGCGGTACTGGGCGAGGGCGGCGGGCGTGTCGCGGGCGACATCGAAGGAGACGAGGACGAACGCGGCGCGGTCGCGGATTCCGGCGGGGAGCTTGGCGCGGATGGCCTGCATGTCGGAGACGAGGAGCGGGCAGGCGTAGCCGCAGGAGGCGAAGAACAGGTCGAGCACCACGGGACGGCCGCGGAGTTCGCCGAGGGTGAAGGATCGGCCGGAGTCGTCGGTGAACCGGGCGTCAATTTGGTAGATGGACTCTTTCGAGAACGCGGCGCCGGCCGTCGCCACGGCGGCGGCGCCCTCCTGGCAGTGGGGGCAAGCGGGGGCCGCGGTGAGCTGGGTCGGCGCCTCCGCGCCGAGGGCGAGGCGGGCGGCGAGCAGGAGGAAGAGGGCGGGTTTCATGGTCATGGCGGAAAGTTCAGGGAGCGGCATCCTGCGCGCAGCGGAAGCCGAGCGCAGTGGTGGTGTTGTTGGCCTTGAGCGACGAGCGCAGGGCCACGCGCATGAAGGCGGCGTAATCGGTGGTGTCCTTGGCGCCGACCGAGCCGGCGCCGCAGAACAGGTCACGCTCGAGCCCGGAGTCGCCACGCGATTCGCCGGTGACCATCGCGTTGTTGAAATCGTCGACCCATTCCCAGACCAGGCCGTGCAGGTTGCGGAGGCCGTAGCAATTCGGCCGGCCTACGGCGACGGCGGGCTGGACGTCGGGCACGGGACGCGCGAGCCAGGCATAGAGGTCGCGGTTGAGTTGCTCGTCGTTCCGGCCGTCGGGGCGGGTGTAGCCGGCGCCGGCGGCGAACTCCCACTCGGCGGTGGTGGGCAGGCGCCGGCCCACCCAGCGGGCGTAGGCGCGCGCGGCGAACCACGAGACGCGGACCACCGGCGAACGGGCCGGGGCGCGCGGACCGAGTTCCAGGTCGCCCGCCCAGTAATCCAGGTAGGACGAGTCGGCAAAAAGCCGGCTCACCTGCGAGCGGCGCCACTTGGGGTTGGCGGTGACGAAGGCGAGAAACTCGGCGTTGGTCACGGGCCGTTCCTCGAGCCGGAAAGCGGCGACGGTGACCTGCGCCGGGTCTTTTGTGGTGCGGGTCAACGGAACGTAGACGCCGCCGGGAATCCGGACCAACCGCGCCCCGGTCGCCGGCTCGACCACGGCCAACGTCCCTCCGGCCAGCGTCACGGCCAGCGCCAACCCGGGCACCAGTCGTCGGACCGATCGGAGGAGCGTGGCCATGGGAAAGGCGGCCTAGTGGTTCTCGTTGCGGATGGCCTTCACCTGCGCAGCGCTGAGCGCGTCGCCCTTGTTGCCCCACGAGTTCAAGACAAAGGTGAGGACATCGGCGATCTGCGCGTCGGTCAGGACGGCCTCCTGGGGCGGCATCACGCTGTTGAAGGTCTGCCCGTTGACCGTGACCGGGCCGGTGAGGCCCTTGAGCACAATGCGGACGGCGCGCTCGTGGTCGGCCTGCAGGAAGTCCGAGCCGGCGAGCGGCGGGAAGGCGCCGGGCAGGCCCTTGCCGTCGGGCTGGTGGCACGCGAAGCAGAGGCCCATGAAGACCTGCTTGCCCTTCTCGATCTGCATTTCCTTGGTCAGGCCCGCGATGGTGGGGTTGGACTTGATCTCGGCGGCGATCTGGGACTTCAGCTCGGCCTCGCGCTTGGCGGATTCGGAGCCGGCCTCGGCCTGCGCGCCGAGGTAGACGGCGTCGATTTCCTTGCCGGAGTAGATGACGCGGTTCTCCGGGCCGGTGACCTTGAGCATGCCGAGCGCGCCCTTGTTGAAGGCGCGCGTGAGCGAGTGATCGACGAGGATGAATGTGCCGGGGACATCGACCTTGAACTCGACCGCGACCGCGCCACCGGACGGCACGAGCGTGGTCTGGACGTTCCGGTTGGGCAGGCTGAGGCCGGCCTCGGGGTAGACCTTGTCGAAGATTTCGCCGATGATGTGGAAGGAAGAGGTGACGTTCGGACCGCCGACGCCGAAGTAGATGCGGACGCTCTCGCCGACCTTGGCGGTGAGGGCCTTGTCGCCGACGAGGGAGCCGACGGCGCCGTTGAAGACGATGTAGGGCGGGCGCTCGTCGATGGCCTTGGCCATGTCGAACGACTGCAGGCCCTCCTCGCCGTATTTGCCGGTGGTGTAGAACTCGCCCTGCATGACGTAGTACTCCTTGTCGACCGGCGGCAGGCCGTCCTTGGGCTCGACGAGGATGAGGCCGTACATGCCGCTGCCGATGTGCATGGGCACGGGCGCTGTGGCGCAGTGGTAGACGTACAGTCCGGGGTTCAGCGCCTGGAAGGTGAACTGCGAGCTATGGCCGGGCGCGGTGAAGGTCGACGCCGCGCCGCCGCCGGGCCCGGTGACGGCGTGCAGGTCGATGTTGTGGGGCAGCTTGGACGACGGGTGGTTGTTGAGGTGAAACTCGACGACATCGCCCTCGCGGATGCGGATGAACAGGCCCGGTACGCTGCCGCCATAGGTCCAGAAGGTGTATTCGACGCCGTCGGAGAGGCGTTTCACGACCTCGCGCACCTCGAGGTTGACGACGACGCGCGCGGCATACCGGCGCTTGATTGGCGGCGGCACGTGCGGGGCCGAGGTGAGAATCGCCTGCTCAACCGGCAGGGCGAGCACGTCGGGGGTCAGGGGCACGAGTCCCTTGGCATCGGTCGGGCCTTCGGCGCGAGCGGGTGGGGCCATCAGGGTCAGGCCGAGCAGCAGCGCGGCGGTGGCGGGGAGGAGGGATGTTTTCATGGGGTTGGTTCGGGCGATGCCCAAACCATAGCCCGGCCGCGCCCGCCCTGCCTTGACGCAGGTCAAGCAATACCGCGGGCGCTTCAGCGCAGGCGATAGGCCGCGGCGATGACGCCGAGCTGGGCCACGCCGAGCACGGCCTCAATGATGCCCACCCGGCGGGCCGGCCAGTGGGGCCGGAGCGGGGAGACCAGCCAGCAAGTCCGGGCTAGAAACACGACACAGACCGCCGTGGCGGCGGACGGAACCAATCCCTGCCGCGCCAAAAGCGCGACCGTCGCGAGGGCCACGCCGGCCGCCGCGAGCGGCGGCAACGCGCTTGCGGATTCGCCTTTGCCGAGTCGCAGGTAGGTGCGGACGGTCAGCACGGTCGGCGCGCTGCGCGCGAGGGCCAGGGCCGCCAGGGCGAGCGCGGCGGGGACCGGCCAGCCCGCGAGCACGGCGCCGGTGGCGGGCAGGAGGGCGAAGGCGGTGCTGCCGGCGAGTTCCGCCTCGGCTTCGCGCGCGGCGTTGCGCAAATCGAACCAGAGAAAAAGCGCGCCGAAGGGTGCGGCGAGCAGCAAGGGCCAGAATGCGCGGGCTGGTCCAAGCACGGCCGCCCCGGCCAGCGCGGCGGCGGCCAGCAGGGCGAAAAGGATTGCGCCGTTCCGGGCTGGTACGCGGCGCGGGTCGCCTGCCGGCAGCGTGACAGCGAGCTTGAGCGGCCGCCGGGTGAAAAATCCGGCGATGCCGGCCAGCGCGAGCAGGGCGCCGGCCGCGGACGGCGCGATCAGCAGGGCGAGCGCGATGGGCTCGAGCGCCAGCGACCAGCTGCCGTGCTCTTTTGGCAGGAGCAATTGCGGCAGATGGCTGGAGTTGGCGGGAATCATGCGGGGTCATCATGCCAGACCGGGCCGGCACGTGACTTGATGCAGGTCAACAAAACGGAGCGCGGATCTATTCCGGCAATGGCTGGCCCTTGGTTTCCGGCGCGAGCCAGATCAGGCCGAGACCGAGCGCATAGACCAGGGTGATGACCGCCCCGGCCCGCGCGTAGCTGCCGTCAAACTGGCGCATCAGCGCGCCCATCTGCAGGGCGCCGGCCGCCGCCAGCACGCGGCCGGCGTTGTAAGCCAGGCCCTGCGCCGTGGCGCGCACGCGCGTCGGGAAGAGCTCGGGCAGGTAGAGCGGCAGCCAGCCGAAAAACGATGCGGTCATCGCGCCGACCAGGAAGGCGAGGGCGAGAAACCCCGGGCCGTAGCCGAGCCCGCCGCGGAACAGCAGCCCGCAGCTCACCAGCGAGCCCAGGCACATGCCGAAATACGTCACCCGCCGGCCAAAGCGCCCGCCCGCCCACGCCCCGCCGAGGCAGCCGGTGATGGCGCCGAGCCCGGCGAACAGGCCGGTCCACGCCTTCGCCTGCGGCTGCACGCCGCCGGTGAGCTGGTCGGCCCAGAGCGGGATCCATTGGACGGTGCCCCAGGTGCCGATGAGCACGATGGCGGTGAGGCCGGTGGCGAGCAGGGTCACCCGGCGCAGCCCGGCGGAAAATATCTCGTGCATCGGCCGCACCGGCGCCAAGGCGGCGGCGTGCTGCCAGCGTTCCGACTCCGGCACGAACCAGCGGATGAACAGCGTAAGCAGCGCGGGGATCGCGCCGACGAGCACGACCCAGCGCCAGGAATGCACCGTCACCGAGAAGAACAGGCCGATGATGGCGATCAGGGCGAAGCCGACGTTGGCCGCCGCGCCGATGATCCCGGCCAGCATCGGGCGGAATTTTTCGGGCCACACCTCCATCACGAGCGCGACGCCCAGCGACCATTCGCCGCCCATGCCGAGCGCCGCGCAAAACCGCGTCGCCGCCAGGTGCCACGGCGTCTGCGCGAAGTAGGCGAGCCCGGTGAAGACCGAGTAGGTCAGCACGCTCAGGCTCAGGGCGCGCACGCGGCCCACGCGGTCGCCGAGCCAGCCGAACGCCAGCCCGCCGGCGGCCGCACCGAGCAGGAACGCCGCGGTGACGAGGCCCATCCAGTGGCCGATGAAGGCATCGTTGGCGGCGCCGCCCGACATCTGCTGGAGGGCGGGGCGCGCCACCAGCGGAAACAGCCCCATCTCGAGCCCGTCAAACATCCACCCGAGAAACGCGGCGGCGAGCGTCAGGCGGAGCGGACGGGCGGTCTGGGCGGGGTCGGACATCGGGGCGCCCGAAGAAGCCAGAGTGCCCGGGCCCGCGCAAGCCCGCTTGCCTGCCTGGGACGGGTCCGGCTCAGGGCGTCCACTGCACGCCCAGATACGCGGAGTACACCAGCTCTTCGCCGCGCACCCGGTTCAAGCTGCGCCCCAGCGCGGCCAGCAGGGTATGGTGCCCGGTGAGTTTCCAGCGCGCGCCAAGATTGAGGATCAGTTCGTCCTCCTCGCGCGCGAAGCTGCCGGCGCCGTGCAGCTCGACGGCGAGTTCGAGGCGCGGGTTGATCTCCCGCCCGACCGCCACGCCGTAGAGCCATGCCTCCTCGCCGTGCTCGGGAAAGCTGCGGCCAATTTCCACGTTCCAGTCGAGCGGACCGAGCTTGCCCTGGATCTCGAGCGGCAGCACGAACGTGTTTCCGCCGTCCACGATCCCGCGCCGTTCCGACGAGGACAGGTTGCGGAACTCGACCTGGGGAGTGGCGGCGAGGGCGAGTCCGTCGTCCCCGCCGTCAAGAAAACGCCATTTGAATTCGATCTGCGAGTCGCCCAGCCCGGCCCGGCTTCGCTGCCCCGCCTCATTCACCACCAGCCAGGCGACCTCATAGCCGAGCTCGCAACGATCGCCCAGGCCGTAGCCCACGTCCAGCAGGGGAATCTCGGCGTGCCGGGCGCCGGCATGCGTCTGCTGGTTCGTGCAGGCGAGATTGATTTCCCAGCGGCCGGCTCCCGGCGTTTCGGTATCGTCGGTGATCAGGGGCGCGCCGCCCTGCGCCAGGGCCGGGGCCGCGGGGCAGGCCAGGCCAGCGAGGAGGAGAAACAGCCGTGGAGTCATGCGCCGCACGAGTACTGCCGGAGCGGCCCGGCCTAGGGTTGAAACACCAGCACGCGGAATGAACCGGGCTCGATGGCGGGCCGGGCGGGCCGCTGGCCCGGAACCGACTTGGGCGCCGGGAGGAAGCGGGCTGAGGAGAGCAAGACCCGGCCGGTAACCGGGTCGACGGCGTGCGTCCGGGCGCCGAGAGCCGTGTGGACGTTATCGACCGCGGTGTAGTGGTCGGGATCGGCCTGATGGAAAATATTCAGGGAACCATCGCTGTTCGAAACGAACACCAGCGCCTTCCCCGGCAGAAGCGACACGGCGTCCACGCCGGCGCCGATGGGGAGCGCGGCGACGATGGCCCCGGTGTCGGCGTTGAGGACGACGAGGCTGCCACTGCGGCAGCCGGCAAACAGCCGGCGGTGGGCTGGGTCGAAAGCCAGGGCGGTGGGGGTGTGGGCGGGGGCGAGTGGCCAGCGGGCCGTGATTGCCAGGGTGCGGGCGTCGAACCGCACGGTCTCGCCCCGGTCCTCGATGTTCACATAGACCTGCCCCGTCCCGTCGCTGGCCGCGAATTCCGGCGTCCCACCGAGTGCGACCGTGCCGGCGAGCTTTCCCGTGGCGGCATCAAAGATCGTGGCATCCGCGGACTCGCCGTTGAAGGAACACAGCCGTTTTGTCGCCGGGTCGTACAGAATGGCATCGGGCTTTTTCCCGCCCGCCGGCCACTGGCCGACGATGGCCAGGGTCTTGAGGTCGAAGACCGTGATCGAGGAGGTCTTGCCATTGCTGATGAAGCCGCGGCCCAGTTCCGGGACCAGGGCGACGCCATGCGCGCCCGCCAGCGACGCGATCTCGCCCGCGGCGGCCAGCCGGTCGAGGTCGATCACCTGAACGCGGTCGCCATGGGTGACATAAAGCCGGCGGGCGCCGGCGTCCGTCGCGAGGTAGTCCCAGCCTCCGTCACCCGGGAGCGCAATGCTGCCCCGGGGCGTATAGCCGGCGGAAGCAAGCGGGACGAAAATGGCGCAAAGCGCGAGGGAAAGGAATCGTGGGCGGAAAGGGAGGCTGCGCATGCGGCCGAGCCCGGCGAATGCCGACAACCGAGGCAAGCTTCGACTGCCGGCAGCCGGGGTTTTTGTCCGCGGCCGGACCCGTCCCGGAACCCGGAGGGGGCGTCAGGCCTTGGCGGGTGCCGCCGGCTCCGGCAGATGCTGGCGCACTGTCTTGAGCAGCGTTCCGACCGAAATCGGCTTCATCATGAACGCCCCCTGGAAGATTTCGGGCAGCGGATCGTTCGGGTGCTTCCCCGGGGCCATGCCGCTCATGGCGAGCAACCGCACCGCGGGGTCCAGCCGGCGCAGGACGACGGCGAGCGTGCCGCCCTCCAGGCCGGGCATGTGCAGGTCGGTGATGACAAGCTTGATTTCCCCGCTGCGGGGCGCGAACAGCGCCACGGCCTCGAGCCCGTCCCCCGCGACGAGGACGCGGTAGCCGTGGCCGGTCAGGGTGGCGGTGATGACCTCGCGGATATTGGGCTCGTCATCCACGACGAGGATCAGCTCCCCGTGGCCGCCGTACTCCATGGGCATGGGGGGCGTGGAGACACTGCCGGAGGAGGTGTCGATGGCCGGCAGGTAGACCCGGAACGTGGTCCCGTGGCCGGCCGTGGTCTGGAGGTCGATGAAGCCAAAATGTTTTTCCACGATGCCGCGGACCGTGGAAAGCCCCAGCCCGGTGCCGCTGCCGGCTGCCTTCGTGGTGAAAAAGGGCTCCCAGATGCGCTCCAGCACCTCCGGTGGGATGCCGGTGCCGGTGTCCCCGATCTCGAGCATCAGATAGGAGCCGGGTTGCGCGCCCTTGAGGGCGGTGGCGGCCCGGTCGTCGAGCATGACATTCTCCGCCCGGAGGCGGAGCGTGCCGCCGCGCGGCATGGCGTCGCGGGCATTGACGCAGAGATTCAGCAGCACCTGGTGGATCTGGGTGGGATTGGCGTTGATGACCCACAGATTGGTCGGCACGTGGTACTCGAACGTGATCGTCTTGGGGAAAGTCTCTTCAACCACGGCAATGATGTCGCGCGCCACGTGCTTCAGTTGCACGGGCTGGGGCGGGCCGCCCACGCCGTGGGCAAAGCCGAGAATCTGCCGCACGAGGCCCGCCCCGCGCTCCGCGCTTTTTTCCATCGAGGCGAGCAGCTTGATGTCCGCGGGGTCCTTGACGTGCTGGCGCACCATCGCCGATCCCATCAAGATCGGGGCCAGCATGTTGTTCAGGTCATGCGCGATGCCGGCCGCCAGCAGGCCGACGCTCTCCAGGCGCTGCACCCGGAGAAACTGCTCCTCCAGGGCCTTGGTGGCCGTGATGTCGGTGCTGATGCCGAGGCGCGCCTTGGGCCGGCCGTCATCGTCCAGGATGGTCGTGAGATTGAGCCGGACGATGAGCGGCCGGCCCTGCCGGTTGTGGAGGCTCAGCTCGCCGCGCCAATCCCCGGCGGTGGCGGCCGCCCGGAACGCGTCCGTGAACGCCGCGGCCGTCTCCAGCCCGAACAACCCGGCGCTGGTCTGGCCGATGGCCTCGGCCGTGCTCCAGCCGTAGATCTTCTCCGCCCCGCGGTTCCACAGCGTGATCCGGCCCTCGAGGTCGGTGACCACGATGGCGTCGTGCGCGTGGTTCAGCAAATCCGCCTGCTCGCGGATCCGGCGCTCGGCGGCGTGGCGGCCCGTCAAATCCCGCATGATGCCCATGACCCGCCCGCCCGGCAGCACCCGGGTGCTGGTCTCGCCCACCAGGGAGGAGCCGTCCTTGCGGCGGAAATAGTACTCGTTCATCCCCGCGCCATCGGTGGCGAGCCGCGTCAGGCCCGCATGCATGCGCGCATGCTCCCACGGCATGATAAAATCCGCGAAATTTTTCCCCAAAAATTCCTCCCGCGAGTAGCCGAGCATTTCACAGGCGCGCTGGTTGACGTTGATCAGCCGGCCGTCGGCCTCGGCGATGCAGATGCCGTCGTAGGCCTGCTCGAAGAGCAGGCGGTAGATCTCCTCGCTGGCCCGGAGCGCGGTCTCGGCGGCCTGCCGTTGCGCCTGCTCGCGCTTCTCGCGCAGGACGCGCTGGACGGCCGGGATCAGCCGCTTCAGGTGCTTTTTGTGCACGCAGTCGGCCGCGCCCCCGCGCACCGCCTCGATCGCCCGCTCCTCGCCGATCGTGCCGGAGAGGAAAATGAACGGGACCGCGGGCGCGTGCTCCAGGGCCAGCTTCAGCGCGGCCAGTCCGTCGAACGCCGCAAGGGTGAAGGCCGACAGGATGAAATCGTGCCCGCCGGCCCGCAAGGCCTCGAGGTAGGTTGCCTGCGTGCTCGCGGCCAGAATCTGGCTGTCAGGCCATTCGCCGGTCAGCAACTCGCGCACACGCCCCGCATCCTGGGGGTTGTCCTCCAGGTGCAGGATCTTCATGCGGCCGGGGAGGCGGGGGGCCGGGAGCCGCCCGGCGGCCGGGCGAGGATCTGGTCGATCGCCTGCCGGAGCTGCTGGAGGGTGAAGGGCTTCGTCAGCGTGCAGGCCGCGCCGAGCCGGCGGGTCAGGTCGAGGTACAGGGGCGAACCGTCCAGGCCGCCGGACATCGCGATGATCGGGGTCGAGGGAAAATCGCGGTGCAAAATCTTGATCGTCTCGATCCCCTCCTGCTCCGGCATGACGAGGTCGGTGACGACGAGGTCCGCGGGTTCGGCGCGAAACAGGGCGACGCCCTTGCGCCCGTTGCTCGCCTGCGAGACCGTGTGGCCGGCATGCGTGAGGCTCTTGGTGATGATGCCGCGGAGCGTGTCGTCGTCGTCGATGATCAGGATGCGGGCCATGGCGGGGGCGGGAAAGGCGGGACGTGGGCTAAATCGCGGGGGCTAAGCGTGTGGCGCGTGACTGGTTCCAAGCAAAACTCATTCCAACGGCGGGGGCGATGCCTAATTGAGCGCCGGGCGCTCAGCGGTTGAGCAGGGCGGCGACGCGGGTGCGGCTGTGCACGCCGAGCTTGGCGAACACGGCGGCCAGCTGCGTCTTGATTGTCAGCGGGCTGCGGCGCAGCTCGGCGGCGATCTCGGCGGTGCGCAGGCCCTCGCGTACCCGCATCGCCACCTCGCGCTCGCGGCCGGACAGCCGGGCGAGCAGCGCCACCGCGCCGGGCGAGAGCGGCCGGTGCCTGTCTCCGCGCGGCCGCCGGTAATCGAGCTGCACATGGAAGGCCGGCGGCTGGCCCGCGCCCGGGGCGTGCCACTTGATGAGCGCATGCAGGCCGCGCGCGTGGTCGCTGACCACCTGCGGCGGAACGGCGGCCCCGTCCCCCGCGGCGCGCAGCTCCCGGCAGGCCTCGAGCAGCGGCGCGGGCACGCGGAACGCGCTCCGGGCGCGCAGCGCGGCGGCCCGGCGCTCCCCGTGGTTCCACACCGCGCAGGCCCGGGCGGCCTCGGCGTTGAACCGCAGCGGCCGCAGCTCCTCGTCCAGCAGCAACAGGCCGACGGGCACCTCCTCCAGCATCGCCATGGTGTGGGCGAGCAGGGCGGTGTCGCTCGGGGGAAAGGCGGACGAGCGGGCTGCCATGCGGGGAGGCTGGGGCCAGGGCCTGCCTGGGGCAAGGCGCCGGTTTAGTCCCTTTGGCCGATCGCTGCGCGGACGCGGGACCCGGCACGCCGTGATTGCGCATTGCGCCGGGGCGCCTAGGGTCACCGCGTTCCGCCGGCCTATTCCCGACCTTATGCGCCTCGATTTTTCCACGCTCGCCCCGCGCGACGCCTACCAGTGGATGATCAGCACGATCCTCCCGCGGCCGATCGCGTGGGTCTCGACCATCGCCCCGGACGGCACGACCAACCTCGCGCCGTTCAGTTTTTTCCAGGGGGTGTGCGCCAACCCGCCGACGCTCATGTTCGTCCCGGTCAACAACCGCCAGGGGTTGAAAAAGGACACGGTGCGCAACATCGAGGCCGTGCCGGAGTTCGTCGTGAACCTCGTCCCGCGCCGCCTCGCGGACCAGATGAATTCCTGCGCCGCGCTGCTGCCCTACGGCGAGAGCGAGTTCGAGACCTTCGGCATCAAGCCCGCGCCGTCCGACCGCGTCCGGCCCCCGCGCGTGGCCGACGCGCCGGTGGCGTTCGAGTGCCGGCTCCACCAGATCGTGAACATCGGCGAGGGCCCGCTCGCAGCCCACGTCATCTTCGGGCGCATCCTCGCCGCCCATGTGCGCGACGACGTGCTCGGGGCTGATGGCAAGCCCGACGTCCGAAAGCTCGACCTCATTGGCCGGCTCGGGGGCGAGGAGTACACCACCACGCGGGATATTTTCACCATCGAACGCCCCGACTAACCCTCGTTCCCCATGTCATCGTCCATCGTCATTCTCTCGGCCACCCGCACGCCCCTCGGCTCGTTCCAGGGCGCCCTCGCCGCGGTTCCCGCCTCGCGGCTTGGCGCCACCGCGATCAAGGGCGCGCTCGCGCAGGCCGGCGTCGCACCCACGGATGTGTCGGATGTGCTGCTGGGCAACGTCCTCCAGGCCGGGCAGGGCCAGGCCCCAGCGCGGCAGGCGGCGCTCGCCGCCGGGCTCCCGCACTCGGCCCGCGCGGTCACGATTCACAAGGTCTGCGGCTCCGGTCTGCAGGCGATCATGCAGGGGGCCCACGCCCTCGCAGCCGACGCCGCGACCCTTGTCGTGGCGGGGGGCATGGAAAACATGAGTGCCGCCCCCTACCTGCTGCCGAAGGCGCGCGAGGGTTACCGGCTCGGCCACCAGCAGGTGATCGACTCGCTCATTCTCGACGGCCTGTGGGACCCGTATAACAACATTCACATGGGCAGCTGCGCGGAAAAGTGTGCGGCGAAGTACGGCTTCACGCGCGAGCAGCAGGACGCCTACGCCATCGCCTCGTTCCAGCGCGCCAACGCCGCGCAGAAGGACGGCCGCTTCGCCCAGGAGATTACGCCCGTCGAAATCACCGACTCCAAGGGCGGCGTCACCAAGGTCGAACTCGACGAGGGCCCGACGAAGGTAAAATACGACAAGGTGCCCACGCTGCGCCCGGCGTTCGACAAGGCCGGCACGATCACGCCGGCCAATGCCTCCACCATCAACGACGGCGCGGCGGCACTGGTGCTGGCGACCGCGGCGACCGCGCAGGCGAAGAAACTGAAGCCAATCGCGCGCATCGTGGCGTTCGGCGGGCACGCGCAGGATCCGCTCTGGTTCACGACCGCGCCGGTGGTCGCCACGCAAACCGCGCTGGCCCGAGCCGGCTGGCAGGTGGGCGACGTGGACCTCTGGGAGGTCAACGAGGCCTTCGCCGTCGTGCCCATGGCGTTCATGAAGGAACTCGGCGTTTCGCATGAGAAAATTAACGTCCGGGGCGGGGCGATCTCGCTGGGACATCCCATCGGCGCCAGCGGCGCGCGCATCGTGGTCACGCTGCTGGCCGCGCTGAAGGAACGCGGCCTCAGGCGCGGTGTCGCCGCCATCTGCATCGGCGGCGGCGAGGGCCTGGCGGTGTGCGTGGAACTGATTTAAGTGAAATATTTCTTATTCAAGGTTGCGAAAGCCAAGTCTGACTCCAAGCGCAACCGTCTCACCAAGATGGTTCAGAGTTCGGTCATCTGGGTATTGGAGTCCCTCCCAATCCCTCAGGCTAATCCATATTGGAAGAATAGATATGAGGCTGCAGAAAATTGGTGGATTGAAGCGGATGCAGAAGGGCTACCTATTCGCGAAATAGGATTTACTGTAGATAATCGCCCAATCGTTATTGGTCCGCTTAGCCGAAACATGGGATTCATCATCGATTCGAATGTTACCTTTGAGCAGTTTCAGAACGACGAGAGTATTGAGCGAGAATTCGAACGCGTCTGGAACGAAGTGAAGCAAGAGATGCTTGCTGAAAATCCTCTGCCCCCATGAGCAAAATCTGCCCCCATGCCAGGGCAGCCTTCGACGGGTTACTCTATGGCTGCATTACTTTCGCTGCCATTTGCGTCGACGGCCATGAGGGCTTGGCGGACTGCGTGAAATTGATATGAGCTCTGTGGCAGAATTCATCTGGCGCCCCGAGGATCACGCGTGGACCCGCGATTCGCACCTGGCGCAGTTCATGGCGCGGCACGGGTTCGCCACCCAGGAGGAGTTGCACGCCGCGTCGGTGCGCGACACCGCGTGGTTTTGGGACGCCGCGATGAAGGACATGGGTGTCGAGTGGACCCGGCCCTACACGTCGGTGAAGGATGAGTCGCGGGGCTTCCCGTGGACGCGGTGGTTTGGCGGCGGGCAGGTCAACGTCGCCCACAACTGCGTCGACCGCCACGTGCGCGACGGGCACGGGGACGAGACGGCGCTCTTCTACGAGTCCGATTCCGGCCGGGTGGGGGAGTCGTGCCGCGTGACGTTCGCCGAGCTGGCCACCCTCGTTAACCGCTGCGCCGGCGCGCTGCGGGCCGCGGGCGTGCAGGCGGGCGACAGCGTCGGGCTCTACGCGCCGATGCAGGTGCCGACGGTGGTGGTGCTGTTCGCGACGATGAAGCTCGGCGCGCGCTTCGTCCCGATCTTCTGCGGCTACGGCGAGGAGGCGCTGCGCGAGCGACTCGCCTCCTGCGAGGCGAAACTGCTGTTTGCGTGCGGCACGCTCACCCGCCGGGGCAAGCCGACCGACACCGCCGCCATTGCCCGTGCCGCCGCCGCGAAGGTCCCGTCGCTCACCCGCACGGTGTGGACTGACACGGGTGACTGGGACGCGTTTCTCGCTGCCGGCTCGCCGGTCACCGACTGCCAGCCGACCGCCGCCGAAGACGCGTGCCTGATCATCTACACGAGCGGCACGACCGGCCGGCCGAAGGGCACCGTGCACACCCACGCGGGCTGCCTCGCGCAGATGGGCAAGGAGCTCCGGTACGCCTTCAACGTCCGGCCGGGCGAGCCGTTTTTCTGGGTCACCGACATCGGCTGGATGATGGGTCCGTGGGAAATCATCGGCTGCCTGCTGTACCGCACGCCCGTTGTGCTGTTCGACGGGGCGCCCAACTTTCCGACCAGCGACCGCATCTGGGAAATCTGCGAAAAACTGGGCGTCGTCACGCTCGGCTGCTCGCCGACGCTCATCCGGCTCCTCATGCGCGCCACCGACGGCCGCGGCCCGGCCGGCCACGACCTCGCCCGGTTGCGGGTGCTCGCCTCGACGGGGGAGCCGTGGGACGAGACCTCGTACCGCTGGTATTTCGAGCACGCCGGCGGCGGCCGCTGCCCGGTGATCAATATTTCGGGCGGCACCGAGATCGTCGGCTGCCTCCTTTCCGCCACGCCGCTCACGCCGCTGCGGCCCTGCTCGCTGGGCCGCGCCGCGCTCGGGATGGACGTGGACGTGTTCACCGAGGAGGGCCGGCCGGCGCCGCGCGGCACGGTCGGCCATCTCGTGTGCAAGCAACCCTCGCCGTCGATGACGAAGAGCTTCCTCCACGACGACGCGCGCTACCTCGAGACATACTTCAGCCAGTTTCCCAACGTGTGGTATCACGGGGACTGGGCGCGGCAGGACGAGGACGGCACGTGGTTCGTGCTCGGGCGCAGCGACGACACGATCAAGGTCGCGGGCAAGCGCGTCGGCCCCGCCGAGGTCGAGGGCGTGCTGACCGCGCACCCGGCCGTGAGCGAGGCGGCGACGATCGGCGCGCCGGACGAGTTGAAGGGGCAGGTGCTGGTCTGCTTCGTGGTGCTCAAGCCCGGCCGGGCGGCGACGCCGGCCGAGCTCGTCGCCCATGTGGCCGCCCAGATGGGCAAGCCGCTCGCGCCAAAGGCCGTCCACCTGGTTGCCGCGCTGCCGAAGACCCGCAGCGGCAAGATCCTCCGCGGCACCATCCTGCGCGTCTACACCGGGTCGCCCGCCGGGGACCTGACGAGCGTGGACAATCCCGCCGCGCTCGAGGCGATCCGGGCCCTGCCGCGGTAGCGCCAGGCCAGTCGCCCGCAACCTACGCCATTTGGCGTAAATGTCGGGCCCAAGTCCTGCGCAATCTCCGCCAAGACATGCGCAGTTCCGCGCCGGGGTTGGGTTATCATGGAGCCAGTCAACCCCGGTCCGGTTTCCCGCCATGCCCGCCCTCCTCCGCCCCAAGCCCTTCCTTGATCCGCAGTACTGCAAGGGCTGCCTGCGCTGCATCGAGGCCTGCCCGCGCGATTGCATCACCCCGGGCGACGCCATCAATCCCGCCACCGGCCTCGTGCCGGTCGAGCTGAACCTGGAAAACTGCAACGGCTGCGCGCTCTGCCTGCAGGCCTGCCCCGAGCCCTACGGCCTGCGGCTCGAGACGGACCGGCCCGGCCCCGAGGGCGACTTCGTGCTGGAGGACCCGGCCAAGCTGTTCGGCGAAAAATGCGTGCCCAACCATTCCGAGGGCGACCTGCCCGACGACCGCATCGCGCTCCCGGCCTGCGAGCCGATGGTGCTCAAGGGCACCTACGCGTCCGCGATCGGCGCGCTGCTCGCCGGCTGCCGGCATGTCTTCGGCTATCCCATCACCCCCAGCACCGAGGGCGCCGAGCTCATGGCCCGGATCCTGCCCAAGCTCAACGGCGCGTTCGTCCAGGCCGTCAGCGAGGTCGCCGCGGTCAACATGATGTACGGCGCCGGCGGCGCCGGGCTGCCCTGCATGACCTTCACCAGCAGCCCCGGCTTCAGCCTTATGTTGGAGGGCATCAGCTACATGATCGGCGCGGAGGTGCCGGGCGTCTTCGTCAACATCATGCGCGGCGGCCCGGGGCTCGGCAACATCGCCCCCGAGCAGGCCGACATCAAGCTGGCCTGCCGCGGCCTCGGCCACGGCAACACCCGCGCCATCGTCCTCGCCCCGAGCACGCCGCAGGAGATGCTCGACCTCACCTCCGAGGCGTTTGCGCTCTCCTTCCGCTACCGCAACCCCGTCGTGGTCCTCGGCGACGGCTACCTCGGCCAGATGACCGGCACCGTGCGACTGCCCGCGGCCATGGTGCGGCCCGGCCTCCCCGCCTGGGCCGTCTGGGGCGACCGCGCCCACCGCCACAATCTGATCAGTTCCATCGCCCTCGCCGAGGATGACCTCGAGGCGCACAACGAGCACCTCAACCGCAAGTATGCCGTCATCGCCGCCTGCGAGCAGCGCGTGGACTGCCACCTCTGCCGCGATGCCGAGGTGCTGGTCATCGCCTGCAACACCCCCGCCCGCATGGCCAAGGGCGCCGTCGAGGACGCCCGCGCGCAGGGCGTGAAGGCCGGGCTCTTCCGGCCCATCACGCTGTGGCCGTTCCCCATCGACGCCCTCGCGGAGATCATGCCCGGCGTGCGCCGCATCGTCGTGGTCGAGGCCGGCCCCGGCCAGCTGGAGGACGAGCTGCGGCTCGCGCTCAGCCATGCGGGGATCGCGCCGCCGCCCATCGACCACGTGCGGCGTTGCGGCGGCAACCTGCCGCAGCAGGCCGAGATCCTGGCGGGAATTCTCGAACCCGAGGAGGTGCTGTCATGAGCGCCGCGTTTTACGACCACTTCAGCCGCCACAGCCACGGCGAGGGCCTCAAGGCCCACAGCACGCACTACTGCCCCGGCTGCGGTCACGGCGTCGCGCACCGCGACCTGGCGGCCGCGATCGACGAGCTCGGCATCCAGGACCGCACCGTGCTCATCAGCCCGGTCGGCTGCGCCGTGTTCGCCCACTATTACTTCGACGTCGGCAACTCGCAGGCCGCGCACGGCCGCGCCCCCGCGGTGGCGCTCGGCCACAAGCTCGCGCATCCCGAGGCCATCGTGATCAGCTACCAGGGCGACGGCGACCTCGCGTCGATCGGCCTCGCCGAGACCATCTCAATCGCGCAGATGGGCCTGCCCCTCACCGTCATCTTCATCAACAACGCCGTCTACGGCATGACCGGCGGCCAGCTTGCGCCCACCTCGCTGATGGGCCAGCGGACCACCACGAGCCCCGCGGGCCGCTCCCCCGCCATGGGCCAGCCGCTGCGGATGGCCGAGCTCATCGCCCAGCTCGACGGCCCCGTCTACGTCGAGCGCGTCGCCCTGTTCAGCGCCCGCGAGCGGGTCAAGGCCCGCAAGGCGATCCGCAAGGCGATCACCAACCAGATCGAGGGCCGCGGCTATTCCTTCATCGAGATCATCGCCGAGTGTCCCACGCACCTGAAGATGACGCCGCAGGAAGCCGAGGAGTGGGTGAAGACCCAGATGGAGCCGGTGTTCCCGCTCGGCGTGAAGAAGGATCTCACGGTCGAGCCGTGGTTCCGGCCCGGCACCCCCAGCTTTGAGCCGGAGGCCGTGCTCGGTCTCAGCGGGGCCGAGCCGCGCCGCGAGGACGAGGCGCGCGAGATTCCGGCGTGGCCGGCCCATCTGCCCGCGCGCGACATCGCCATCAAGCTCGCCGGCTCCGGCGGGGACGGCGCCCAGACCGCCGCGCTGCTGCTCACCCGCGCCGCCATCGCCGAGGGCTATGACGCCACCGACATCCCGAGCTACGGGCCCGAGAGCCGCGGCGGCACCTCCTACGCCGACGTGCACATCGCCGAGCACGAGGTGCTCAACCCCGCCGCATCCGAGCCGCACGTGCTCATCGCCTTCAACGCCCCGAGCCTCGCCAAGTTCGCCGGCACCGTGCCGGCCGGCGGCCTGATCCTCTACGACAGCACCGTCATCACGGCGCCGCCCGCGCTGCCGGCCGACCGCCGCATCATCCCGGTGCCCTTCACCCGCATCGCGACCGAGCTCGGCCGGCCGATGGTCAAGAACGTGGTCGCGCTCGGCGCGCTGCAGGCCGCGCTCAACCTCCTGCCCGAGGGCAGCGTGCCCGCGACGCTGCACCATGTGCTGAAGGACAAGCCCGCCCTGCTGCCGCTCAACGAGGCGGCCTTCGCCGCCGGCCGCGCGGCAGTCGAGGCGGCCCTGGTGCCCGCATGAACGCCGGGCTCGCGAGCGAGCCCGCCTTCCGGGCCGACGCCAAGTTTGTGGGCGAGGCCGAGGCGTACGCCCTGCTGACCCATGCCGGGCTGGGCCCGCCCACCCACGGGATGGTCGGCGAACCGCTGCCGTTCACCGCCGGCGAGCCGGTCGTGCTCAAGGGCCTCGGTGAGGAACTCTGGCACAAGTCCGAGCTCGGCGCCGTCAAGTTTCTGCCGTTCGACGCCGCGGCCGTTGCCTCCGAGTCGGCCGCGATGCGCGGACGCGTCGAGGCCGCCGGGCACCGGTGGCTCGGCGGGCTGGTCTGTGCGCGCGTTCCGATCGCGCACGCCGCGGGCCTGCCGTCCGAGGGTTTTGTTTCGCTCACGTGCGGCGAGGCCGGCTGGGTCGTGCTTTGCGGTTTCGGCGGACTGCAGGCGAACGCACTCGCGAAGCTCGCGCCGCCGCTGCGCTGGCCGCTGGCGCTGACCACGCCGCGCGCGGCGCTGGCCGAGCTCAAGGCGCACCTGCTGGGTCAAATCTGGCTCGGCCAGCTCCGCGGCACCGCACCCCTGACTTCGGAGCACCAGCTCGGTGAATTTCTCGATGCGCTCTGGCGGCTCGCCCCGCTGGCCGGAACCGCCGGGTTGACACTGCTCGAACTGAATCCCGTCGTGCTCGACGAGACCGGCCGGCCGCGTCCGCTCGACGCCGTGGGCCGCCGTGAGCCCCCGGCTCCGCTGCGCGTGCCGCCGCCACGCGGATTCCTCGAGGCGCTGCGGGCCCCGCGTCGCGTGGCGCTGGCGGGCGTTTCCGAGAAGGAGGGCGGGGTGGGGCGGACCATCCTCGAGAATCTCCGCCGCTGCCCGGCGCTGGCGGACGGCATCACCCTCATCAAGCCGGGACGGACGGAACTGCTCGGCCTCCCGTGTGTGCCGGATGTCGCGGCGCTGTGTGCGGCGCCCGTGGACCTGCTGTTGCTCGCCTTGCCCGCCCCGGTCGCGGCGCAGGCGCTCACCGCGCTCATCGCCCAGGGCGGTGGCGCCACGGTGGTGGGCCTCGTGGCGGGTGGCATCGGCGACGGCGCGGACACGGCGGGACTCGGCCGCGATCTCACCCGGCTGTTGCACGAAACCCGCGCCGCGGGCCGGTGGACGCCCGCCGTGCTCGGGCCGAATTTTCTCGGCCACTGGGTCCCGGCCGCGCAACTCGACACGTCCTTCATTCCCGCGGAGAAGCTCACTCCGCCCGGCCCGGCGGGCGGCGGGCTCACGCTGCTCAGCCAGAGCGGCGCGTTCCTGCTCTGCCGCCGCTCCCGCGCACCGCAGCTGCGTTTTGGCCTGGGCGTCGCGCTCGGCAACCAGATGGACGCCGCGTTGCCCGATTTGCTCCACGCGCTGGAGGATGATCCCGCGTGCCGCGCGGTGGCCGCCTATGTCGAGGGCTTCGGGCCGGGCCACCTGCTGGAGACGGCGCGGGCGGCCGACCGGCTGCGCCACCGCGGCGTGCCGTTGCTGATGCACCGTGCCGGGCAGACCTCGGCCGGGCAGAGCGCCGCCGCGAGCCACACGGGCGCGATGGCCGGCGATTGCGAGCTCGAGCGGGCGCTGCTGGAGCGCGCCGGCGTGAAATTTTCCGCTTCCATCGCCGCGTTCGACGCTGCGCTGGAATGGCTCGGGGCGTGGCCCGCGCCGCTGCCCGGCCCGGTGGCGCTGCTGACCAACGCGGGTTTCGAGAGCGTGAACGGCAGCGACCTGCTCACCGGCCCGCTGTCCGCGGCCGTGCTTGAACCGGCCGCGCGCGCGGCGCTCGCTGCCGTTCTCGCCCGGCACGAGCTGGCCGGGCTCGTGGCGCCGCAACTGCCGCTCGACCTTACGCCCATGGCCGGCGAGGACGCCTTTTTCGCGGCTGCGGAGGTTTTGATCGGCACGGCCGGCGTGCTGGTGGTCGGCGTCGTGCCCTTCACCCGCCGGCTCGGCACCGAACTCGCGGGCGCCGCCCGATTTGCCGCCGCGCTGGCGAAGCTGCGCGACGCGCACCACAAGCCCGTCGCGGTGGCGGTGGACGCCGGCGTGGAATACGACGGCTACCGGCGCGCCTTCCGCGAGGCCGGCCTGCCCGTCTTCGACCGGATTGAGACGGCGCTGCTCGGCCTGCGCACGCTGGCGTGAGGGCGGCGGGAATTTTCTCCCACGGGTCGGCGGGCAGTGCTAACCGTTGGCCATGACGACGCGGCGCGACTTCGTGAAACTGATGGCGGCGGCGGGTGCGGTGGGGGCGACGCCCCTCTTGGAGGCCGGCGTTCCGGCGATGCCAACCGGTGATGCTGATCGCGCCCAGTGGCTGCGCTGGGCAGAGCAGCTCGCCGCCCCGCTGCTGCCAGCCCTGGCCCGGCGCCGGCTCAAGGCGAGCCTGCCGGTCGAGGCGGCGGATCCCGCCGAGCGGCGCGCCTTTGTGCGCCTCGAGGCCTTCGCCCGGCTGCTGTGTGGGCTCGCGCCCTGGCTGGAGCGCGGCGAGGACTGCGGCCGATGGGCGGAGGTGGCCCGCGAGGCGCTGGATGCGGCCACGGATCCCGCGTCACCCGACTGCGTGAATTTTACCGCGGGCCAGCAGCCGCTGGTGGACGCCGCGTTTCTCGCGCAGGCCCTGCTGCGGGCGCCGCGGACGCTGTGGGCCCCGCTGCCGGCGCGGGTCAAGGCGAACCTCCTCGCCGGCTTGAAGGCCACCCGGCCGATCCAGCCCGGCGAAAACAACTGGGTGCTGTTCGCCTCCATGGTGGAGGCCGCCCTGCACCGGTTCGGGGAGCGGCGGGACGACGCGCGGTTGTTTTACGGGCTGCGCCGGCAGCGCGAGTGGTATGTCGGGGACGGCTGGTACGGGGACGGTCCGGAGTTTCACACCGACTACTACAATTCCTACGTGATCCAGCCGATGCTCGTCGAGGTGCTCGATGTGATTGCCGCCGAGTCGGAGGAATGGAGAGCGTTTCAGGCCGAGGCGGGGGCGAGACTGGCGCGGTTTGCCGCGGTTCAGGAACGGCTGATCTCGCCCGATGGATCCTACCCGGTGTTGGGCCGTTCCAGTGCGTACCGCGCCGGGGCGTTCCAAGGGCTGGCCCTGGCGGCCTGGCGGAAACAACTGCCCGCCGGGGTGAAGCCGGCGCAAGTGCGGCGGGCCCTCGGCGCGGTGCTGCGCCGGACGCTGGAGGCCCCGGGCACCTTCGACGCCCAGGGCTGGCTGCGCATCGGACTGGCTGGCGCCCAGCCGTCGCTGGCGGAGCATTACATCTCCACCGGCAGCCTCTATCTGTGCAGCACGGCGCTGCTGCCCCTGGGCCTCGCCGCGACCGATCCGTTTTGGACGGACCCGGCGGCGCCCACCACCTGGGAGCAGGCATGGTCAGGACAGGACCTGCCGGCGGATCACGCGCTGAGTGCCCGGCGGCAGGCCGGCGCTCATCAGACGGCAGGCCGCCTAGCTCGTGCCGACTTGATTCCTTCGGGCTAGGGGCGCGGACTCGACTCCCGGGGGCATTGCGATTGACTGGGGGCACCCCGATGCACTCGCCGTTCAAGACCATCATCGAGCCCTTCCGGATCAAGTCGGTCGAGCCCATCCGCTTCACCACCCGCGAGCAGCGGGTCGCCGCCCTCGAGCAGGCGGGCTACAACCTCTTCCTGCTCCACGCCGAGGACGTGCTGATCGACCTGCTGACCGACTCCGGCACCGGCGCGATGTCAAAATACCAATGGGCCGGCATGATGCGCGGCGACGAGTCCTACGCGGGCGCCGACTCCTTTTACCGCTTCGAAGCCGCGGTCCGCGACATCACCGGCCTGAAGCACATCCTGCCCACCCACCAGGGCCGCGCCGCCGAGCGCGTGCTGTTCACGACCGTGCTGGCGGCCGGCGACATCGTGCCGAGCAACACCCATTTCGACACCACCCGCGCCAACATCGAGGCGCGGGGCGCGACGGCGCTCGACCTGCCGGTGCCCGAGGGCCGCCAGCCGCAGCTGCGCGCGCCGTTCAAGGGCAACCTCGACCTCGCCGCGCTCGAGCGCTGCCTGACCGAAAACCAGGGGCGGGTGCCGCTGGCGATGATCACCATCACGAACAACTCCGGCGGCGGCCAGCCGGTGTCGCTGGCGAACATCCGCGGCGCGCGCGCCATCTGCCAAAAACACGGCGTGCCGCTGTTCCTCGACAGCTGCCGGTTCGCCGAGAACGCGTGGTTCATCAAGCAGCGCGAGCCGGGCATGGCGGAAAAAACGCCGCTGGAGATCGCCCGCGCCATGTTCGCCTGCGCCGACGGCGCAACCATGAGCGCCAAGAAGGACGGCATGGCCAACATCGGCGGCTTCCTCGCGGTGAACGACGACGCCTGGGCGGAGCGCGCGCGCAACAACCTCATCCTCACCGAGGGGTTCCCGACCTACGGCGGGCTCGCGGGCTACGACCTGGAGGCGATCGCGGTGGGGTTCTACGAGGCGCTGGACGAGGATTACCTGCGCTACCGCATCCGCTCGATCGAGTACCTCGGCGACGTGCTCACGGCGGCCGGCGTGCCGATCGTGCAGCCGACGGGCGGCCATGCGGTGTACATCGACGCGAAGGCGATGCTGCCGCACATCCCGCCGCACGAGTTTCCGGCGTGGGCGCTGTCCTGCGCGCTCTACCTGGAGGGCGGGGTGCGCGGCGTGGAGATCGGCTCGGTGATGTTCGGCCGGCAGCCCGACGGCTCGGAAAAACCCGCGGCGATGGAGCTGGTGCGGCTGGCGTTTCCCCGGCGCGTCTACACCCAAAGCCACGTGGACTACCTCGGCGAGGTCATCCGGCACGTGCATGCGCGGAAGGAAAAGATCCGCGGCCTGAAACTGGTCTCCGCCCCGAAGGTGCTGCGGCATTTCACGGCGCGGTTCGCCCCGGCGCAGGGGGCGCTGATCGCGCCCTGAGCCGGGCGGGCTAGACAACGCGCCGGGTTCCGGCCAGCCTGCGGGGCGATGCATCCCCTCATCCCGGCTGGCTGGCGTGGCGTCATTCTCTGGCTGGCGGCGGTGACCGCGCTGCCGCTGGTGGCGGCGGACGCCCCGACCCGGCAGCGCCGGCTGCTGATCGACCACGACGGGCACCTGCTGTTTTCCACGCTTACGGCCAACTACCGCGCCGATGTCGACGAGGAGGTGCGGGAGCTGCCGGCCAACGTGACGACCTTCCTGCTCTGCTGCGGCGCCGGCCGGATGTACTTTCCCACGAAGGTCGGGCTCGTGGACCCGAACCTGAAGCAGCTGATCGCCGAGCATGCCAAGGGCAACGATCCGCTCGGGTATTTCCTGGCCAAACTCAAGGCATCGGGCCGCGAGACGTTCATCGAGTTCCGGATGAATGACGTGCACAATCCCACCGACGCGAACCACTGGAACCTGCCGCTGGTGCGCGAGCAGCATCCCGAGGTTATCGCCCGGCCCGAGGCGGCGGCGCGCGGCGACCCGGAGTGGATGAACTGGAGCCTCGATTTTTCCCAGCCGAAGGCGGCGGAGTATGTGACGGCGATGCTGCACGAGGTGGTGGAGAGGTACGCGCCCGTGATGGACGGGCTGCAGCTGGACTGGATGCGGTTTCCGCGGCACCTGTCGGGCGTGGGCGACGAGGTGTGGGCGAAGCGGGAGCACCTCACCCGCATCGTGGAGATGGCCCGCGCGCTGACCCTGGCGCGCGGGTTGAAGCTGGCGGTGCGCGTGCCGAGCACGCCGCGCGGCTGCCGGGTGCTGGGCCTGGATGTGGCGGACTGGGTGAAGCGCGGCCTCGTCGATTTTGTGGTGGTGTCGGAGTTTCTCGACACGGACTACACGATGCCGATCGGGGAGTTTCGAAAAATGTTCGGGCCGGCGATGCCGATCTATGCCTCGATGGAAATCGAGCACGGCTGGCAGGCCCACTGCCCCGAGTCGCTGCGCGCGTTTGCCACCGGCCTTTACGACAGCGGCGCGGATGGGATCAGCCTGTTCAACTTTGTCGGGCGCTACCCGTTCGGCGCGCCGCCCTACGACTGGCTGGCGGGACTCGAGTCGCCCGCCACGGCGGCGCGCAAACCGCTGCTGTACTCGCTGCCGGTGAATAAATACCGGAAGGAGATGGACCAGCCGGCCGTGCTGCCGGTGGCGGTGCCTGCGCACAGCACGGTGACGCTGCCGCTGCCCGTCCCGGGTCTGGCGCTGCCGGCGTGGCGCGCGCGGTTGCTGCTGGCGGCGGACGCCCCGCTCGCGGTGTCGCTGAACGGCCAGGCGGTCGAGCTCGTCCCGACGCTCCATCCCACCGAGATGTTTGTGGAGTTCATCCCGCCGGCCAACAGCTTCTCCAACATCGGGAGCCATCGCCCGGGCAAGGAACAGTCGCATTTCTACCGCTTCGACTCCGCGCTGCTGCGGGCGGGCGCCAATACCCTCGAGTTGCGGAACGAGACCGACAACCCGGTCGAGGTGTCGCGCATCAACCTCGGGCTGTGGTGAGCCTCAGCGCGCGGTCCAGCCGCCGTCGATCGGAATGGCGGCGCCGGTGATCGACTTGGCCGCGTCGCCGCAGAGGAAGAGCGCGAGGGCGGCGACGTCGGCGGTTGCCACGAAGCGCTTGGACGGCTGGGCGGCGAGGATGACCTCCCGGATGACCCGGTCGCGCGGCAGGTTGTGCGTCTTGGCCTGGCTCTCGATCTGCCCCTCCACCAGCGGCGTCAGCACGTAGCCGGGGCAGATGGCGTTGCAGGTGATGCCGGTCTCCGCCACCTCGAGGGCGACGGACTTGGTCAGGCCGATCTGGCCGTGCTTGGCGGCGACGTAGGCGGACTTGAACGGCGAGGCGACGAGTCCGTGGGCGGAGGCGACATTGATGATGCGGCCCCAGTTGCGGCGCTTCATCCCCGGCAGCGCGGCGCGGATGGTGTAGAAGCTCGCGTTGAGGATGACGTCCTGGATGGCGGCCCAGCGCTCGAGAGGAAACTCCTCGACCGGCGCGACGAACTGGATGCCGGCGTTGTTGATCAGGATGTCCACGGCGCCGAAGGCCTGCTCCGCCGCCGCGATCATCGCCGCCACCTCGCCCGGCTGGCTGACGTCCGCGCCATGGTGCAGGACGCGCGCGCCGGTCTCCTTCGCCAGCTCGCGCCGGATCTTTTCGATCGTCGCGGTGAGGCCAAAGCCATTGAGCATCACGTTGGCCCCGGCGCGGGCCAAAGCCTGCGCCATTCCCAGCCCGATCCCGCTGGTGGAGCCGGTCACGACGGCGGATTTGTTCTTGAGCATAGGGTGGGTGGGCGCGGCTCGCCTAGGGTTTCACCGTGGCCAGCCAGGCCGCGAGTTGCGGCCACACAGTATCGACCCCGATGCCGGTGAGGCAATGCGGCTCGGCGTAGCGGCAGCGGTCAAAGCAGGGCTTGTACGGGCAGGGCCGTCCCTCGATCCACGCCGCCTGGGGATGGCCGGGCGCGAACAGTTCCGGTACCTGCGGGCCGAAAATCGTGAACGTCGCCACGCCGCACAGCGCGGCGATGTGGCCGGGTCCGGAATCGTTGCCCAAAAACGCCGCGCCGCCCGCGATGACGTCGACCAGCTCGTCCATGCCGCCGGCGGTGCTCGCGGAGGGCTCCCCGAGCGCGTGCCAGTCGGCCAGCTGGGCGCGATCGCAGAGCACGACCGGGTCCCAGCCCTGCGCACGCAGCCGGCGCAGCAGCTCGGCGTAGCGGGCGAGCGGCCAGATGCGCAGCGCTTGCGAGGCGCCGGAATGCAGGACGACGCGGCGGGAGGACACGGGCGGCTGCAGCCGGGGTGACGCCGCCGGTA
Organism: uncultured Opitutia bacterium; assembly: GCA_903872505.1. GTDB lineage: Bacteria > Verrucomicrobiota > Verrucomicrobiia > Opitutales > Opitutaceae > Opi-474. Next base: position 72,861 of record CAIQKV010000096.1, read on the forward strand.
CGCGTGGCAGGTTGAGGGCCCCCGCCAGCCGCCGCCAGGCCTCCGGCCGGTGGAGGTGGGGCCCGTCCGCGAGATTCTCATCGAGCAGCCAGCCCGCGCCGCGCCGCCCGTAGCCCAGCAGACGCCCGGGTCGCGCCAGCCGCAGAAACAGATGGTCCGAGGCGAGCGGCCAGATCGACACCGCGGCCGCGAACCGGCGGGAACGCAGTTCCCGCAGCACACGCCCCAGCGTGCGCCAGGGCCAGCGGGGCAGGTTGCGTCCGCCGGAAAACAGCGCCCACGGCGCGACGCAGGGGATCAGCTCGACGTCGGGCGTGAACCGGCGCAGCAGCCCGGCGGCATTGGGCGTGGCGAGCAGGGTGACGTCGTAGTGCGTCAGCGCGGCCCGCAGGAAAGGGATGAGGATGGCAATGTCGCCCATGCCGCGAAATTCCGCGACCAGCAGCGCGGGCCGGGTGCCGGGGCGAACCCGGGGGACGGGCGGACTGAAGGCGGCCGATGGCGCGACCGAACTCATGGCAGCAGGAGCTGGCGAATGTCCGGCACGCACGCCACCCCGGTGGTCCCGAGCTGGTGGATGACGACGGAAGCGGCGGCCTGGCTGAGCTGCATGGCCTCGCCGAGCGTGGCGCCCGCGGCCAGCGCGAGCGTCAGTGTGGCGGTCACGGCATCGCCGGCCCCCACGATGTCGATGACGCCGCGGACGGGCAGGGCGGGCACGTGCGCCGCCGGCTCGCCCGGCGCCGCGCCGATGATGCCGCGCTCCGCCAGCGTGATGAACACGGCGCGCCGGCTGGCGGCCGCGAGCCGCTCGGCGCCGGCCATGATTGCGGCATCCGCCGCACCCGCGCGCGTGCCGGTGAGCACCGCGAACTCGGCGGCGTTCATCTTGAAGACGAGCGGTGGGAACCGTCCCAGCCCGTGCCGGCTGTCGGCGACGACCACCAGCCGCGGGTGGGCGACCGTGAGCTCGCGCACCGTGGCCAGCATGGTTTTGGAAATCACGCCCGTGCCGGGGACGCCGGCCTGGTCCATCACGATGAGCGCATCGAACTGCGGGGCGAGGTCACGCAGGGCGGAACGAAGCTCGTCCTCCACGTCGGCCGGGGTGGGAGCCCAGTTCTTGATGTCGAGCCGCGACAACTCGGCGGGCGGCTGGCCCGGGGTGTGCACCAGCGGCTTGGTGTAGGTGAACGTGCGCCGGTCCGGGGTGCGCAGGAAATTGTCGAGCGACACGCCCGGCACGGCGCGCAGCGCCCGGAGCAGCTCGAAGCCCTCGCCGTCGTCGCCGCAGAAGCCGACGGGCCAGAGCCGGCCGGTCCCGAGCCCGCCGAGGTTCTGCACGATGTTGCCGGCGGCGCCCGGCGAACAGCGCACGCCGGTGACGTTATGCACCGGCAGGCCGGTCTCGAGCGAGGTCTCGGTCTTGGCCGGGTTGATGTCGAAATAGCGGTCGAGCGAAAAATCGCCCACCACTCCGACGCACAGCTGCGCAAAGCGGGTGGTGAGGGCATCGAAGCGCGCCGGGGTCATGTCCGCTGACGCAAACCCATCCGGTGCCGCGCGGCAATCGCGCTTTGCAAATGCACCGCCGGCTGCCAGCCTCGCGGCCCATGGCGCAGACCCTCGACGCCCCGCAGGATTTCCGGCCCGGGACCGGGCGCGGCGTTGCGGGCTATTTTCGCACCGGCCAGACGCCGGCGGGCCAATGGTGGCTGCTGGATCCGGCCGGCCGTCCGATTTTCCTGCAGGCGGTCAACGAAGTGCGCGGCGCCGAGGGCTCGCCGCACGACCCGGTGGCGCGGCTGCGGGCGTGGGGCTTCAACGCCCTGGGCGCGGCCGCCGATGCGGCCCTGCACGAGGCGAGCCTGCCCTGGGTGGGGACGGTGGACTTCTGCGCGGTGGGGGCGCTCATCCACACGGGTGGCGCCCGGCTGCCGGACGTGTTCGACCCGGAGTGGCCGCGGGTGGCGGCGGCGCGCGCGGGCGAAATTTGCCTGCCGCATTGCGAGCGGCCCGAGCTCCTCGGCTGGATCACCGACGACCGCCCGGGCTGGGCGCAGCCGGGACCGGCGGGGCGGCCGGCGCTGCTGCAAATCTGCCTGAGCCTGGAGCCGGGCTTCGCGGCCTACCATGCCGCGTGGGAGTTCGTGCTCGCGCTGCACGGCGGCCGGCTGGAGGCGCTGGCCAAGGCGTGGGCGCAGCCGGCGATCACGAACAAGGAGACGGTGCGCGAGCTCACGCGCGCGGAGCAGGGCATCACGACCCGCGGCTACCTGCGCGACGACGCGCGCTGGACGCAGGAATTTGCGCGGCGGTATTTTGCCCTGACGGCGGCGGCGATCCGGGCGCATGACCCGCACCATCTGGTTTTCGGCTGCCGGTTTAGCGTCCGCCCGGGCGCGGCGGTGCTGGCGCAGTGCGGCGGCCCGGCGGTGGACGTGCCGTGGATCGATCCCGAGGATGTGCCGCTGGTGCCGCCGGGGCCGGTGCTGGCGGGCGACTTTACCTGGGTGGACGCGCGGTACTTCGGCGCGCCGGGCGCGCGGCGCCTGCGCGGGCTGACCTCGGTTGAGCGGATGCTCCGCCGCGGCCGCGTGGCGCTGGAGCGGGCGGCCCGGAATCCGGCCGTGGTCGGCTACGCCTGGAGCCGGTGGCGGGACGAAGCCGGCGAGCAGCCGCCGTTCGCCGGCGGGCTGGTGCACGGGAACGACGCCGAGGCCCGCGAACACACGGAGCTGCTGGCCGACCTCAACACCCGGCTGACCGCCCTGAGGAACCCGTTTCCATGAGCCTGACGATCTGGTGTAATGCCAAGTTCAACGCCGCGGTCACGAAGCTGCTGACCGAGGGCACGCGCGCCCACCGGCTGGTCTTTTCCCGCCAGGCCTCGGCCAACGTGCTCGCGGCGGGCGCCCCCGACCCGGCGCTCGGGACGGCGGATATCGCCTTCGGCCAGCCCGATGCGGCGGAATGCCTGCGGTGGAAAAGGCTGCGCTGGGTCGAGGTGACGACGGCGGGCTACACGCGCTACGACACGCCGGAATTCCGGGAGGCCTTCCGGGCCCGCGGCGCGATGCTGACGACGGCCTCCGGCGTGTTTGCCGACCCCTGCGCCCAGCACGTGCTCGCGATGATGCTCGCCCTCGGCCGCAACCTGCTGCCTTCGCACCGGGACCAGCTGACGGACCATTCCTGGCATTACGAGCAGCGGCGCTACGACTCGCGCCTGCTGACGGGCCAGACGGTGGTGCTGCTCGGCTTCGGAGCGATCGGGCGGCGGCTGGCGGAACTCCTGGCGCCGTTTGGGATGAAAATCTACGCGGTGCGCCGCTCGGTCCGCAGCGAAACCGGCGTGCACGTGATCCCGGAGGAGAAGATCAGCGCCGTGCTGCCGCTGGCCGACCACGTCGTCAACATCCTGCCGGACAACGCGGAGACGCGGAACTACGTGAACGCCCGGCGGCTCGCCTGCTTCCGGCCGGGGGCGAGGTTCTACAATGTCGGCCGCGGCACCACGGTGGACCAGGTGGCGCTGCTTGAGGCGCTGAACTCGGGCCGGCTGGGCGCGGCGTACCTCGATGTGTTTGATCCCGAGCCGCTGCCGCCGGGGCACCCGCTGTGGACGGCGCCACGCTGCTACGTGACGCCGCACACGGCCGGCGGACGCTTCGACCAGGACGAGGCCATCGTGAAGCATTTTCTGGGAAACCTCGCAGCCTTCGAGCAGGGCGGGGCGCTGGCCGACCAGGTGGTGTAGGCCGGGATCGGGCCCACCCCGGCGGCATTTTGGTGCGGGGCCGCCCAAACCCGTCCCACTGCGCAAATATTGCGTTGCGCATATTTTGCGTACGAGGGGAATATCCCCGCGCGCAGTTGCTCCTATCCCTGACCAGTCTGGGCCGGCCGAGGGGCCGGGGCCCGGAGGTCAATCAACCCAAAACTCCCAGATATCGCTATGAACAAATCCACGCGTCTCATCATCACGGCCGCCGCCATGGCGGGCCTCTATGCCGGTTCACTCGCGGTCCGCGCCAACGCGGCCGACGACAAGGCCGGCACCCCCGCCGTCAAGGACACCTCCAAGGACAAGAGCTCCTGCAAGGGCAAGGACGGCTGTAAAGGCAAGGACAGCTGCAAGGGCAAGGATGGGTGCAAAGGCACCGCCTCCTGCAAGGGCCACAACGACTGCAAGGGCAAGGGTGGCTGCAAGTCCTCCGACAACGGCTGCAAGGGCAAAAACTCCTGCAAGGGCAAGGGTGGCTGCGGCGCCATGGACAAGCCCGCCGACGCGCCCAAGGCGTAAGGCTCGCATCTCCCACGCGGCCGGCGCCTGTCGTCGGCCGCGTTTTTTTCACTGTTTAACGGGGCAGGTCTGACCTGCCCAAATTCTCCCATGCCCGCCAACGCCTTCAACGGCCGCACCGACTACGGGATCGGCATCGGCCTGCGGGTGCCGCACTACGCGCACATCCTGGAGCAAAAGCCCGTCGTCGGCTGGTTTGAGATCATCTCGGAGAATTTCATGGGCGGCGGCGGCCGGCCGCTGGAGGTGCTGGACCGGATTCTCGAGCAGTACCGCGTCGTGCAGCACGGCGTCTCGCTGTACCTCGGCTCGGCGGACCGACCCGACCGCGAGCATCTCCGCCGGCTCAAGGCGCTGGTGAAGCGCACCCGGACGCCCTGGCTGTCCGACCATCTTTGCTGGGGCAGCGTCGACGGCACCTACACCCACGACCTGCTGCCGATGCCCTACACCCGGGCCGCCGCGAAGCACACCGCCGCCAAGATCCGGCAGGTGCGCGACTACCTTGAGGTGCCCCTGTGCGTGGAGAACGTCAGCAGCTACGCGGAGTTCCACGCCTCCGAGATGACGGAGTGGGAGTTTCTCACCGAGGTCGTCGAACAGGCCGACTGCGGAATCCTCCTCGACGTGAACAACATCTACGTCTCGTCGAAAAACCATGGCTTCAACCCCTACGATTACCTCGACGGCATCCCGCACCACCGCGTCGGCCAGATGCACATCGCGGGCCACACCAAGTTCGAAAAGTACCTGCTCGACACCCACGACCACCCGGTGCTCGACCCGGTGTGGCAGCTCTACGCCCACGCCACCCGCCGCTGCGGGGTGACGGCCACGCTCCTCGAGTGGGACGACCGCATCCCGTCGTTCGACGAGGTGCACGACGAGGCGCTCAAGGCCAACCACTTCATCGCCGGGGCAAAGGCCGCCCCGAAGAAAATCGCCGCCGCCCATGCCCGCGCGTCTTGATTCCACCCGGGCCCTGCGGGCCTTCCAGCGCCGGATGAAGGACGCCGTGGTGCGCCCGCTGGCGGCCGGCGACCGCATGCAGCGCCGCGGGCGCGACGGCCGGCCGATGGCCGAGGTCGCGGCGGAGTTCATCAAGCCCAACGACCGGCTGACCGCCTTTGAGCGGCTCGAGATCTACAACCGGATGTACTGGTTCCGGATCATCGACTGCTTCTACGACGACTGCCCCGGTCTGCGGGCCGCGCTCGGCGAGCGGAAGTTTGCCCGCCTCGCGGTGGCCTACCTGGCGAAGCATCCCTCCCGCTCGTTCACGCTGCGCAACCTCTGCTCGCGCCTGGAGCACTTCATCCGCGCCGAGCCGCGCTGGACCGCGCCCCGCACCGCGCTCGCCCGCGAGATCGCCCGCTTCGAATGGGCGCAGACCGTGGCGTTTGACGAGGCCGCGCGCCCGGTGCTGGGCCCGGCCGAACTGGGCCGCGCCCAGCCCGCGCGCCTGCGGCTCGGCCTGCAGCCGTATGTGACGCTGCTCGCGCTCGGGCATCCGATCGACACCTACGTCATCGCGGTGAAAAAGCGCGACACGCTCCGGGCCGAGGCGAGCAATGCCCCCGCGGCCACCCGGCACGCCGCCCGGCGCCACCGGGTCCCGCGGCCGCGGCGCGAGCGCATCTGGGTCGCCGTTCACCGCGTGGACAACCGGCTCTACTACAAGCGGCTCGAGGCCCCGGCCTTTCGGATCCTGGCGGCCCTGCGCGACGGGCAGACGCTGGCCCGCGCCGTGGCCGCGGCGGGCCGCGGCGTGACGGCGGAGCAGGTGCAGGGTTGGTTTGCCCTCTGGGCCGAGCTCGGCTGGCTCTGCCGCCGGAAATAAAACCGCCGCCCGGCCCTCTTACCCGCCATGAACCCTGCCTCCCTCTATCACAAGTTGAACGACCTGCTCGGCCTGCTCGGCGGCTGGCTGCGCTCGCCCCTGCTGCTGGTCATCCGCCTCTACTGGGGCTGGCAGTTCTTCCTTACCGGCAAGGGCAAGCTCGCACACCTCGGCCGCACGACGGAATATTTCGCGAGCCTCAATCTCCCGGCGCCGAAGCTGAACGCCATCCTGGCCGGCTCGACCGAGTGCGTGTTCGGGCTGCTGCTCCTGGCCGGCCTCGGCGGGCGCGTGGTCCCGCTGCCACTGATCGGCCTGCTGACGGTCGCCTATGCCACGACGGAGCAGGAGGCGTTGCACTCGATCTTCAGCAATCCCGACAAGTTCGTGACCGCCGATCCCTTCCTCTTCCTGCTCGCGGCCGTCGTCATCCTGGTCTTCGGCCCCGGCAAGCTCTCGCTTGACGCGCTGCTGGGGAAAAAGACCTCGTCGGGCGACTAAGCCCGGCGAGAGACCCCGGCGGCCTCAGGCCTTGGGCGGGGGATTGCAGAGCCGCTCGTAGGCGCAGATCAGGGCGCCGAACATCAGCGGGAGGGTGAAGATGACGCCGATGATGAGGGCGATGAAACCGAGCATGGCCAGGATCGCCCCGATGAGCACGACCACAAACACCCGGAACCACTGCCGGGCCACCACGCGGCGGCTCACCTCCATCGCGGTCCAGGGCTTCAAGCCCTGGTCCATCACCAGCGGAAAGGTGAAGATCCAGGAAATCGACAGGAACATCACGATCAGGAACCCGACCAGCATGCCGATGACAGCCAGGCCGCTGAAGGCCGGCATGGTGTTGATGTGCTGCGCCTGGTGCATCGCCGTTTTGATGAAGAAAATGAACAGCGGGGCGCAGAACAGCAGCAGCAGGCCGAGGACGATCAGCGACGTGATCAGCGTGGCGAGCATCAGGGGCACGAATGCCTGCGTGAAGCCGGCGAACCCGTCGCCGACGTCGCGGGGTTCGCCCCGGAGCTTGCCGAGGTAGTAGTAGTAGAGCCCGCCGTAGAAGACGCCGTTGAGGCAAAGGCTGCTGACCATGCCGACCAGCGGGATCATGTTCACGATGCCCTGCGCCAGCAGGACCAGGAACGTGACGCCGACGAGCGGGAAGAAATTGGATTTCCAGAGGTCGAAGCTCGCGCCGATGCAGGCGCCGATGTCCAGCGGCGCCGCGCGGGCGATCAGGTCGTCGGCGAACGCCTTGGCGGCCACGTCCCCGGCTTGCGCCGGCCGGGAGGAGAGCGGCGGCGGGGAGGCCGGGTCGCCGACGAATTCGGTGTAGTCGCCCAGCGTGTGCCAATCCTCGGTGCCGGCATACTTGGCCTTGGTGCTGAGATTGGCCCGTCCGCCCGCCAGCCAGGCCCGCACCTGCTCCGCGGACACCGGCCCGTATTCCTTCCCATCCCCGCCAATGATGATGAACATGGGCGCAGAGCTAAACTTCCCGGACGGAAAGCGTCAACTTCGCAGGGGGCTAGGGCTGATAGACCACGCCGCCCTTCATCACGAAGCTCACCTGCCGCACCAGTTTGATGTCGGCGAGCGGGTCGCCGGGGACGGCCACGAGGTCGGCGAACTTGCCGGCCTCGACGGTGCCCAGGTTCTTCTCCTGGCCGAGGAGCTTGGCGGCCTCGGCCGTGGCGGACTGGATGGCCTGCATGGGGGGCATGCCGGCCTCGACCATGTAGATGAATTCCTGCGCGTTTTCCCCGTGCGCGCTCACGGCGGTGTCGGTGCCGAAGGCGATCTTCACCCCGGCCTGGTACGCGCGCTGGAACGTGGCCTGGATCAGGGGTCCGATCAGCAGCGCCTTGGGCACCACCACCGCCGGAAGATAACCCGGCACCCGGGCCTTTTCCGACACGAATTTTCCGGCGCTAATGGTCGGCACGTAGTAGGTGCCGTGCTGTTTCATCAGCGCCACGACCTCGTCGGTCATGAACGTGCCGTGCTCAATCGAGTCGACGCCCGCCTCGACCGCCCGCTTCATGCCCTCGGTGCCGTGGGCGTGCGCGGCGACCTTCAGCCCGTAGTCGTGCGCCGTCGCGACGATCGCGCGCAACTCTTCGGGGGTGAACTGCGCATTCATGCCGTTGGTGGCGAGGGACAGCACGCCGCCGGTCGCGGTGATCTTGATCAGGTCCACGCCGTCCTTGTAGTGCTGGCGCACGGCCTTGCGCGCCTCGTCGGCGCCGTTGATCACGCCCTCCATCGGGCCCGGGTCGCCCATGAGCCGGGAATTCACGCCGTTGGTCGGGTCGGCGTGGCCGCCGGTCGTGGCGATCGACTTGCCGGCGGTGAAAATCCGCGGACCCACGACCCAGCCGGCGTTGACGGCCTTGCGCAGGGCCAGCGTGGAATTGTCGTGATCGCCGACGTTGCGCACGGTGGTGAACCCGGCGAGGAGGGTTTTCTTCGCGTAAAAGGCCGCCTGCAGCGCCCAGTCGCCGGTGTTCATTGAAAACCGGTCGCTGTAACTCGTCGCCGAAGTCTGCTGGTCGAGGTGCACATGGCAGTCGATCCAGCCGGGCATGACCGTGGCGGACTTCAGGTCGATGACCGTGTCGCCGGCCGCCGGCGCGGTGTAGCCCGGCGACACGGCGGCGATGCGGTCGCCGTCGATGACGACGGTCATTTCCTTCCTCGGCGTGGCGGCGAGGCCGTCGATGAGGGCGCCGGCGTGGACGAGAGTGCGGGCGGGGGACAGCGTGGCCGCCGTGCAGAAGATGAGCGCGGCCAGGGTGGAAACGGCGTGGCGATTCATGGCGCGACGGTATTGCCGCGACTGCTGCAGGCAATCGCCGAGTGGGAACCGCAGTAGGGCAAGGTCTTTGACCTGCCCGGCTTGGTGGATTCGAGGGCGGGTCGGAGACCCGGCCCTGCCTCAGGGCAGGGTGATCTGCCGGCCGGCGGGCTCCGGGTGCTGCCGGTAGAACAGCGCGGTGTGGCCGACGGCGCCGACGCACACGCAGCGGCCCTCGTCGGCGATCTGCGCGCAGAGCACCGCGCGCTCGGCGCGCTCCGCCCCGAGGAAGCGCAGCTTTACCAGCTCGTGCGTGCGCAGGAACTTTTGCAGCTCGGCGAAGAACGCCGGCGTGAGCCCGCCCTTGCCGAGTTTCAGCGCCGGCTCGAGCGTCTGGCCGAGCCCGCGAAGGTGGGCCTTTTGCGCGCCGGTGAGGGGAAAGTCATACATGCGGGATCACGGATGGCACGGATGCCCCCGGATGGGAAATCCATAATCCGCGCCCGCCTAGGCGCCGAAGCGGTCCGGCGGCAGCTCGCGCCACTGGCCCGCGGGCAGGTCGCCGAGTTCCAAGTCGCCGAACCGCGCGCGGTGCAGTGTGAGTACGGTCGATCCCGTGGCGGCAAACATGCGCCGCACCTGGTGATAGCGGCCCTCGGTGAGGGTCAGCTCGGCCTCGCGCGGCGCCAGCAGCTTCAGGGTGGCCGGCGCGCAGGGGGTGTCTTCCTGGTCGAGCCGCAGCGTGCCGCTGGCGAACAGCTCGGCGAGGCCGGGCGCGGGGTCGCGGTCGAGGGTGGCGCGGTAGACCTTCGGCACCTTGTGCTTCGGGGAGGTGAGCCGGTGAACCAGGGGCGACAGGTCGGTGAGCAGCAGCAGGCCGCTGGTGTCCTTGTCGAGCCGGCCGATGCTGGTGACGGGCGGGTTGCGCCGGCGCCAGCGCTCGGGGAGGAGCGAGTAGATGTCCGGCCCCTCGCGTCCGTCGTGCGAGCAGACGAGGCCCACGGGCTTGTGCAGCAGGAGCAGCAGGCCGCCGGGATGGTCGAGCGGCTCGCCGTCCACGCGCACGTCCGCGGGATCCGCCTTCGCGCCGAAATCGTCCGCCACCGCGCCCTGCACGGTCACGCGGCCGTCGGCGACCCAGGCCCGCGCCTCGCGGCGGGAGCAGTAGCCGAGGTTGGCGAGGAGCTGGTCGAGCCGGCGCATGGCGGAACTCAACCACGCCGGCCCCGAAGGACACGAAGAAAGTGATTCAATTCCGGGCGAAGTTCGCCCGTAGTGGGCGCGTGTCCCACTCCCTGCTCCTGATTCCGGCCCTCGTGCTGGCGGCCGTCTCGCTGCTGACGGTGGTCCGCGCGCCGGGCTGGATGTGGGCGTGGAAGCTGACGATCCTCGTCGGCGAGTTCGGCCACTGGCTGGCGCTGCTGGCGCTGGTCCTCGGGTGGCGCGCCTGGGTTGAGCCGGCCGGCCCGGTCCGGGACCTCACGCTGGTGCTGGCGGCGCTGGCGTTCGCCTGCCTGCTGCGGCCGGTGTTCCGCGCCCGGCGCGTCGGAGAACGGCTGCCGGCGGAAATCGCGGCGGCGTTCGGCGGCGGGGCCGGGCCCGGTCCCGCGGTGGACCTGCGCCGGTTGTTTCGCCAGCGCGCTCCCGCCCCCGCCGCGGTGCTCACGGAGGTTTTCGCCCGGCCGGACGGGCAGGAGCTGAAGATTGATTTCTACGCGCCGCCCCTGGCCCGGGACCCGGCGCGGCGTCCGCCCTGCCTCGTGGTGATCCACGGCGGGGGCTGGGACGGCGGTGACCGCAAGCAGCTGGCCGCCTGGAACTCGCGCTGGGCGGCGCGCGGCTACGCGGTGGCGGCCATCAGTTACCGGCTCGCCCCGCGCTGGATCTGGCCGGCGCAGCGGGACGACGTCCTGGCGGCGATCGCCTGGCTCAAGGCCAATGCGGGGCGGCTCGGGCTGGACCCGGCACGGCTGGTCCTGTTGGGGCGCTCCGCCGGCGGCCAGCTGGCCACCGCGGTGGGCTACGGCGCCGAGGACCCCGCCATCCGCGGCGTGATCGCGCTCTACGCGCCGCACGACATGCCGTTCATGTGGACGGTGGTGCGGGAGGATGACGCCCTCAACTCCACCAAGCTCACGCTGCAGTATTTCGGCGGGGCGTTCGAGGGCGAGCGCCGCACCGCGTACGAGTCCGCCAGCGGCCAGCTGCTGGCGCGGGCGGGTTCCCCCGCCACGCTGCTGGTGCACGGCAACCTCGACACGCTCTCCTGGGACCGGCACAGCGAGCGGCTCGCCACCCGGCTCGCGGAGCTGGAGGTGCCGCATTACTACCTGCGGCTGCCCTGGGCCACGCACGGGTTCGACTTCAACCCGGACGGCCCCGGCGGGCAGCTGGCCGACTACGCCATCGCCCGGTTTCTCGCGGCGGTGACGGCCTAGGCGGCGCCCGGCCGCCCGCCGCCCCGGGGCGGGGCGCACGATTTGGCTCGGCAAGGGTACCGGCATTTGGGATGCCTTGGGTTCCAGCGCATCCAACCATCTTTTATGTCACTCTGGGAATACAAGGTCATCACCAGCGGCAAGGGCGGCTTCGCGTCGCCCGCGCTGCTGGAAAAATATCTGAACGATCTCGGCCGCGAGGAGTGGGAGATCGTCACCTTCCAGCCGCAGCCGGACAACTTGCTCGCCTTCAGCGGGCTCGTGCGCCGCTCGACGCAGCGCGACTGGTCGCTCGAGGACGCGATCACCACGGCCGCGAAGGCCGAGGCGGAGAAACTGCGCGCGGAGTTCGCCGCCAAGTTCCAGGCGGCCACGGCCCCGGCCCCGGCGGCCGAGGAGCGGCCGGCCAGCTTCCTCGAGGAGAAGGCCGCGCCGGACGACGGTTTCCGCAAGCCGATCGACACGTCGAGCGACGCCGACCCGGACGCGCCCGAGGAGGAAAAGGACGAGTGGGACAAGCTGACCGAGGAGAACGAGCTGCCGACCTTCTTTGACGCGCTCAAGCCGCACATGCGCCGCAACCAGCGCGGCCCGGGCATGTCGGTGGGCGTCGATTTTCTCGCCAAGCGCTGGGAGCTGTCCGAGGAGGACGTGAAGGGCGCGCTGGTCGAGTGCGGGATGCAGATTCCCGCCGACGAGAACGCGCCGCCGGTCTACGTGGAGTACGACGGCGACCTTTTCTGGGTGAACATCAACCGCCGCGGCGAGCTGTGGATCAACACCCGCGAGAAGCCGCGCCCGGTGTTCCGGGTGGTGCAGGGCACGCGGGTCGCCAGCGACGCGGCGCCTGCCTCCGCCGAGCCTGCGGCGGGCAAACCCGCCAACGAGGGGACCCCGGCGGCCCCGGCGGAAGCCACCGGCACCGAGGCGGCGCCCGCCGAGCATCCGACCCATCGCAAGCACAAGGCGGCCACGGCCGGCGAGCCGCTGCCGTCCGGTCCCGCGCTGCTGGACCGGATCCGCCCGCACATGCGCCGCAACCGCCGCGAACCCGGCGGCTCGGGCAGCACCAGCTTCCTCTCGCGCGCGCTCCGCTGCACCGAGGCCGACCTCGTGGCGGCGTTCAAGACGCTGGGTCTGGTGGTGCCGGAGGCGGCGGCCGACCAGCCGGTGTATGTCGAGATCGGCCCGGACCTCTGGTGGCTCAATCTCGATTCGCGGGGCGGCCTGTGGATCAACGGCAAGGAAAAGCCGGCCGGCGAATCCGCCGCGCCCGCGCCCACGGCGGCCCAGCTGGCGCCGGCCCCGGCTTCGGCCGCGGCTCCCGCCCCGGTCCTCGCCGCGGTGCGGTTGCTCCTGCAGGAGACCAAGACCGGCGCCGTGGCCGGCCGGACCGACCGTGTAGCCGAAAAACTCGGCAAACCGGTGGAAGAGTTCATCGCGGCGCTGGTGGGCGCCGGACTCAAGGTGCCCGAGAAGGCGCGCGAGAAACCGGTGTTCGTGGAGCATGCCGGCGAGATCTTCTGGCTGAACAAGAACGCCAAGGACGAGCTCTGGCTCAACGCCAAGGCCTCGAAGTACGCGGACAAGGCTGAACCCGGCGAAAAGAAGCCGGCCGGCCGCGGGAAAAAGAAGCCGGAGCCGAAGGAGTAGGATTTTTTAGCCGGAAGCCAGGAAACCAGGAACCAAGCAAATCGCGGAAGCAACCAGCGGTCTGTCGTTTCGCGTTTCCGCGATCCGGATTGGAAACCTTGTCCGTTCCTGGATTCCTGGCTTCCGGCTAAAAAACCGGTTTTCCCACTCAGGCCTGGATCAGGCCCTTGCGGATGGCGAAGCGCACGAGGTCCGTCTGGGACTGCAGGTTCAGCTTGCGCATCAGGTTGGTGCGGTGCGTCTCGGTCGTGCGCGGGCTGAGGAAGAGTTTTTCGGCGATCTCGGTATTGCCCAGGCCCTCGGCAGCGTACTGCAGCACCTCGCGTTCGCGCGGGGACAGGGTGGCCAGGGGATCGGCGGCCTCGGCCGGCTTGCTCACCAGCGCGCTGATGGCCCAGTCCGACAGCGGCGCGCTCAGGAAGCGGCGCCCCGCAAGCACCTCGTGCGCGGCGTGGAGGATTTCCGCGGTGTCCGAGCCCTTGAGCAGGTAGGCCATCGCGCCGCCGCGCAGCGCCTCGATCACGTAGGGCTCGTCGTTGTGCATGGAGAGCACGAGCACGCGGGTGCCGGGGCTTGCCACCCGCACCTGGCGCAGGACCTCGATGCCGTGGAGCCGCGGCAGGCTGAGGTCGAGGAAGAGCAGGGCGGGCCGGTGTTTTTCCACGGCCGCGACGGCGGCGAGGCCGTCCGCCACCTCGGCCACGACCGAGAAGGTTTTCTCCGCCTCCAGGACGCTGCGCACGCCCTTGCGCACGATCTCGTGGTCATCGGCCAGCACGACGGTGGTCATGGGTGGCCTCCGGGCGGCGGCAGGGCGAGGCCGGCGCCGAGCGGGAACTCGGCGTGGATCCGCGTGCCTTGGTTGATGCGCGAGAAGATTTCCACGGTGCCGCCGGCGAGCGTGACGCGCTCGGTCAGGCCGGTCAGGCCGATGGAATTACGGGAGGCCAGCACGGTGTCGAGGTCGAAGCCGCGCCCGCGGTCCGTGATCTCGATCAGCAGCCGCGCCCCGTCGGGCGACGGCCCGGTGGCCGGGGCATGGGTCACCGTCACCGACGCTTCCTTGCAGCCGGCATGGCGGGCGATGTTGGTGAGGGCCTCCTGCACGATGCGGAAGACCGCGATCTCCAGCTCGATCGGCAGGCGCTCCTGCGGCAGGGAGACGTCCACGGTCGCCGTCACGCCGGTCTGGCGCTGAAAAAGCCGGGCGTGCCACTCCAGGGCGGCGCGGAGGCCCAGGTCGTCGAGGATGCGCGGGCGGAACTGCTGCGTGAGCTCGCGCACGTGGGCCATGAGCTCGGTGGCCAGCGCGAGGGATTCCCCCAGCTTTTCCGGCAGGGACGCCGCCGCCGTGCCGGTCCGGTCGCCGGAGTTTTTCACCAGTGCCTCCAGCTGGAGCCGGAGGCCGGTGAGCATCTGGCCGACCTGGTCGTGCAATTCGCGGGCGATGGCGCGGCGCTCGTCCTCCTGGATCTTGAAGAGGCGCTTGGAGAGGATCCGCAGCCGCGCGGCGTGCTCCGCGGCATCGTGCTCCGCCTTCTGCCGCACGGCCACCTCGGCCGACAACTCCTTGGTGCGGGCGGCGACCTGGGCCTCGAGCGAGCGGTTGAGCTCCGCCAGGTCGCGGGCCAGGCGCTGGTTGAGCCGGTCGGTCTCGGCGAGGCGCAGCAGGCTGTTGAGCGAGAAGACGAGTTCGGAAAGATAACCCTCCTGCTGGAGGATATAATCCTGGGCGCCGAGCTTGAAGGCCGCGATGGCCGTCTCCCCGTCGCTGCGCGCGGCGAGGACGACCACGGGGGCGTCGGCGAAATGGGAGTGGAGGCTGCGCAGGGCGTCGAGCGGGCCGGGCGACCCGGGATCGGGGCCGAGCACAATGGCGTCGAAGGCCACCCGGCTGGCGACGGCGCGCTCCAGGCCGGCGAGGGAGGGAATGGCGGTCAACGTGATCTGCGGGGCGTTGCGGGCGAGGAAATCGGTGAGCGTCCGCCGCAGGTCGGGCGAGGCCTCGATCAGCAGCACATGGTACTTCGTCCCCGCCGGGGCGGCGGGCTGGCCGTGAAATTTCTCCTGATGCCGCGCATGGGCTTGTTGGACGATGGCCGGGAGCTCGAGGAATTGGGGCGTCGCCTTGTCGACGCAGTCCACCGCGCCGGCCCGCAGGGCCTGGACGGCCAGCTTGGTCTGGCCCCGGCCGCTGACCATGATCACGGGCGTGGTGTCGCCCCGCGCGGCCAGCTCGCTGAGGATATGCAGGCCGTCGATGTCCGGGAGTTCGAGATCGAGCAGCAGCACGTCCACGCCGCCGCGGCGCATGCGGTCGAGGCAGGCACGGCCATCGGGCACCACCTCCACCGTGCAGTCCGGGGCGTTGCTCGCAAAGTAAGTCTGGACCACGACGGCGATCTGCGGGTCGTCGTCGGCATAGAGCACGCGGATCATCAGGCGGGTGGGTTCTGGCTCATCGGCGCATGGCCAATCGGGGATTTAATCGGGCCTAAATCCGGTTCGGATCGGGCCCACTATCACCCCGTGGGACAGGGTGTTGCAATAGCCATCCGCGGGAGAGGGGAATAATCCCCATGTGCCTAGGTAAACCCCCCAGCGTATTTTACGACGGGCGAACGAGGGCCGGCACGGATGTTTGAAAAGCCCGTTAAAAGCTAGAGTCGGGGCATGAAATTTAACCCCGCCATCTTCCAAGCCCGCCCGGTGACCCTCACGGCCCGGCTGGCGGCCTTGGCGGCCCTGGCGGCCTGGGCCCTGCTCTGCACGGGTTGCACGTCGCTGTCGGTCCGCCCGGATCTCGACACCATCGTGGCGCTGGCGCCGGTGCCGGTGATCGTGACCCAGGGGCAGGAACTCCGGACGGCCGAGGCGGCTGCGGCGCACGTGGACGGCGCGCAGGCCTTCATCGGCGCCGGTGATTCGATGGAGCCGGTCTATGCGAACGGCACCGCGATCGTCGTCTTGCCCAGTGACTACCAACTGCTCCGCCCGGGCATGCCGGTGGTCTATGTCAACCAGGACGGCCGGGGTGTCGCGCATGTGCTGGTGCAGGAAACGCGCGAGGGCTGGATTGCCCAGGGCGTCAACAACCCGGAACGCGATCCGGACTTGGTCACGGCGCGCAACCTGGTCGGCGTCATCACGCAGGCCTACTCCTCGTCGGACACGCCGCTGCGCCGCGAGATCGCCGGCCGCGCCGCGCTGAAGGCGGCCAACGCCGCGCCGACGCGGGTGGCGCTGAATTTTCCCAAGGCCGGCTCTGGTGCATGAGCCTGGCTTGGCTATAACGACCCGCTCACCGGGTTGGGCGCCGGGTTAGACTACGGCGCCCAATTCGGCGGGCGCTTGTCCAGAAACGCCGACACGCCTTCCTGCGCCTCGGCCGAGTTGCGCGCCGAGAGATGGTACTTGTGCGCGTGATGGAGATCGGTCGCGACCGGCACCGGCCAGAGTTCGGCGAGGAGCCGCTTGGTCTCGGCCATGGCCTCGGGCGCGCCCTGCAGCAGCGAGCTGATCAGCGCGCTCACCTCGGTCGCCAGATAGGCCTCGTCGGCGACCACCCGGTTCACCAGCCCGATGGCGTGGGCGTGGGTCCCGTCGATGAGCTTGCCGAGCAGGAGCAGCTCGCGGGCGTCGCGCTCGCGCAGCTGGCGGCGGAGGAACGTCATGATCAGCGCCGGCACTAGCCCGCGGCGGACCTCCGGGTAGCCGAACTTGGCATCGCGGGTCGTGACCGCGAAGTCGCAGGCGCTCATCAGGCCTGCGCCGCCGGCGATGGCGGCGCCCTGCACGACTGCGATCGTGATCAGCCGCGTGGCCGCGATCGCCCGCAGGGCCTGGGCGACGAGGTCGGCCGAGGCGTGCGCTTGGCCCGGTTTGGACGCTTCCTCGAGGTCGAGTCCGGAGCAGAAGACCTTGCCGGCGCCGCGCAGGACGAAGATGCGCTGCGTGGGGGACGCCTCGGCCCCGGCGAGCGCGGTGCAGAGCTGCTCGAGGAGGCCGGTGTTGAGCGCGTTGCGTTTCTCCGGGCGGTTGAGCGTCACGGTGGTCACGGGGCCGGCGCGTTCGACGAGGACGAGGGAGGTGGACATGGGGGTGGGGCGGGAGGCGTTTAACCCGCCGGTTTGAGTATGGCGGCCGCGACCGGCATTTCGAGCAAAGCCATGCCGAGGGTCTTGCCCTGGGAATCGATCCGCAGCGAGCGGCTGCCACCGCCGGCGAGGATCTCGGGGAGGATGAAATTGAGCGCCTCGAGGTTGGGCACCTCGTAACGGGTGACGGTGCCGACACCGAGCGGCTTGAAGAACGTCTCGACGCTGGCGGCGGTCAGGTGGTCGCGCAGCCAGGCGTAGGCGGCGGGCGTGCGGGCGAACACCGCGACGTTGGCGGAGTTGCCCTTGTCGCCGCTGCGGGCGAAGGCGATCTCGCGGAGGGGAATGGTGGCGGGGGCGGCCATGGTCAGGCGAGCAGCTGCACGGTGGGTTTCACGAGCGACTTGGCGATCAGGCACGGCCAGTAGCCGAAGATCGGCAGGACCTTCGGTCGGCCGGTCGCGTAGCCGGTCACGCCCTGCGGGCCGCAGGTGACGAGCGGCGCGATCTCCTTGGTGAAGCGCTCGACGGGCTCCTTCGTGTCGGCGGCGACACTCACGCGCAGCACGGTCTCGACGAGGTGGGTGTCGCTCATCCGGCTGGCGAGCCCGCGTACGCTGGCGCCGGTGCCGAGGCATTCGATCAGCGTCTCGCGGTAGGTGCAGCCGCGGTCTTGGAGCCGGCGCAGGATGCCCTCACCGGCGCGGCGGGCCTTGCGCACGGCGTCGTGGCCGAAAACGGTGAGCATCCCATGGGCCTTGTAGCCGTCGCGGTAGGTGGCGGAGACCTTGTAGCTGTTCGTCGGGGCGCGGCCGGTGGCGCCGGCGACGCGCACGCGGTTTTCACCCGCCGCCTCGACGCGCAGGGTGAGGAACGAGACGGTGACGTCGGGCGAGAGATAGTTTGCCGGGTCGCCGATCTCGTAGAGCAGCTGCTCCTTCACGGTGGGCACGGTGACGGCGCCGCCGGTGCCGGCGGGCTTGGTGACGACGCAGGAACCGTCCGCGGCCACCTCGACGATCGGGAAACCGATGTCGTGGTTGTCCGGCAGGTCGAGCCAGTCGGTCGAAAACCCGCCGCAGGCCTGGGTGCCGCACTCGATCAGGTGGCCGGCGACGGTCGCGCCGGTGAGCCGGTCGTAGTCGGTGGGTTTCCAGCCGAAGTGCGCGAGGCAGGGGCCGACAGTGAGCGACGGGTCGGCGACGCGGCCGGTGATGACGATGTCGGCGCCCGCGCGGAGCGCCTCGGCAATGGGCTCCGCGCCGAGATAGGCGTTGGCCGTGACGAGCCGCGAGGCGATCGCGGAAAGGGGTGCCCCGGTATCCAGATTCGCGAACCCGGCCTTCGCGCCATCATAACCTATTGGGTTATGCTTCGCGGGGGTGGGCGGTGACGATCGCAGGAGGGGCAGCACGTCGTCGCCGCTGACGACGGCGATCTTGAGGCGGGAGAGGTTCGCGGCGCGGAGGACCTCCGCGCAGGCACGGGCGCAGCTCGCGGGGTCGAGCCCGCCGGCATTGGTGACGATCTTCGTTTTCCCGCCGGCCTGGTAGAACGGGATGAGCGAGCGAAGGACGTCGACGAAGTCGCGCGCGTAGCCCGCGGCGGGATCCTTCGCGCGAATGATCGCCATGATCGAGAGCGAGACCTCGGCGAGGTAGTCGAGGGTGAGGAAATCGAGGTCGGGCTGGGCCGCGACCAGCCGCGCCGCCGCATCCGGCTGGTCTCCCCAGAAGCCGGAGGCGTTGGCGATCTTGAGCGGGCGGGGCATGGGGTGGATCACGCAGAGTCGCGAAGGCGCAAAGAAAAGAGAAGTGGCTTGGCGGCCTAGCGGCTTGGCGGGAGAAAACTCAGACTTGGAGGACGCCGGTGTGGAAGCCGGGCTTGGGTACGGCGCGGGTGGCGAGGGCGAAGGCGCGGAGGAGCACCGCGCGCGTGTCGTGCGGCTGGAGGATGGCGTCGACCCAGCCTCGGGCGGCGCCGTAGCGGATGTCGGTCTGCTCGGTGTAGTCGGCCTTCACCTTGGCGCGGAGGGCGTCGAGCTCCTCGGGCGTCTTGTCCTTGGCACTGCGGGTGAGGATGTTGAAGACCACGTCGCTCGCCTGCGCGGCGCCCATCACGGCGTACCGGGCGTGCGGCCAGGCGAAGATGAAACGCGGGTCGAAGGCCTTGCCGCACATCGCGTAGTTGCCCGCGCCGAACGAGCCGCCGGTGATGACGGTGATCTTCGGCACGGTGGAGTTGCTGAGCGCGTTCACCATCTTCGCGCCGGAGCGAATGATGCCGGTCTGCTCGGCGTCCTTGCCGACCATGAAGCCCGAGACGTCCTGCAGGAAGAGGAGCGGCAGGTGCGTCTGGTTGCAGTCCATGATGAACCGCGCGCCCTTGTCGGCGCTGTCGGCGTAGATCACGCCGGGCATCTGCAGGCCGGCGGCGCCGGATGACTTCGACTGCACGCGCTGGCGCTGGTTGGCGACGATGCCAACCGGCCGGCCGCCGAGCCGGGCGAACGCGCAGACGGTGCTCTTGCCGTAGTCGGCCTTGTACTCGTCGATGCTGCCGGCATCCACGAGGCACTTCATCAGCTCGCGCACGTCGTATTCCTTCCGGCCGTCGAGGGAAACTAGCTCGTAGATTTTCGACGCCGGAAATTCTGGATCCTTGCCGTTTGTCACTTGCGACTTGGCACTTTCCTCGGGCAGCAGGCCGATGAGCGACTTCAGCCGAGCGAGCGCCGCCGGGTCGTCCTTCTCCTTGAAATCCACCGTGCCGGAAATCTCGGCGTGCATCGCGGCGCCGCCGAGGGTCTCGGTATCGGTCTCCTGGCCGATCGCGGCCTTCACGAGCTGCGGGCCGGCGAGGTAGAGGCCGCTGCCTTCGGTCATGAGGATCTTGTCGCAGAGGACCGGCAGGTAGGCGCCGCCGGCGACGCAGTTGCCCATGATGGCGGCATACTGCGGGATGCCCGCGGCGGAGATGACGGCGTTGTTGCGGAAGATGCGGCCGAAGTCGTCCTCGTCCGGGAAAATCTCGTCCTGCATCGGCAAAAAAACGCCGGCGGAGTCCACGAGGTAGACCAGCGGCAGGTTGCACTCGAAGGCGATCCGCTGCGCGCGGAGCAGCTTCTTGCACGTCATCGGGACAAACGCGCCCGCCTTTACCGTGGCGTCATTGGCGACAATCATGCACGGGTGCCCGGCGACGTCGCCGATGCCCGTGACGACGCCCGCCGCGGGAAACTTGCCCCAGTCGAGGTACATGCCGTTCGCCGCCCAGAGTCCGGTTTCGAGGAAGGAGTTAGGATCGTCGATCAACCCGGCGATCCGCTCGCGGGCAAACAGGCGGCCAAGCTTGTGCTGGCGGGCGAGCCCGTCGGGACCGCCGCCTTCGCGCAGCACGGCTTCCTGCTGCGCGACTTCGTGGCAGCGATCGAGGAGGGGATTGGCGGGAGACGAACTTGAAGATGAAGTATTCACTTTGAGTCGGTGTCAGAGGCCCCATCTTTGTTAAGCTACCACTTCGGTGTTTTTTCCTATGCTTTGTTCCTCGCTCTTGGGTCGTATCGCATCGGATAGGGTGCAGGCCTCCAGAAGTCGAGTGGACGATCTGGAGCCCAAGTGAACGGTAAGATTTCTTCGCTGTTCTTTGCACCGAGCAGCGCAACGAGCGCATCTTCATCCCACTTATACCAAAGACCATCGAGATATACGATGACCGAGCCTAGGACGATGAAATCGAAACCTGACGTATCTATGGCAAATTTTGCTGGGAGCGACCTCCCGTTTTTAAAATGTACGATACCGTGAACACTATACTTTCGTCCATCGGTGGGGATTTTCTCTCCTGAGAATGTTTTCACGGAGCACGGGCCAACGAACACATCGACAGACCCCGGGCTTGGGCCGCCAATCTTGTCGTAGGCATATTCCTTATCGATTGGCATGGTTGGCTTCACACCATCGGCCGGAACTTACCGACGACGTTGGTCAGACAGGCGGTGATCTGACCCAGCGAGCAGACTTCGACGGTGTTCACGAGCTCGGCGAAGACGTTGCCCTTGCCGCGGGCGACGTTTTCGAGCCGGTGCAGCGCGTCGGGGGCCTGCTTGGCGTGCTTCTTTTTGAAGGCCTGCAGCCGCTCGACCTGCAGGCGCTGTTTTTTCGGGGAAGTGCGGGCGAGCGGGACGCTCGGCATCGGCTCGTCCGACTTGTATTTGTTGAGCCCGATGATGGGGCGCGCGCCGGAGTAGATCTGCTTTTCGTAGTTGTGGCCGGCCTCCTGGATCTTGCTGCGCTGGTAGCGCTGCTCCTGCGCGGCGAGGACGCCGCCGAGCGTGTCCATCTCCCGGAACACCTCGAGGATGGACTTCTCGACCTGCTTTTCCAAAATGAGCAGGCCGGGCGCGCCGCCGAACATGTTCATCATGTGCTTAAACACGCCGGACTCCTCCATGATGATCGACTGGCCGTGCGAAGCGAGGGTGGCGTATTTCGCGGTGGGCGTGGTGAAGGGCTCGTCGGCGGAGTTGGAGTGGCAGGAATTGGTGTAATTCAGGTAGGCCAGCATCAGCTCGACGGCGGTGCGGGTGAGGTTGTTCTGGAACTCGGCGGCGACGAGCGAGCGGCCGCTCGTCTGCGAGTGGAGCTTGAGGACCTGCGCCTTGGCGTTCGCGCCGAACACGTCGCGCATGCCGATGGCCCAGAGCCGCCGGCAGACGCGGCCGAGGACGAGGTATTCCACGTCGAGGCCGCAATCGAGAAAGAAGGACAGGCGCGGGCCGATGTGGTTGACGTCGGCGCCGCGCGCGCGGAGCAGCTCCACGTAGGTGAAGCCGTTGGAGAGCGTGAAGGCGGCCTGCTGCACGGGCGTGGCCCCGGCCTCGGCAATGTGGTAGCCGGAGATGCTGACGGGGTACCAGCGTGGCATGTGCGGCACGCACCACTCGATCATGTCGCAGAGGAAGCGCAGCGAGGCGTCGATCGGGAAGATGACCTCGTTCTGCGCCTGCACCTCCTTGAGCATGTCGGCCTGGATGGTGCCGCGGAGGTTGGGCACGCAGTCATGGCCGAAGCGGCGCTGCGCGGCGGCGATGAACATCGCGAGGATGATGGGCGCGGGGGCGTTCATCGTCATCGAGACCGAGGCGTCCTTGCGCGTGAGGTCGAAACCGGCGAAGAGCCGGACCATGTCCTCGACAGTGTCGATGGCGACGCCGCCCTCGCCGACCTTGCCGAGCACGCCCTCGTGGTCGGAGTCGAGCCCGTAGAGCGTGGGACCGTCGAAGGCGGTGGAGAGGCGGAGGCTCTTCTGGTGCTTGCCGAGGTAGTGGAAGCGGGCGTTGGTGTCCTCGGCGAGCCCGAGGCCGGCGAACAGCCGCATTGGCTCCTCCCCCGTGGTGGCGGGGCCACCGCCACTCCCGGACTCGCGGTCGAGGTACATCTCGCGGTAGGCGGCGTTGGCGTAGGGAAACTCGCCGGGCACGCCCTGGCCGAGCAGGTATTCGGCGATGGCGCCGGGGTCGTCGGTCGGCGGGAGCGCGAGGCGCGGGAGCGGCGTGCCGGTGGGCGAGACGGTCCAGTCCACCGTCTCGTGGATCTTGGCCCAGCGCTCGCGGAGCTCGGCGGCGAACTTTTGGTCGGTGCGGGCGCGGGCGACCTCGGCGGCAACGTGGGCGTTGTAGGCGTCGACCGAGTCGGCGATTTTGCCGAGCGAGCTCATGGTGAGACCTCCAGGCTGCCGAGCTGGGCGAGGGCATCGTAGAGCGTGTTCACGCCGGGGTCGTGGTGCTTCGCGGCGACGGTGCCGAAGAGGCGCTGGCCCTTGCCGTTGGCCTCGAGGCGGGCGGTGATCTCGGCGCGGGCGGTGTGGGCCATGGTGTGGTCGCACTTGTTGAGCACGACGAGGTCGGCGCCGTTGAGCAGGCCGATCTTCTGGAGCTGGAGCCGTCCGCCGTAATGGGGCGCGAGGACGAAGAGCATGGCGTCCACCAGCCGGCGTTTCTTGGAGAACAGTCCAAAAGGGTCGCTCTCCTGGCCGATGCCGACGGACTCGACAAGGATGAGGTCGAACTCGCCCGAGTGCTTCAAAATCTCGATGGCGGCGGGGGTGGCGGCGGAGATGCCGGTGAGGCCGCCGCGGGTGGCGAGCGAGCGGAAGAACACGCGGTCGTCCTGGGCATAGATCATCGAGACGCGGTCGCCGAGGATGGCGCCGCCGGTGTCGGGGTGCGACGGATCGTTGGCGAGGATGGCGATGCGGCCGGCGGGGCTCTTCCGGAGAAAACGCGACGTGAGCTCGTCGATCAGCGTGGACTTGCCGGCGCCGCCGGGGCCGGCGACACCGACCACGAAACCGCTGCCGCGGCGCTTCGCCGTGGCGCGGGACCCGCGATGCCCGGACCCCTGCTCGGCCAGCGTGATGGCCCGGGCGAGGGCGCGGTCGCCGCGGAGTTTGGCGTTGGGCTTCAGGACGCGGCCGTACTCGCGCTGGATGAGCGCCATGATGTCGTTGAGCGGAGTGCCGGCGTGGAAGATGCGGTCGGTGCCCTGGCGCTGCATGACGCGCTCGTCGGCCTTGGTGATCGTGCCGCCGCCGCCACCGAAGACGGGAATGTCGCCCGCGCCGAGCGCGCGGAGCCGGTCCACGACCTCCTTGAAGAAGACGATGTGGCCGCCGTTGTAGGAGCTGAGGCCGACGACGTGCACGTCTTCCTGGATCGCGGCCCGGACGATGGTGCTTACCGGGCAATGATAGCCGAGGTAGATGACCTCGAGGCCGTGGCGGGCGAGCTCGAGGTTGATGGTGCTGACGGCGCTATCATGGCCGTCGCAGATGGGCACGGCGGTCAGGATGCGGAGCGGAGCCGAAGACAGGGGTTTCTTGGCGGCAGCCATGCACCGGAATACCAACGCGGGAATCGGCCGGGCGCAACCGCCGAGCGGCCGGAATGGCTGGTGACAGCCGATTTCCCTCTTTTGGCGTAAAAGTGGGCGCGGGGCGGGGGCGGCTTGCGCGGCGGAAACTCCGGCATATTAGCTAACGGCACCCCCATGCTACACCCCAACTCGCTGTATTACGATTTTCTGAAACCCGAGGAACTCACCTTCCTGAAAAAGGCGGCCGACTTCTGCCAACGGGAGATCGCCCCGCACGCCGCCGAGTGGGAGGAGAAGGAGGAGCTGCCGCGCGCGCTATTCACCGCGGCGGGCCGGGCCGGCCTGATGGGCATGCTCGCGCCGAAGACCGTCGGCGGACAGGAGCTGTCGATGCTCTGCTTCTGTCTCGTGATCGAGGAGATCGCCGGGCACTGCGGCGCGTTCGCGATGAACATGGCGGCGCACAACGCGCTCTGCGTCGGCCATCCGCTCGGCTACGCGAGCGACGAACTGAAAAAGAAGGTTTTCCCCGGCGTGCTGAACGGGGACTGGATGGTGGCCTGGGCGCTGACTGAGCCAAACGCCGGTTCGGACACCGGCGGCGTCGAGACGACCGCCACGCCGTTGCCTGATGGCACCTGGGAGCTGAACGGCCAGAAGATTTACATCACGATGGGCAACCACTCGGACCGGATGATCGTGATGGCGGTCACGGGCAAGGATGAGAAGGGCAAGAAGGAGTTTACGGCGTTCTGGATCAACAGCGCGGACACCACGAAGGTACGGAAGGTCAAGACGTCCGGCGTGCGGGCGAGCAACACGAGCGAGTTCCACCTCAAGCAGGTGAAGGGCGAGTTGGTCGGCCAGCGCGGCAAGGGCCAGCACGCCGCCCTGGCGTGCCTCGACGGCGGCCGGCTCGGCATCGCGGCGATGGCGATCGGGCTCGGCCGCAGCGCGGTGGAGATCGCCAAGCAGCGGATGCTCTCGCGCCGGCAGTTCGGCAAGCGGATCGCCGAGTTTCAGGCGCTGCAGTTCATGCTCGCCGACTGTGAGGTCGAGTTGCGCGCCGCGGAGGCGCTGCTGCTCCAGCCCTGCATCATGCAGGCGCGGGGCCAGCGCTTCAGCCTCGAGGCGTCGTTTGCCAAGCTGTACGCGTCCGAGGCCGCCTCCCGTGCCTGCAACAGCGCCCTGCAGATCTGCGGCGGCTGGGGCTACACGCGGGACACGTCCGTCGAGCGGATGTGGCGCGATGCGCGGCTGACCGAAATCGGCGAGGGCTCGAGCGAGATCCAGCGGTTGATCATCAGCCGGGCGCTGCTCAAGGCGGCCGAGGAGAAATACGGCCTGGCCGAGCCGCCACCGGCGAAGAAATAGCGCCCCGTGCTCAGAACTCCGCGGTGCCGGGGGTGCGGGCGAACGGGATGACGTCGCGGATGTTGCCGACGCCGGTCACGAACATGAGCATGCGCTCGAAGCCGAGGCCGAAACCCGCGTGCGGCACGGTGCCGAAGCGGCGCAGGTCGAGGTACCACCAGTAGTTTTTCTCGTCGAGGTGGTGCAGCACCATGCCGGCGCGGAGCTTGTCGAGGCGCTCCTCGCGCTGGCTGCCGCCGATGATTTCGCCGATGCCGGGCACGAGCAGGTCCATCGCGGCGACCGTCTCGCGGCCTTCGGCGCAGCCGTCGGTCTGGCGCATGTAGAACGCCTTGATGGCGCGCGGGTAGTTGTAGACGGTGACCGGGCACTTGAAGTGCTCCTCGGTGAGATAGCGCTCATGCTCGGACTGGAGATTGTCGCCCCACGACACGGGATGCTCCCAGGTCTTGCCGCTTTGGCCCAGAATCTCGATCGCCTCGGTATAGCTGCAGCGCTTGAACGGCTGGTTGAGCACGAAGTCGAGGCGGGCGAGGAGATCCTTGTCCACGAACTTGGCGAAAAATTCCAGGTCGCCAGGGCAGTGGCTGCGGATGTCGCGGATGAGGTATTTCACGAACTCCTCGGCGAGGTCCATGTCGCCGTTCAGGTCGCAGAACGCGACCTCGGGCTCGATCATCCAGAACTCGGAGGCGTGGCGGGACGTGTGGGAGTTCTCGGCGCGGAAGGTGGGGCCAAAGGTGTAGACATTGCTGAGTGCGCAGGCGAAGATCTCGGCCTCGAGCTGGCCGGAGACGGTGAGGAAGGTCTTCTTGCCGAAGAAATCCTTCGCGTGGTCGATGGCGCCATCCTCGGTCTTGGGCGGGTTGGCGAGGTCGAGGGTGGTGACGCGGAACATGTCGCCCGCGCCCTCGGCGTCGCTGGCGGTGACGATGGGTGTGTGAACGTAATAAAAGCCCTTGTCCTGGAAAAACTGGTGGATGGCGTACGCCAGCCGGCTGCGCACGCGGAAGACGGCGCCGAAGAGGTTCGAGCGCGGGCGCAGGTGGGCGATCTCGCGCAGGAACTCCATCGTGTGCCCCTTCTTCTGGAGCGGGTAGGTGACATCGGCCTCGCCGAGCACGGTGAAGCCGGTGGCGACGACCTCCCATTTCTGGCCCGAGCCCTTCGACTCGACGAGCTTGCCGCGCACCTCAAGCGAGGCGCCGGTGTTGGCCTTGGTGATGTGGGCGTAGTCGGGCAGGGCGGCGTCGGCGACGATCTGGATGCCCTTGAGGCAGGAGCCGTCGTTGAGCTCGATGAAGGAGAAGGCCTTGGCGTCGCGGCGGGTGCGGACCCAGCCCTGGAGGAGGATGGCGTCCATCGGTGCGGCGGCGTTGAGGGCGTCTTTGACAAGAGTGCGGGACATGGTGGACAAGCCGTCAGCCAAGCCACCCTGCCGCCGGCTGGCAAATCCGGAAACCGACCGGGGGCCGGGCCCAAAACCGGCCGTGCTGCCCCTGGCCCCGATCCGACGGGCAATTTCCTGGGCAAGGATCGGCATGTTTTTGGCAAGAAGTGCCGCGTGACCGGCGGGGTGATCGCCTATGCTCACGGGTACCGTTCCCGGGCACCGTTCGCCTTCCGCCCCTTTGCTCCGCCATGAACACCCGTCGTGAATTCCTCAAAACCGGCCTCGCGTTTGGGGCCGCGGTCTCACTCGCCCCCTGGTCCCGGCTCGCTGCCGCCACCACCGCGACCACCCCGGTTGCACCCGCTCCGGCCGCGCCCGCCCGCTCGGTCCTCGTCGCCGTCCGGGACGGCAGCCGCTCGGCCATGGCCGACCAGGCTTTCGCCGCCCTTGGGGGTGTGGGCGCGTGGGTGAAGCCCGGGCAGACTGTCTGCCTCAAACCCAACATCGGCTGGGATGCCCCGCCGGAGCGCGGCGCCAACACGCATCCCGAGCTGGTCGGACACCTCGTCCGGCTATGCCTCGGGGCCGGCGCCAAGTCGGTCAGCGTCTTCGACAACACCTGCGACCAGTGGCAGCTCACCTACGAGCACAGCGGCATTGAAAAGGCGGCGCGGGACGCCGGTGCGCACGTGGTCAACGGCAAGGACCAGAGCCTGTACCGCGAGGTCGAGATTCCCGGCGGCGTGAAGCTCAAGCGCGCCCTGGTGCACTCACTGGTGCTCGACAGCGACGTCCTGCTCAACGTGCCCGTGCTCAAGCACCACAGCGGCACCGGCATGACGGCCGCGATGAAGAACCTCATGGGCGTGGTCTGGGACCGCAAATTTTACCATCAGACCGACCTGCATCAGATCATCGCCGACTTCCTCACGTTGCGGAAACCGACGCTCAACATCCTCGATGCGTATCATCCGATGGTCCGGCACGGGCCGCGCGGCAAGTCGGCGGACGATCTGGTCGAGATGCGCACCCTGCTGGCCTCGGCCGACCCCGTCGCCCTCGATGCCGCCGCCGCGAAACTGCTCGGACTGGAGCCGGCCAAGGTCGCCTACATCAAAATCGCCGACGCGATGAAGCTCGGCACGATGGACCTTTCCCAGGTCGAGATCCGTCGCTTCAGCCTGGCCTGACGGGATGCGCCAACGCGGGCTGAAAATCCTCCGCGTCGCCGGCGCGGCCGCGGTCTTCGCCGGGCTGACAGCGGCGCTGGTCGATTTCCGGGGTGCGGTCCCGCCGGTGGTCGGCCAGGGGCTCGCCTCCATCCAGTTCGTTCCGTCCGCGGTCGCGCTGGCCACCGGGGCGGGCGTCGCGCTGGCCTGCCTCGTCATCCTCGTGGTGACGCTGGCTGCCGGGAGAATTTATTGCTCGGCTATCTGTCCCCTGGGCATTTTCCAGGACATCGTGGCGCGGCTGGCGGGGTGGGTGAGGGGAAAGAAAGCGTTGCTGCCCTACCGGCCGGCGCGGACCTGGATCCGGCAGCTGTTTCTCTGGGGCGGCGTGGCCGGCATGGTCGCCGGCGGGGCGGGACTCACGCTCTCCCTCCTCGATCCCTACAGTATTTACGGGCGGATCGCCTCCGGCCTGTTTCGCCCGGTCGTCACGCTGGCCAACAATGCGCTGGTCGACCTGATCCGGGCGCTCGGCGGCGAGAGTCTCTATCGCGTCATCCCGCCCTGGGCCGGCGTTGCCGCCCTCGCCGTGCCGGCTGTCATGCTGGCGCTGGTCGCCGGGCTCGCGGCGTGGCGGGGCCGGATTTATTGCAACACGGTCTGCCCGGTGGGGACGCTCCTCGGCCTCGTTTCCGCCCGGAGCGCGTGGCAACTCTCCCTTGACCCGGGAGCGTGCCGCAAATGCGGCGACTGCCTGCGCGACTGCAAGGCGCAGTGCATTGATCTCCGCTCCGGCACGATCGATTCCTCGCGCTGCGTCGCCTGCTACAACTGCCTCGATGCCTGTCGTGAAGCCGGCATCGGTTACCGCTGGACCTGGCGGAAGCGGAGCGCGAAGCCCGCGTCGCCGCCGGTACCCGGGGCGAACCACGCGGCTTCCGCGGCCGACCCGCAGCGCCGCGCGTTCATCGCCACCGCGGTGCTCTCGCTCACCACCATCGCCGGGGCGGACCGGTTGCTGGCTGTCACGGCAGCGGGCAACGATCCGTCCGCCCGTCCGGGCGCGAAGGATGAAAAGTCCCCCACCGGAAGCCGCCGGCCCAATTACAGCCGAGCGATCTGTCCGCCGGGCGCCGGGAGCGTGGATCGTTTCCTGGATACCTGCACCGCCTGCCACCTGTGCGTCAGCGCCTGCCCGACCCACGTGCTGCAACCGGCGTTCCTCGAATACGGGTTCCTGGGACTGCTCAAGCCGCGGCTCGATTACACGGACGCCTTCTGCAATTTCGACTGCCGGCGCTGCGCCGAAGTTTGTCCCGACGGCGCGCTGGGCCTGCTCCCGTTGGCGCAGAAACAAGTGACCCGGATCGGGGTGGCGGAGTTCGACGTGGAGCGCTGCATCGTGAAGACGAAAGGCACGGACTGCGCCGCGTGCTCGGAGCACTGTCCCACCAAGGCCGTCGATACCATTCCCTACGGTGACAATCTCCGGCTGCCCCAGGTCAACCAGGAGCTGTGCATCGGCTGCGGCGCCTGCGAATTTGCCTGCCCCTCCAAGCCGGACAAGGCCATCACCGTCGCGGGCCAGCGCCGGCACGACCAGGCAAAACGCGGCAAGGAGGAGAAGGCCCGGGATCCCCGGCGGGGAAATGCCTTTCCGTTCTAACCGGGGATGGGGCGACGGATCCGGGCGGTTCGCTCAGCCGGCGGTGCCGTCCTTGCGCGAGTGCAGGCAGATCCGGTTGCCGGCGGGGTCGGCGATCCAGGCCATCCAGCAGACGCGGGTCTCGACAGGCGGGATCAGGATTTTCACGCCGCGTTTCCGGCACTTGGCGATGGCGCCGGGCACATCGTCAATGGCGAGGGCGACGCAGGGCGTGCCCATCCAGTTCCACTCGGGGCGGATGGTTTTCGAGGTGCCGTTGAGGCAGAGGGTGAGCGGCTCGGTGGCGAACTCGCTCCAGAATTCGGTCCACTCGGCGCCGCGCCGGAATCCAAAGAGTTTCTGGTAGAACGCGCGGGTTTTGCGGACGTCCTTCGCGTTGTACATCACGAAGTCGAGCGCGCGGACAGGGATGACGGCCTTGCGAGTGGAGAGGGATTTCTTCCGGGGGCGGGGCATGGTGGGCGAGCCGCCAGCGAAGCTTTCCCGGCGGCGGCTGGCAAATCCGGAAACTTCACACCGAATTAACGCTCCAGGCGGGTCCGCGGCCCTCCCCGCCCTTGCTTCGGGACTGCGGATTTTCAAGCTCAGCGGCGTCCGTTGGAATCTTCGTTCAACCCCAACCCCTGATCATCATGGCCATAAAAATCTTCTCGAATCGTTTTGGCTGGGTCCCGGATCTTCCCGATCACCGCGACCACGTTTACGCGGCGCCGCAGAAAGTCGTCTCGCAACTGCCGCCGACCGCCGACCTGCGCAGGCAGTGCCCGGCCATTTACAACCAGGGCAACATCAGCTCCTGCACCGCGAACGCGATCGGAGCGGCGGTGCAGTTCACTCGCCGGAAGGAAAAACACCGGCCGGATTTTGCGCCCTCGCGGCTGTTCATCTATTGGAACGAACGCAACATGGAGCACACGGTGCCCATCGACTGCGGCGCCCAGATTCGCAATGGCATCAAGGTCGTCAACAAGCTCGGCGTCTGTCCGGAGACCGCGTGGAGCTATGACGACACCCCGTCGGACCCGAAGACCTATCTCTGGCCGGCTGGCGCCAAGCCGACGGTCCAGCCGCCGAAGGAGTGCTTTGCCGCGGCGGTGAACTACCAGGCGATTGCCTACCAGCGCGTGGATCGTTCGCTCTCGCAGATGAAGGGCTGCCTGGCCTCGGGTTATCCCTTCGTCTTCGGTTTCACCGTGTATGAGTCGTTCCAGAGCGCCGCCGTGGCCAAGACCGGGGTGCTCCCGATGCCGCTGCCGAATGAAAAGATGGATGGCGGGCATGCCGTCCTCGCGGTGGGCTACAACGACGCCAAGCAGGTTTTCATTGTGCGCAACTCCTGGGGCGCCGACTGGGGTCAAAAGGGGCATTTCACCATTCCCTACGCGTACCTGCTCGACTCCAATCTGTCGGACGACTTCTGGACGATTCGCGTCGTGGAGTAAGCGGGAGCGCGGGATAAACTCTCGGTACCATCCGGCGGCTGGCTCGCCGGATGGCACTGCCGCGGGCTTGTTTCGGGGGCGGGTTTTCGCCATTTTCGGTTGTCCGCCAACCCCGGCGGGCATCACCCCAATCCCACTACCCCATGAACAAGCAAGTTCTGATCTCGATCCTCGTTCTCTTCGTCGCCTCGCAGGCGTTTGATTTCGTCGTGCACGCCGTGCTCCTGCAGAAGGACTATGCGGCGCAGCCGGCGCTGATGCGCACCGAAGCCGGCCAGCAGCGGCATTTTCCCGCGATGCTGCTGGCGCACCTGTTGATCGCGGCCGGCGTCACCGCCATTTATCGGCGCGGTCGCGAGGCCGGCAAGGACTGGTTCGGCCAGGGCCTGCGCTTCGGGCTGTGGTTTGCGGTGGCGGCCATCGTGCCGGGCTTTCTGATCTACTATGCGGTGCAGCCCGTCGGGCTGACGGTGGCGGTGAAGCAGGTCTGCTTCGGCGGCGTGGCGACGGTGCTGCTCGGCATCGTGGCCGCGGCGCTGAACAAGCAGGCCGCCTGACGCCCGGGCCGTGATCCCGCCGCGAGCTGGGCGGGATCAGGCCTTCGCCGGTGCACGCAGCGCCAGCGCGGTCCAGATCGCGGCGGCCAGATCCACCGCGCCCAACAGGGCCAGCGTCGCCGGGGCCAGCCCGAGCAGCACGAAGGCGGTGAAGACAACGAAGACCATCACGCGCGCCGTGACCGTCCACCGGAAGAAGACGGTCAACTCCGAGCGCGCCGCCTGAATGTAATAGTACGCCAGGACGAGGGTGACCACGCCGAGGACGCGGGGCCAGATCTCCGCGCTGGCCGGGAGCCGAAGCATGCCAAACAGGATGTTGGGGGAGGCGATCAAGCCAATACCCATGCCGGTCAGATAGAGGCCAAAGGTGAGGATACTACGGGCGGCGCGGGTCATGGGAATGGGTTATTTGATGAACGGCGTGACGGACTCATACACGGCATGGTTTCGAGTTTGGTGCGGTTGGCGAAGTGGGCTGAGTTGCGGTGACCGGGCCTGCCGCCGGGCGCAGCGCCGGCGGCGGCTAGTATTCGCGCAGGGCGGCGGCGATCGGCAGGCGGGCGGCGCGGATCGCGGGCAGCAGCCCGCCGATGAGCCCGATCAGGGTCGCCCAGACCACGCCCTGCAGGAGCAGTTGCGGCGTGACGGCGAACGCGAATGCCACCTGGCTGAAGCTCTGCCAGTTCATGGTCGCGGCGTGGAGGTTGTTGAAGGCCAGGTAGGCCAGGCCGCCGCCGACCGTCCCGCCGAGCAGCGCCAGCAGGAGCGACTCGATCATCAGCGCGGCGATGACGGCGCCGTTCCCGAACCCCAGCGCGCGCAGCGTGCCGATCTCCCGCGTGCGGACCGCGACGGCGCTGTACATCGTGTTGAGCGCGCCGAACACCGCGCCGATGGCCATCAGGAACGCGATCAGGAAGCCCAGCG
Source organism: uncultured Opitutia bacterium (assembly GCA_903872505.1). GTDB lineage: Bacteria > Verrucomicrobiota > Verrucomicrobiia > Opitutales > Opitutaceae > Opi-474. Next base: position 105,398 of record CAIQKV010000096.1, read on the forward strand.
TCGTGATCAGCCGGGTGATGGCCTCCGACTGCTCGGCATAGTGCTCGGACTGGCGCAGCACCTTCACGCTGAGCTGCGGGTTCGAGGTCAGCGCGTCCTTGAACTGCGCGAACGCCGCCGCCGAATTCAGCCGCGCATAGACCGACTGGAACGAGTCGCCGCGGTGGTACGCATCCTGGAGCACCCGGGCGTCGGTCCAGATTTCCGACTCCGCGACGCCGCCGTTGGCGGTGAACACGCCGACGACCGGCCAGGACTCGCGCCCCACCTTGATCGTCCCGCCGACCTCGAGGCCGGCGAACTCACGGGCGGCCCCGGCGCCCACCACGACCTCGTTCCGGCCCCAGGCAAACATGCGCCCCGCGGTGAGCGTCAGGTGGTCGCGCACGGCCAGCGCCGCGGCTTCCACGCCGCGCAGCGGCACGTTGGCGTCGGTGTGCGTCGAGCGCTTCGGGAGGTTGATGATGACAAACAGCTCGGCGGAGGCGAGCGGGCCCGCCGCGTTGCGCGCCACGCCCGGGGCATCGGCGATGAGCCGCGCCTCGTTGCGGCCGAAGCCGCTGACCATCTCGGAGTCGGCGCCGCTGCGCAGGACGATGGCGGCATCCGGCGAGCCCGAGGCCAGCATCGTCCGCCGGAAGCCGGCGGCGATCGACAGCACGCCCACCAGCACCAGCACGACGCCGGCGATGCCGATGATCGTGGCGGAGACCGCGCCGCGGCGCTGCGGGATGCTCATCAGCCCGAACTTCGCGATCGCGCCGACCTGGGAGAACCAGTTGAGGAGGCCGGCCATGTCAGAGTCTCCTCAGGGCGTCCGCGACGCGCAGGCGGGTGGCCTGCCGCGCGGGCAGGAGGCCGGTGACCAGGCCGAGGGCGAGGCTGAGGCCGAAGCCGAGCAGCAGATCGCGCCCCGGGAGGAAGAACATCGGCAAGAGGCCGCCGGTGGGATCGCCGCGGGCGATGATCAGCCAGGCCAGGCCCAGCCCGAGCCCGCCGCCGAGGACGGTGAGCAGGCATGATTCCGCCAGCACCAGGCCGAGGACCTGGCCGTTGGTGAAGCCGATCGCCTTCAGCACGCCCAGCTCGCCGATGCGCTCGCGCACCGCCTGGGACATGGTGCTGCCCGTGACCAGCAGGATGGTGAAGAACACGGCGCCGAGAATGCCGGCGACAATCAGGGTGATGTTGCCGACCTGGTTCGCCCAGGCCTGGACGAAGGCGCCCTCGGGCTCGGTCTTGGTCTCCGCCGGCGAGTTCGCGAACTCCTCGTCCACCCGCCGGGCGGTGTCCGCCGCCTGCGCCGGATCCTTCACCCGGATCGTGTACCAGCCGACCAGGCCCTGGCCCCAGTTCTGGGTCTGCCGGACCTCGTCAAAATAATCGTAGCGGAAGTACAACGCGGTCGTGTCGGTGCCCTTGTCCCGGCCGTCGAAGATGCCGACGAGATCGAACTCCCAGGTCTTGCGCATCCAGATGGGCGACATGATGGGGATCCGGTCCCCGATCTTCCAGTGGAAGCGCTCGGCCGTCTTGCGGCCGACGATGGCGCCGGTCCGGGTCGCGAGCCACGCCCGCATCTGCTCCGGCGGCAGGATGAATTCCGGGTACATCGCCATGAACTCGGCGGGCACCACGGGGCTTTGCATGAAGAAATTCTTCGGATCCTGGTAGATGCCGCCGAACCACGTCTGGTGCACCGCGGCGGCGACGCCGGGGATGCGCTCCATCCGCGCCTGGTAGGCCACGGGCAGCAGCTGGATGATGGAAACCTTGTGGCGCACGATCAGCCGGTCCGCGCCGGCCAGCTCGACGCCCCCGACCAGCGCCTGCCGGATCGCGGACAGGAACCCGAACAGGACGAACGCCACGAGCACGGTGAGCAGCGTCAGCGCCGTGCGGAGCTTCTTGCGGGTCAGGTTGCCCCAGATGAGGTGCAGGAATCTCATTGCTCGGGCTCGTTGGTCAGCCGGCCCTTGTTGAGGTAGACCGTCCGCGCCGCCCGCGCCGAGGCGTGCGGATCGTGCGTGACCATGACGATGGTCTTGCCCTGCTCGCGGTTCAGGGCCTGCAGGAGGTTCAGGACCTCGTCGCCCGCCTTGCGGTCGAGGTCCCCCGTCGGCTCGTCGCACAGCAGCAGGGTGGGGTCCGTGACAATGCCGCGCGCGATGCCCACGCGCTGCTGCTCACCGCCGGACAGGGTGCGCGGGTAGTGCTTGGCGCGATGCGAAAGGCCGACGACGGCCAGCGCCGTCGCCACGTGCTTCCGCCGCTCCGCGGGCGACAAGGGCGTCAGGAGCAGCGGCAGCTCCACGTTGCGCTCGGCGGTCAGGACGGGGATCAGGTTGTAGAGCTGGAAGACAAAGCCGACATGCCGGGCGCGCCACGCCGCGAGGGCGCGGTCGGACAGGGTGTCCAGCCGGTCGCCGCCCACGTGGACCGTGCCCTGGGTCGGGCGGTCGAGCCCGCCGATGAGGTTCAGGAGGGTGCTCTTGCCCGAGCCGGACGGGCCCATCAGGGCGAGGAACTGGCCGGCCGGAACCTCGAGGTTCAGCTGCGACAGGACGTGGATATCCTCCGCGCCGCGATGGAAGACCTTCTCGACGCCCTCGACGCGCACCAGCGCGGACTGGCCTGCGGTGTTTTCGCTCATAATTTCCTTGCGACGGCCGCGGCCCCGTCGGCCAGGCCGGCGGGCGGATCGACGACGACCTGCTCCCCGGCGGACAGCCCGGCGTTCAGCAGCACGTCGCCGTCGTGGTTGCCGGCGATGGTGACGGCGCGGCGCTCGACCCGGCGGTCCCGGAGCACGAACACGACATCGTGGCCGTCCACGCTGCGGACAGACTCCCGGGGCACGAGCACGGCGCGGGCGGCCCCGGCGGCCTCGGCGTCGCGGAAGCCCACCTTCACCGACATTTCCGGCAGGATGCGCGGGTCGGGCTGGTTGAAACCCACCCGCACGCGGACCGTGGATTTCTGCCGGTCGGCGGTCGGGATGATGGCGATCACGTGGCAGGGGATCTTCCAGTCGGGATAGGCGTCGAGCGTCGCCTCGACCGGCTGGCCCGCCGCGACGCGGTTGATGTAGCTCTCGTTGACGTCGATCTCGATCTCCAGCGAGTCCATGTCCACGACGGTGCAGATGCCGGTGCGGGTAAAGCCGCCGGAGGACATCGGGGAGATCATCTCGCCCGGCTGCGCGTTCTTGGAAGTGACCACGCCCGCAAAGGGCGCGCGGATGACGGTGTCCTCGAGTTGCTGCTGCCAGACGGCCAGGGTGCGCTCGCTCACGGTGACGTCGGTCTGCTGCTGGGCGAGGCGCGCGCGCAGGGCGAGCACGGCGGCCTCGGCGTGGTCGTAATCGGACTGGGTCGCGACGGTCGCCGTGATCAGGGCCTTTTGGCGCTGCCATTCCTGCTCGGCCTCGCGGAGGCGCACGCGGGTCTCCTCCAGGGCGGCCTTGGCGGCCTCCACCTGCGCGCTGGCGAGGTGCAGGCTGGCCTGACCGTTCGTGTCGTCGAGCCGGGCGAGCACCTGGCCTTCGGTCACCTTCACGCCCTCCTCGATGAGCACCTCGGTGACCTTGCCGGTGATTTTCGAGGAGACCGTGGCCTCGCGGCGGGCGGTGACGTAACCGGAGGCATTCAGCACGGTGAGTCCGGGGCCGGGCGCCGCCTCGCGGGCGGCGGCGGTGCGAACCTCGATCGCCTTGGGACGCAGCACCTGCCAGGCCACGCCCGCCACGGCCAGGATCAGCACGACAATCACGATGGCGACGGGTGCCAGCTTCCGGGATGAATCAACGGGGTCGCCTCGCTTGATGCGCAGGTCGTCCAACCGCGGTGCGGGCGTGCTCATGATGGGCGACTCATGTAAAAAACCGCCGGCGGGTCAATGGTCTTGGAACGGAGTGGCCGGGGTGCCGCCGGGCTACCTGACGAAAGCACCCACGAACTCGTGCACGGGCATGGCCTCGAGCTTGGCGCGGTCGGCAAAGAGGGACATGAGCTGCGCCGATCGCGCCTTGCCGTAGTGCGTCGTGAACGCGGCGGCGGCTTTCTGCTGCAGGAGCGGGATGCCCTCCTGGCGGCGGCGGCGGTGGCCGAGCGGATACTCCACCTCGACCCGGGCGGTCTTGGTGCCGTCCTTGAAGAACACCTGCACGGCGTTCGCGATGGAGCGCTTTTCCGGGTCGAGGTAGTCCTGCGAATACTGCCCGTTCTCAGTGACGGTCATCTTGGCGCGGAGGGCGTCGATGCGCGGGTCGGCGGCGGCCCCGTCCTCATAGTGGCCGGCGTGGAGCGTGCCATGGATGAGGCCGATGGCGGTCATGTACTGGAGGCAGTGGTCGCGGTCGGCGGGGTTGTGGAGCGGGCCGGTCTTGTCGATGATGCGAATGGCCGACTCGTGCGTGGTCAGCTCGACGCGGGCGATCTGGGCGAGGCGGTCCTTCACGAGCGGATGGAGCTGCACGGCGCATTCGACGGTGGTTTGCGCATGAAACTCGGCGGGGAAGGAAATCTTGAAGAGGACGTTTTCCATCACGTAGCTGCCGAGCGGGCGGGCGAGCCTGACCGGGTTGCCCTGGAAACAGGCGTCCTGGAACCCCCAGGTTTTGGCGGTGAGGACGGAGGGGTAGCCCATCTCGCCGGTCAGCGCGATGAGCGCGAGGCGGACGGCGCGGCTGGTGGCGTCGCCCGCGGCCCAGGACTTGCGCGAGCCGGTGTTGGGCGCGTGGCGGTAGGTGCGCAGCGCCGAGCCGTCGAGCCAGGCGTGGGAGAGGGCGTTGATGACCTGCCCGCGGTCGCCGCCCAGCAGGGCGGTGGTGACGGCGGTGGAGGCGACGCGCACCAGCAGGACGTGGTCGAGGCCGATGCAGTTGAAGGAGTTTTCGAGGGCGAGCACGCCCTGGATCTCATGGGCCTTCACCATCGCGCCGAGGACGTCCCCCATCGTGAATTTCGATTTTCGATGGGGGATTTTCGATTGGAAGGCGGCGGGTTCGAGGCCGGCTGCCTGATGGCGCGAGAGCCAGTCGGCGGTGGCGAGGATGGCGCCGAGGTTGTCGGACGGATGGCCCCATTCGGCGGCGAGCCAGGTGTCGTTGAAGTCGAGCCAGCGGACGATCGTGCCGAGGTTGAAGGCGGCCTGCACGGGGTCGAGTTCGTGGCCGGTCCCGGGCACGCGCGCGCCGCAGGCGATGGTGGTGCCGGGCACGACGGGGCCGAGGAGCTTGGTGCAGGCGGGGTAGGCGAGCGCCATGATGCCGCAGGCCAGCGTGTCGGCGAGGCACCAGCGGGCCGTGTCGAGGGCCTCGTCGCTGGTGATCCGGGCGCCGAGCGCGTAGTCGGCGAGATCGGTGAGGAGCTTATCCGGCGCGGGGCGGACGTTGGAGATGGGGGAAGACATCGAGATTAACCGCTGGGGCACTGGGAACACGGAGCGCAGGTCATGAGTTTGAACCCGATCCCGGTGAACACGGTGCCGCGGAAGCTCAGGTTCGGGATGCGAGGGGGATGAACGGGCGGGGCTCCGGCCCGGTGTAGTTGGCGCCGGGGCGGATGATCTTGCCGTCGACGCGCTGCTCGACGACGTGCGCGGCCCAGCCGGCGGTGCGCGCCATCACAAAGAGCGGCGTGAACATCAGTTTCGGCACGCCAAGGCGGTGGTAGGCGACGGCGCTGTACCAGTCGAGGTTGGGGAACATCGCCTTCTCCGCCCACATAAGCGTTTCGATCCGCTCGGCGACGGCAAAGAGCGCCAGGTCGCGGTCATCCTCGGAGAGCTTGCGGGCGATCGCCTTGATGATCGGGTTGCGCGGGTCGCCGATGGTGTAAACGGGATGGCCGAAGCCGAGGATGATTTCCTTGCGGGCCAGGCGGGCGCGAATGTCGGCCTCGGCCTCCTCCGGCGTGCGGTAGCGCTGCTGGATGTCGAGCGCGACCTCGTTGGCGCCGCCGTGCTTGGGGCCGCGCAGGGCGCCGATGGCGCCGGTGATGCAGGAATAGAGGTCGGACCCGGTGCCGGCGATGACGCGGGCGGTGAAGGTGGACGCGTTGAACTCGTGCTCGGCGTACAGGATGAGCGACCGGTCCAGCGCGCGGACCTGGTTGGGGGACGGCGGCCGCTGGTGCAGCAGGTGGAGAAAATGCGCGGCGAGGGACGGGTCGTCGGTTTCCACGTCGATCCGTCTCCCGCTCCTGGTGAAATGATGCCAGTAGAGCAGCATCGACGGGAAGGCGGCGAGGAGCCGGTCGGCGATGGCCCGGGCGTGGTCGACGGTGGCGGCGTTGCCGCCGGCGGCGGGCAACGTTTCCGGCTCGAGCGTGCCGAGCATGGAGCAGCCGGTGCGGAGGACGTCCATCGGGTGGGCCCCGGCCGGAATCTGCTCGAGGACGGAGCGCAGCGCCCGCGGGAGCCCGCGGTGCCGGACCAGCCGGGCCCGGTACACGCCCAGTTCCACATGATTGGGCAGCCGCTCGTGGATCAGCAGGTGCGCGACCTCCTCGTAGGTGGCCTGGGCGGCGATCTCCGCGATGTCGTAGCCGCGATAATGGAGGTCATTGCCGGTGTGCCCGACGGTGCAGACGGCGGTGTTGCCCGCGACGATGCCGGAAAGGGCGACGGACTTCTTGGCCTTGGGGGCGGGTTGGTCGGGGGACATGGTTACTTGGGCGGCGCGTAGCCGAGGATGTCGTAGAGTTCGGCCCGGGGCTGCATTTTGCCGACCACGGACTGCTGGGTGCCGTCCCGCCGGATCGCCTGGTAAACCTCCCATGAGGCGGCGGCGGCCGCCCGGGAGGCGGAAAGCGGATAGAGCGCCATGGCGACGCCGGCGCCGCGCAGCTCGGCCAAGGTGAACAATGGCGTGCGGCCGAACTCGGTGAGGTTGGCGAGCACCGGGACTTTCAGGGCGGCGGTGAACTGGCGGTAGTCGTCGAGGGTCGGCAGCGCCTCGGCGAAGATCATGTCGGCGCCGGCGGCGACGTAGGCCTGGGCGCGGGCGATGGCCGCGGGCACGCCCTCGCCGGCAGCGGCGTCGGTCCGGGCCATGATGACAAAGTCGCGGTCGGGCCGGCCCTGAACCGCGGCTTGCACGCGCGCGACCATCTCGGCGGTGGGGACGAGCTGCTTGCCCGGGAGGTGGCCGCAGAGCTTGGCCGGGATCTGGTCCTCCAGATGCACGCCCGCCGCGCCGGCGCCGGCGATCGCATGCACGGCGGCCGCGGGGTTGCTCCAGCCCGTGTCGATATCCACCAGCAGGGGAAGATCCACGCGGCGGACAATGCGGTGAACATCAGGCAGGACGTCGCTGAGGTCGGTTTCACCGTTGTCGGGAATCCCGTAGGAGTGGTTGGCGATGCCGGCGCCGGAGAGATAGAGGGCGCGAAAGCCGGCGCGGGCGGCGAGCAGTGCGGCATAGGCGTTGATGACCCCGGCGATCTGGAGGGGGCGTTCTTCGGCGAGCGCGAGCCGGAAAAGGGAACCGGGGGTGGCCATGGGCGGGCGGGTCAGTCGTGCCGGCTCACTGAACTCTGCGCGGCGGCGGGTGCAAGGCTGGGAACCGGGATTTCATGGGGAAGGAGGGAAAGGCAGACCGGGCCGGACCAGCCGGGGGCGGTGACAAAAAGCAGGTTGGCGCGCGGGGTGCGCGGTGTCGAGTGCCAGGCCGGCAGGAGGCGACGCCTCCCCGCCGGCCGCGGCCCCGGCCGGGCGCCGCCGTGAAGGCGGTCCGCCCGGGACAAAGAAAAAGGGCGGAGACTTTCGTCTCCGCCCTTTGAAGAAAGGCGCTGGTTAAGCGTCGATCCGATTAGAAGCTCAGCTTGTTCGTGATGAAGAGCTGGCGGCCGGGCGAAGCCACGACGCCACCTTCGAAGTACAGCGTGTCGGTCAAGTTCTGCACGCTGATCTGGGTGTTGATCTTGTAGCCGACCAACTCCCAAGGATAGCTCACGAGGGCGTCGAACACGAAGTAATTGCCGGACTGGAAGCCGCCGTTGAGCGGATTCCACGTAACGTCACGGGAAATTACCATCTTGGACGAGTAGCGGGTACCGAGGCCGAGGGACAGGCCGTGAAGCACGCCATCGGTGATCGTGTACTTGCTGAACGTGTTCAACCGGAACTCAGGCACGTTCTCGAGGCGGGCGCCGTAGTAGATGTCCGAGGCGACCTTCGAGTTGTTGCCCGCGACCGTGGTGAGATCCAAGGCGTTGTACGCGGCCGAACCGGGCTTGTTGATGGTCGGGGCGTTGTCCGTCTTGGCCGTCCACAGCCAGGCGCCGTTGACCAGCATCTGGAAGTTGCGGATCGGGGACCAGATGGTCTCGAAGTCAGCACCCTCGACGACGTCTTTCTGACCAACGGTGCGCCAGCGGAGCAGACGCGCGTTGATGTAGTTGAAGCCGCTGGGGTTGACGAAGCCCGGAGGCCCGAAGTACTGCTGATTGTTCGTGTAGTTCAGCGGGTCGTTGAGCTGGCGGGTGCCGTCGTCCACGCGCCGGTTGACGCGGAACATGTGGAACAGCGACAACGTGCCGACGAGCTTGTCATCCCAGAGGGAGGTCTTCACACCGATTTCGGTGTTACGACCGGTCTCGGGCTTGATCAGGGTGTCCGCGCCCTCGTTGTGCAGGGCGGTGGTCAGGTCGGCCACCGACTTGATGTTCACCCCATTGTAGATGAACGGATTGGCTGCGAAGCCACCCGGCAGGGAGCTCAGATAACCCACGGCGGAGTTGTACCAATTCGGAACATCGAGCGTGGAATAACCGCCCGCGTTCGTCGCGCCGTTGCGGTTGTAGATCTTGCTCGACGAGATGTAGACGTTGACGTCCTTCCTGACCTGGTACGAGAGACCAGCCATCCACGACGTGCCGGCGACGCGCGAGTGATTACCGTCGCGGTCACCCGAGTAAGAGGCGCTGTAGCCGTACTGATTCTCGGGATAGGTCACCGTGTCGTAGTAAACGGTCGGCGGGGGGGAGTACCACGGGAAGTTGTCCGTGAGGTACTGGCCGCTGTCCCGGTGCATTTCGCGGCGGACGCCGGCGAGGATGGTCAGCTTGTCGTCAAACGCCTGACCCTGGTAGTTCACGTAACCGGCCTGCTCCTGGTAGTAGTAACCGTCCAACTCATTGCGGTCGACGGCGAACAGGGGCTTGATGTCCGGCTGGATTTCATAACCCGGATCCCACTGCGTGTAGATCTGCTGGACGGTCTTGATCACGCCGAAGCGGTCGCGGATGACCTGATTGGGCGGGACGTGGCCGGGGTTCGCGCCACCACCTTGACCGGTGGTGCCACCGGTGAAGACGTAACCGGGATTGGCGATCGCATTGGTGGCGCCGGGAATCTGGCTGTAGTTCAGGAACGCCTGGGCGTTGTATTGCTGCAGGGACTCGCGGAAGGTACCGCCGATCAGCAGCTTGTTCTTCAGGCCCCAGAAGTCCTTCTTGAGGATCAAGTCGAACTGGTGGTCCATCGAATGGAGGTAGTAGCCGGCGCTGTTGCCGCCGACGCCGCCAAACGAGCTGAACGTGCGACCGTCAGCGTAGGGCGAGTAGCCACCCTCGATGGAGTCGTAGCGGTTGTTGTCGTGCGTGACGACGTAGCGGAAGTCCGCCCAGTCGGTCGGCGAGACTTCGACGGTCATGTCAATCGTGTTGACCATGTCGTGCGACATCGAACCACGGGCATCCCAGTTGAACGCCTCGTCGTGGATCTTGTTGCCGTTGGCGTCGAGGTAGTAGGCGCCGCGCTCGATCTTGGTGTAATTCGGCGTGGTGTAGAGACCCGTGGCAGCACGGTAGTCATTACCCCAGTTACCGTAGCCACCAATGATGTTGTACCGACCGGCCATGGCCGTGGCGGCACCGGCGGTGCCGGGCAGATTACCACCCAGAGCAAAGCCGTTCTTGAGGGCACCGGCCTCGAGCACGAGGAGGCTCGAGTCAGTCGGATTGGTCTGCGTGTTCTTGTACGCGTCGAACCAAGCCTGCGGGTAGAACCACTCCGTCGAGCGGGTCACAGAGTACTTGTTGTCGTCATACTCCGCCTTGGTCGTGATGCGCAGCTTGCCGCTGGAGAACGGCACGAGGGTCAGGCCCACGGTCGCGTTGTTGTTCTTCGTATACTCGAACCGGCGCTGGCCGCCGCTGTTCTCGGAGGCGGCGATGATGCGCAGCGCGGCCTTCGGGGAGAAGAACTGGTTGGTGTCGATGCGGAACTTCTGCTTCTGGTCCGTGCCGGTGATGTACTCGATGGTGGTCGGGATCCGGGCGAACACGGGAACCTTGGAGATGTAGTTGATAACGCCACCGGGGGCGCCGTTGCCGAAGAAGAGGGCGGCGGGGCCCTTGACGATTTCAACGCGCTCGGTGTTATCGAGGTTGAACGAGGTGTAGCGCTTCACGCCGTCACGCAGCATCGTGTTGATCTGGAAGCCGCGCATGGTGAAGTTACCCACCGGGGTCGCCCCGTTGGCCGGACGGGCCATGGCGAACGAGTTGTCACCGGAGCCCGACGACGTGTAACGCAGGATGTCGGTGATGCTCTGGGTGTTCGTGTCCTGGAGGAACTCGGCGCTCTTGATTTCGATCGCGAGCGGGGTGCGCTGGACCTCCATCCCGATACGGGTGGCGGTGGCGGAGTTGGTCTTCAGGTACCCTTTGTCCTTCTCGGAGCTGACTTGGAACTTGGACATGGTCTGCACGCCCTCATCCGTGGCGAGCGACGTTGCGGCGGGCGCAGCGGCGGCCTTGGTGGTGGTCGTGGTGGTGGTCGTGGTCGCCGCCTGGGCGGCCTGACCCTCGAGTTCCGCGAGGCGCTTACGCAGCGTCGCGTTCTCTTCCTGTAGCTTTTGGACGTCGTCGGCAGCAACGGCCCTCAAGGAGGGGACCGAAACCGCGACCAACGCTGCCAAACAGGCGACCAGATATTTACTGGCCCTGTGCATTTGGTAGCTGGGTACTGAGTTCATTCGTGTGTGGGTTGGTTTGTAGTTTCCGGTTTTGGCCCGGGTGACCGGGACAAAAGTCGGGAAAGGGGGAAATCAATCAGGGGCAAAGCCTCTTCACCAAGCAGGCGAAAGGCGTGGCAGGGGGGTTACCGATCATGGGGGTGATATACC
>CAIQKV010000097.1 GCA_903872505.1 uncultured Opitutia bacterium
AGGCTGTCGAAGCGCGCCGCCCAGCTCCGGTCCAGCCGGCGGGCGAGCGTCGCCTCGCCCTTCGCCGTCGAGCCCGCGCCGGCGGCGGCGCCCGGCGTGGGGTCGATGCGCAGCCACACCCCGGCCGCGGCGTCGAACACCTCGCACCACGCGTGCGCGTCCGAGTTGCGGATGGTGAAATTGTTCGAGTAGGCGTTCCACGTGCCCCCCCGGAAGCCCGTGACCACGCGCGCCGGCAGCCCCGCCGCGCGGGCCAGCAGCACGAAGGAGCCCGCAAACAGCTCGCAGTGGCCCGGCTCGCCCGACGTCATCCAGCGCACGAGCGGGTCGCCGGCACCCGCCGGGACGTTCGGCGTGAGCGAAAAGGCATGCCGCTGGTCCAGCCACGCGGCCAGCCGCCGCGCCCGTTCCGGCGCCGGCAACTCCGCGCCGCCCGCGGCCTCGCCGACCAGCCGGCCCAGCGCCGCCTGGTCGGCCTCGCCCACGCCCAGCCGCAGCATGTGCAGCGAGCTGGTCGTCCGGTCGGGCTTCTGCCGGTCCCGCAGCTTCAGCGCGAAAGTGGCGTCGGCCAGCGTGTTCCCGGTGTCGAGGCCCTCGACGCGGTAAGCCGTCATCGTCGCGGGCTCGTCGCGCAGCGCGATCACGCCCAGCCGCGCGGCCACCCGGAAATTCTGTGTCTCCCGGAACCGCAATTGCTCGAACGTGCCCAGCAGCGGCAGGTAGCGGCTCACGCCCGGCTCGAAATAGAACGTCCAGTAAACCGGCTCGCCCGCGTGCGCCCGGGCCGAGCCGCGGGCCGTGGCCGCCGTGTACTCGGGGGTGAAGGCCGCGCGCCGCTGCAGCGCCGACAGCCGGAACGTCCCGTCGCGGTACTCGTCCAACACCAGCATCCGCCAGTACGGCGCGGCCGGGATCTGGGCCCGGTCCGTCACGTCGACGCTCAGCGCCACGCTGGTGTCCTGCTGGATCTCCGTCACGTCGCCAAACCGGATGGTCTCGTTGAAGCCCGTCCGCGCCTTCTTGGACACGAAGCGCTCAAGGAACAGGCTGTTCTCGAGCTGGAACCGCGGGATCGCCAGGAACAGCAGCGCCGACACGCCCACCACGCCGAGGAACAGCACCGCGCCGAGCACCGCCACCCGCCAGTCGGTCACCTCGCGCACGCGCGCCCCGAGCCGCCGCCAGTCCACCTCCGTCCAGCCCGGCCGGCCCGGGAGAGCCGCCGGGGCGGGCTCCGCCTCGGCCGACTCGACCAGCGTGATCACGAGCAGGAACGCCAGCGCGCACGCCGTGAACACCACGATCTGCACCGCAAACACGAGCGACACCGTCAGCACGCCCGCGACGACGATGAGGAACAGTCCGAGCACGATGATCTGCAGGTCGTCGCGCTTCTTGCGGTAGCTCGTGCCGCGGTAGAGCAGCAGCAGGATGTCCAGCCGCACGATCGCCGGCAGCACCTCGCCGGTCAGCCACAGGTCGCCGATGAAAAACGCCACCACCGCGGGAAACACCAGCCGGTGCGTCCACGCCGGCACGCGCGCCGGCAGGCCCGGCCACGCCAGCGCGGTCGCGACGGCCAGCGTGGTCACGCCCATCAACGTCCACGCCTCGAACTCGAGGTAAAAGACGGTCCACACCGCCAGCAGCACAAGTGCGCCGCCGAGCAGCCATTTGAGCTGATGCAGCTCGTCGAGGCTAAGTTGTGGCCGTCTTTTCTCCATCGACATAGGCGGCCACCCCGCGCGCGCCGTCGGGCGCGAAGGTCAGCACGTTGCGTTTCAGCGTGGCCGCCGCGGCGGCGGTCCCGTCGCCGGTCTCGGCCCGCGGCGTCACCACCGCCAGCCGGTCCAGCAGCATTTCCAGGTCGCGCACGCGGCGCACCGGCACCGGGGCCTCGTCGTCGAGGGCGACGGTGGTCAGCTGCCCCGCGCGGAACAAATCCTCCGCCAGCGTGGCGCAAAATCCCACCAGCAGCTCGAACTGCTCCGGCCGCGGCCAGGTCGTTGCGTCGGTGCGCAGCCACAGGGAGTAGCCCTCCGTGCTTTCCGCCGTGAACTGCCGCACGAGCAGCTGCCGCGACCGCGCGCTGGCCTTCCAGTGGATGAGCCGGTGCGAGTCGCCCGTGGCATACCGGCGCAACGCCAGCAGGTCCCCGCCGCTGCCGGCCTGGGGCGCGCGCTCCCCGCCCGCCGTCCGCCGCGCCCCGGCCGTCCCGACCCGCCGGTACTCGACCGGCGCGGGCCAGACCACGAGTTCCTCGTGCACTTCCGTGGCCAGGTGCTTTTTCAGGAAGCCGAAGGGAAACTGGGAGCCGACGCTGGCCAGTTCGATCCGCAGCCGCCCGCGCCGGGCGGGCTTGAAGATCCAGTCGAGCCGCGCCTCGCCCTGCGGATCCAGCCGCTCGCGCAGGCACAGCCGGCCGCGCGCCCCGGCCAGGTCCGCCTGCGCCCACGCCGCGCGCACATCGACGCCCCGGCCGGTGATGGTGGACTCGGGCGCCGGCGGCGGGCCTTCCTCGACGTGCTTCGCCACCAGGTCGAACCACAGGCCGTAGGTCGGCAGGAAGGGCTTGCGGTTGCGCAGGCCCAGCCCGACGACCGCCTCGGACCCCGCCCGCAGCGGCGGCGCCAGCACCAGCCGCCACGCCACCCCGCGGAAATTGAGCCACGACAGCACCCCGCTCAGGATGAGGCACGCCAGCAGCAGCGAGAGCGTGATGAACAGGATGTTGTTGGCCGAGTTGTAGGCCGCCATCCCGATGCCCATCGAGAGCGCGATCAGCAGCACGCCCGCGATCGTCGGCACGATGCGCTGCCGGCGCTGGGGAAACACCAGCGCCCAGAGCACGGCGCTCCACCGGAAGCGGCGCCGCCCGCCGCGGGTCCCCGCGCCCTGCCAGTCGGCGGGCGGGCGTGAACCCGGCACCGGGGCGGACCCGGACCGCCCCACCGCTGCTGCCGGCGCCGCGCTCACGTCGGCAGGGGCAGCGTGGCCAGGATGCGGCGGAGCACGGTGACCACCGCCCGCCGCTCCTCGAGCGCGTCGCTCGTCTGCCGCGCCAGCGCGAGCCGGTGCGACAGGATCGGCGTGACCAGTTCCACCACGTCCTCCGGCAGCACAAAGTCCCGGCCGTACACCAGCGCCCGCGCCTGCGCCGCCGTGCGCAACGCGAGGCCGCCGCGCACGCTGACGCCGCTCTTGAATTCCGCCTCGGTGCGCGTCGCCGTCACGATGCGCAGGATGTAGTCGAGCAGGCTGTCCTCGACGAACACCTGGGGCGTCAGCGCCTGGATCGCCAGCACCTCGTCGCGGCTGACGACCGGCGTGAGCGCGATGGCGTCGTAGCTGGTCCGCGCGATGCGGAGGATCTCCAACTCGTCGGCCGGCTGCGGGTAACCCATCTGCAGCCGCATGAGAAAGCGGTCCATCTGGCTCTCGGGCAGCGGAAACGTGCCCTCGTAGTCCACCGGGTTCTGCGTCGCGAACACCATGAAGGGCGAGCCGACCGCGTGCGCCACCCCGTCCACCGTCACCCGCGCGCGGTCCATCACCTCCAGCAGCGCCGACTGGGTCTTCGGCGTCGCGCGGTTGATCTCGTCCGCCAGCACCACGCTCGCGAAGATCGGGCCCGGCTTGAACACAAATTCCCGCGCGGTCTCGTCGTAGATCGCGACCCCGGTGACGTCGCCCGGCAGCAAGTCGCTGGTGAACTGGATGCGCGAAAAGGTGCAGTCCATCGAGCGGGCCAACGCGTAGGCCAGCGTGGTCTTGCCGACGCCCGGCAGGTCCTCGATCAGCAGGTGGCCGCCGGCGGCCAGGCAGACGAGCACCTGCTCAATGACGTCGTCCTTGCCCTTGATCGAGACGCGCATGCCCTCGCGGAGCCGGTCCAGCGCCTGCTTGGCCCCGGTGACCTGGTCAGTCTGAATGAAGTCGCTCATGGCGGTTAAAAGTGACGAAACCCCGCGGAACGTCAAACCGCCGGCGGGGCCCGGGCGGCCGATTTACGCGAAATTATTACGTAGGCCGCGGGCGGGCCCGCGCCGTCGCCCGCCCCCTGCGCCTATTTCCGCCCCAGCAGCTTGAAGATCGCCGAGTAGTCCTCATCGGACCACCCTGCCCGGTCGGCCCGGGCCAGGCACTCGCGCACCGCTGCGAGCGCCGGCAGCTCCGCGCCACCCGGCAGCCCGCTGGCCAGCCGCGCGTCCTTGAACATGTGCTTCACCGAGAATTGCGGCGCAAAGTCGCCCGCGCGCAGCTTCGGCTCCTTCATCTTGGCCAGCGGCGAATAGGCGGCATTCTTGGCGAACACGTCGAAAAACACGTCGTCGCTGACCTTTGCCCCGCGCACCAGCGTGAGCGCCTCGCAGATGCCCTCCAGTTCGACGGCCAGGATCAGGTTCATCGCCAGCTTGAGCGTCGCCGCCTGCTCGATCGTGCCGATGGGCAGCCGGAACTCCGACGTCAACGCCAGCAGCGGCTCCACCTCCGCCATCAGCGCCCGGTCGCCGCCGAGGTAAAACACCGTCTTCTTGGCCTCGGCCGCGAGCTTGCCGCCCGTGAACGGCGCCTCGAGGTAACGCGCGCCACACGCGGTCACCAACGCCGAGAACTTCGTGCTGCTGACCGGGTCGATCGTGCTCGATTGCACGACCACCTTGCCCGGGCCGAGCTGCGGCGCGATCCGCTGGAGCACGGACTCCACCGCCGGCGGGTCCGCCACGACGATCTGCACCGCGTCCGCCGCGGCCGCCACCGCCTCGGGCGTGTCCTTCCACTCCGGCGCCGCCGGCTGCGGCGTGCGGTTCCACGTGCCCGCCAGCTGGCCCGCCGCCGCATAGTTGCGCGCGTACGCGCTGCCGATGATTCCCAGCCCAATGACGCCGATTTTCATAAACTTCGATGGTTAACCCAAAATCTGGAGCAGCCGCTCGAACAGCCGGTTCACCTTCGCCTGGTTGTCCTTCACGAGGTCCTTGAACTTCGCGAAGTCGATCTCCGTGCCTTCGAGCCCGTTGGCGTAGTTGTCAATCAGCGCGAGGCTGTTGTAGCGCAGGCCGAGCTCGCTGCAGAGGTCAGCCTCGTGCGCCGCCGTCATGCCGACCACGTCGCCCCAGTGTTGCACGATCCGGATCTCCGCCTTGGTCTCGAAGCGCGGCCCACGCATCTGCACGTAGACCTTGCCCGGGTGGATTTTGAACTCCGGTGCGAGCTTCGCGACCAGCAGCGGGATGAGGTTGTTCGCAATGCCCGCCGCGCCCCCCTTCAGCTCGGTGTCGAAAAACGTCGCCGGGCCCTGCTGCAGGCCGACGTAGTCGCTGCACGAGACGAACGTCCCCGGCGGCAGCTCCTTCTTCAGCGAGCCCACCGAGTTGAGCGAGACGATGTCCGCGTAGCCGAGGTCGGCCAGCGCGCGGATGTTGGCGCGGTAGTTGATGCTGTGCGGCGGCAGCGGGAAGGCGTAGCCGTGGCGGTTGATCAGCGCGAAGTCGCCCTGCGTCTTGTAGGTCACCGGCCCGTGCGCGGTCTCGATCGTCTTCACCGCCCACTTCGCGAACAGCGTGGAATTGACGATGCTGGTGCCACTGATGAACGCGACCTTCATGGAATTTTCGATTTTCGAATTTCGATTTCTGAACGATCCACCCGCGGGATGGGTCATC
>CAIQKV010000098.1 GCA_903872505.1 uncultured Opitutia bacterium
CCCAACCAGCGTAGCTTTACGATCGCACCGCCGATTATGAACCTAAAACCAAGTCTCTGGCCTCTCGTATTTGCGGCACTCGCCCTGGGCGGATGCAAGGATAAGCAGGATGTCGCCCGCGTCATTCCGCCGATGCCGGTCACCGTCGCCACCGTCACCGCCGCCGACAATGTCGTCTACTCGGAGTTTGTCGGCCAGACGGTGGCCGAGAAGAGAGTCGAGATCACCGCCCGCGTGGAAGGCGTGCTCGCCTCCATCAACTTCAAGGACGGCGCCTACGTGAACGAGGGCGACCTGCTCTTCACGATCGACGACCAGCAGCTGCAGGCCGTCGTCGCGCAGGCCCGGGCCGCCGTGGCCCAGTCCAAGGCCGCCAGCGAGACCGCGCAGCGCGAACTGGAGCGCATGCACCGGATACACGCGCAGGGCGTGGTGACCGACGCGGACCTCGACACGGCGACGATGAAGGCCGCCACGACCGCCGCCACCTACCTGGCCAGCCAGGCCGCCCTGCAAGGCTCGGAGCTGCAGCTGGGCTATTGCCGGATCACGGCTCCCATCTCCGGCCAGATCAGCGGCCACACCGTCAGCATCGGCAACCTGGTCGGCCGCGGCCAGAGCACCGTTCTGACCACCCTCGTCTCGGTGGATCCGATCCGCGCCCGGTTCAACATCGACGAGCGGTTCTTCCTGGAGGTGTCGAAGCGCAAGCGCGAGGGCACCGTGCGCGACGACATCTTTGAACTCGTCCTGGGGGACGGCTCGACCTACGCGCACCGCGGCAGCATCGCCTTCGCCGACAACCAGGTGGACCCCAAGACGGGCACGCTGCTGGTGGAGGTGCTCTTCCCCAACCCGGAGCGCACGCTGCGCCCCGGCCTCTTCGGGCGCGTGCGGTTCCCGTTGCAGGTTGTCAAGGACGCCATCGTCGTCCCGCAGCGCGCCGTGCAGGAGCTGCTGGCCACCTACTCCGTCATCGTCGTCACCGCCGACAACCAGGCCGAGTTCCGTCCGGTCAAGGTCGGCGCCCGCATCGGCCCCGGCTGGCTCATCACCGCGGGCCTCAAACCCGGGGAACGCATCGTGGTCGAGGGCGGCCTCAAGCTCCGTCCCGGCGCCGCGGTCGTGGTCGTTCCCGCCAAGTAATTCCGGCCCAACCACCCGCACCCATGGCCGACTTCTTTATCCGCCGCCCGATCGTGGCGATGGTGATTTCGATCCTCATCGTCATCGTGGGCATCACCGCCCTGCTCCGACTCCCGATCGAGCAGTTCCCGCAGCTCGCGCCGCCGAACATCCAGGTCACGGCCAACTACCCCGGCGCCAATGCCCAGGTCGTCGAGCAGGCCGTCGCCACCGGCATCGAGCAGCAGGTCAACGGCGTCGACCACATGCTGTACATGAAGTCGCTGAATTCGTCCGACGGGCGCATGCAGCTGAACGTCACGTTCGACATCGGCACCGACCTCGATACCGCGTCGATGCTCACTCAAAACCGGGTTTCCCAGGCGCAGTCGCGGCTCCCGCAGGAGGTCATCGCCCAGGGTGTCACCGTCAAGAAGGTGAACCCCTCCATCCTGATGGTGCTGTCGATCTACTCGCCCGACGGACGCTACGACGGCCTGTTCCTGAACAATTACACGATGCTCAACGTCAAGGACTCGCTGCTGCGCGTCCCGGGCATCTCGCAGGCCGACCTCGTCGGTGGCGAGTTCGGCATGCGCATCTGGTTCCGGCCCGATGACCTCGCAAAGCTGTCGCTGACGCCATCGGACATCCTGGCCTCGCTCCGCGAGCAGAATATCCAGGCCCCCGCCGGGCAAATCGGCGGCGCGCCCTCCGGCCCGGAGCAGGAATTCACCTATACGGTGCGCGCCCCGGGCCGGCCGACCAGTCCCGAGGAGTTTGGCGCGTTTGTCGTCCGCTCCACGCCCGACGGCCGGATCGTCCGGCTCAAGGATGTGGCCCGCATTGAACTGGGCGGTGAAACCTACACCTCCTTCGGCCAGCTCAACGGCAAGCCCTCGGCCGTACTGCTGCTTTACCTCCTCCCGGGGGCCAACCAGGTGACGACCGCGGAGGGCGTGTATCGGACCCTGGCGGCGATGCGGCCGAATCTCCCGCCCGGCGTGGACTACAAGGTCACCTACGACACCACGCCGGCCGTCACCTCCTCGATCGAGGAGATCGTGCACACGCTGTTCGAGGCCATCGCGCTGGTCGTGCTCGTCGTCTTCCTCTTCCTCCAGAACTGGCGCGCCACGCTCATTCCGCTGCTGACCGTGCCGGTCTCGCTGCTGGGCACTTTTGCCTTTTTCCCGCTGCTGGGCTTCTCGGTCAACACCCTCTCGCTGTTCGGCATGGTGCTCGCCATCGGCATCGTGGTGGATGACGCCATTGTTGTGGTCGAGGCCGTGATGCACCACCTCGAGCAGGGCATGACCCCGCGGGACGCGACCGTCCAGGCCATGAAGGAAGTCTCGGGTCCGGTGATCGGCATCGCCCTGATCCTCAGCGCGGTGTTCGTCCCGGTCGCCTTCCTGGGCGGCTTGACCGGGCGGCTCTACCAGCAATTCGCCCTGACCATCGCCATCGCGGTGCTGATCTCGGCCTTCAACGCCCTCACGCTCAGCCCGGCGCTTTCCGCCCTGCTGCTGAAGGCTCCGGCGGCCCGGAAGAGCCTGCTCGCGCGCGGCTTCGCCGCCTTTAATCTCGGTTTCAACTGGACCACGGGAAAATACGTGGCCCTGGCCGGCACCCTCGCCCGCCGGGCGTTCCTCGGCCTCGGCCTGATGCTCATCGTCGGCCTGGGTGCCGGTGGTTTTGCCCGGGTCATTCCGGGCGGCTTCGTGCCGGACGAGGACCAGGGCATTCTCCTCGTCAACGTCCAGCTCCAGAAGGCGGCCTCGCTCGAGCGCACGCGCGCGGTCTGTGCCAAGGTGGACGACATCCTCACCCGCACGCCGGGCGTCGACTCGTTCAACTGCATCGGTGGCATGTCCTTCCTTTCCGGCGTCTATGGCCCCAGTTCCGCCTCGTACTTCATCCGCCTCAAGCCCTGGGCGGAGCGCAAGGCGCCCGCGCTCAGCATCAAGGGCATCACGACTCATCTCAGTCGCGCGCTGGCCGGGCTGCCGGACGCCATCGCCTTCCCGATCAACCCGCCGCCGCTGCCCGGTTTCGGCGCCGCGGGCGGCTTCAGCCTGCTGCTGCAGGATCGGAGCGGCACGCTCGACGCCTTCGCCATCGGCAAGTACGCCCGCGAGTTCATGGCCGCCGCCCAGCAACGGCCGGAGATCGGGAACATGTTCAGCGCCTACGATCCGACCGTGCCCCAGGTCGACGTGGCCGTCGACCGCGAGAAGGCGCGCACGCTGGGCGTCCCGCTGCAGGAGGTCTTCCTCACGCTGCAGTCCGCCCTTGGCGGCGCCTACGTGAATGACTTCAACCGGTTTGGCCGCCTCTACCGTGTGTTCATCCAGGCCGAGTCCGCCTCGCGCCGCACGCGTCAGGACATCGGGCGGTTCTTTGTGCGCAGCTCCACGAGCGGTGAGATGATCCCGCTCGGCACGCTGGTCACCGTGACGCCCACCGCCGGGCCGGAGTCGACGACCCGCTACGACCTTTTCCGCTCCGTCGAGGTTTCCGGCGCCGCGGCGCCGGGTTACAGCTCCGGCCAGGCGATGGCGGCGCTTGAGGCCGTGGCGGCGCAGGTCCTGCCGTCCGAGATGCGGATCGCCTACACCGGCCTGTCCTACCAGGAGAAAATCGCCCCCAATCCGGTCCCGGTCTTCCTGCTCGCCGTGCTGTTCGTCTTCCTGCTCCTCGCGGCCTTGTACGAGAGTTGGTCGCTGCCCATGAGCGTGCTGCTCGGCACGCCTCTGGTCGCCCTCGGCGCCCTGTTCGGCGTCTGGCTGCGCGGCTACGACAACAACGTCTTCGTCCAGGTCGGCCTGGTCATGCTCATCGGCCTCGCGGCCAAGAACGCGATCCTGATCGTCGAGTTCGCGAAAATGAAACGCGAGGAGGGTTCGTCACCCTTCGACGCGGCGATGGCGAGCGCCCGCCTGCGGTTCCGGCCGATTCTCATGACCGCCTTTGCCTTCATCCTCGGGGTTGTCCCGCTGATGATTGCCACGGGCTCCGGCGCCAACTCCCGCCAGGTCATGGGCACCGCCGTGTTCTGGGGCATGCTCGTGGCCACCTTGGGCGGCGTGCTGGTCATCCCGGCGCTGTACGTCTTCGTGGAAAACCTCGCCGGCAATAAAACCACGGCCGCGACTCCCGCGGGTACAGCGCTAGTGCCGGTTTCGTCGGATCCGCAAAGCACCACCGGAGACAGATGAATCACGACCAGGCGTTCCTCGTTGTCATCGCCGGGATCCTCCTCGTCGGACTGTTGGGCGAATGGCTTTTCACGCGCACGGGCATTCCCGATGCGGTCTGGCTGATTGCGGCAGGGGCCGGGCTGGGTCCGATCACGGGCCTGGTCCAGCGCGACGACCTGCAGCTGGCCGGCCCGGAACTCGGTGCTTTCACGATCATCATCGTCCTCTTCCACGGGGGACTGGGCCTGCCGCTCAACCAGCTGGCCACGCATGCCTGGAAGGCGTGCAAGCTGGCGGTGCTCACCTTCACGGTGTCCACGGCCGGCGTGGCCCTGACTCTGCTCGGCCTGGTCCGCGCGGGCTACCTGCCGCCGCTGTGGAGCTGGCAGCTGGCCGTGCTCGCCGGCCTCATTCTGGGCGGCTCCAGCTCCGTGGTGGTCATGGCCACGCTCGGCTTTGCGAAGGTGGAGGACACCATCGCGCAGCCCCTCAACGTGGAGTCGGCGCTGACCGACGTGCTCGTCGTCGTCTGTACCGGCGTCATGGTCAACCTCGTGGTGGCCGGCCACCTTTCGGTCGCCGACCCCCTGGTGGGGGTGGTGCAGAACTTCGGCGTGGGTACCCTGGCGGGCGCCGCCTGCGGCCTTCTGCTGGTGCTGGTCGTGCATCTCCTCCAGCGCAGTCGCAGCGCCTACATCTTCCTGCTGGCGGTGATGCTCCTGCTCTATGCCACCGTGGCCCGGCTCGGCGGCAGCCCGGCGCTCGCGGTGCTCGCCGCCGCGGTCATCCTCGGGAATGCCGGCCTTGTCCTGCAATGGCTCGGCTTCGGCGACGGGCAGACCAAGCTCGAGCTCGGCGAGCACTCGATTCGGCTGTCCCAATTCGCCCTGTTCATCGTGAAGGCGCTGTTCTTCACCTTCATCGGCGCAAGCCTGCCCTCGGCCCCCGGTCCCCTGGCCATCGGTGCGGTGCTCGGCGTGGTCCTGTTTCTGCTGCGCTGGCCCGCGACGCGCCTCGCGCTGGCCGACAGCCAGTTGACCCCGGCGCAGAAGAACGTGGCGTGGGTCTCCCTGCCCCGTGGGCTGGCGGCGGGCGTCATGGCGCTCGTCCCGGCCGCCGCCGGGATTCCCGGCGCGGAGGAACTCCAGGCGCCCATTTTCGCCGCGATCGCCAGCACGATCCTGATCTTCGCCATCGGGTTCCCGTTGGCGCGCCGGAAGAAGGCCTGAGTCCGGCGGCAGCGACCTGAACTGGCCTGCGGGGCGCGCCGCGCTCGTCCCTACTCAGATCACCTGCACCACGATCGTCTGGCCGTCGAAGGCGACCCGATCGCCGGCTTGGAGCTTCTTCCGTTTCTGAGTCTCGACCGTGCTGTTCAGCAAAACCTTGCCGGCCGCGATGGCGGCCTTGGCCTCGCCCCCGGTGGCGGCCAGGCCGCCAAATTTCAGGAACTGGCACAGCTCGATCGGCACCTCGCGCACGGTCACCACGCGCGCTGCGGCTGGCGGCTGGTCGCTCATGGCAGCTTGGTCTGGACGAGCTTGCTCACCGCACCGAAGTCGAGCAACGGCGCCTCAGGCCGCTGCTTGAGCGCGCCGATCACCTTGCCCATTTCCTTCTTCGACGTGGCCCCGGTCTCCTTGATCACCTCGGTCACCAGGGCCTCGAGGCGCGCGGCGTCCAGGCCCTTCGGCAGGTATTTTTCCAGGATGGAAATCTCGGCGGTGTTCGCGGCGACGAGGTCGGCCCGTCCGCCTTTTTCAAATTCGGCCCGGGCGTCGGACAGATTCTTGACCGCCTTCCGCAGCGTCGCGAGCGCCAGGGCCTCGTCGATCGGCTTGCCCTGGTCCATCGCCGCCCGCTGGATGGCGGCATCGGCCGTGCGCAGCGCCAGGGCGGTCGCGCTGTCACGGGCCTTCATGGCAACAATGATGTCGGCGCGGAGGGATTCGTAGGTCGAGGGCATGAGGGAAGCGTGTGCGGGCTTTCGCGCGTGTCGAGTCGGCAGGCGAGATTGCACCGGAGAAATCCGGACGACAGGCACCGCGCACTGTGCTAGGGTGGCGGCATGCGGATGTCCCATGACCAGATGTATGCCCGGGTGCTGGCGAGTGACGCGTCCTGGAATGGGCGATTTTTCACGGGCGTCCTGACCACCGGCATCTAC
The DNA here is from genome assembly GCA_903872505.1 of uncultured Opitutia bacterium. Classification (GTDB taxonomy): domain Bacteria; phylum Verrucomicrobiota; class Verrucomicrobiia; order Opitutales; family Opitutaceae; genus Opi-474. Next base: position 6,496 of record CAIQKV010000098.1, read on the forward strand.
TGCCTGCCGGCCTGCAAGGCGCGCAAGCCGAAACCGGGCAACGTGCGGTTTTTCCCCACCTGCGAGGCCGCGCGGGCCGCGGGGCTGCGCGCCTGCAAGAAGTGCCACCCGGACGACTTCGCGCGCGGCGCCGACCCCGTCCTTGAGACCGTTGAGGCGCTGGTTGCCGAGATCCGGGCAAATCCGGCGGATTTGCCCGATGCACGGGCCATCGTGCGGCGCTCAGGTTTCGGGGCGACGCGGGTTTTCGAGCTTTTCCGTCAGCACTATCACACCACTCCCGCCGATCTCTTGCTGCGGGCGCGGATGAGCACGGCCAAGCAGCGGCTCCTGGCCGGTGATGCCCCGCTCTCCCGGATCGCCCTCGACGCCGGATTCGAATCGCTCTCCGGGTTTCACGAGAATTTTCGCCGGCTCAACGGCCTGACCCCCGCCGCGTACCGGGAACTGCGCGAGGCCCGGTCATTCACCGTCTCGCTGCCAGCCGGCTATCTCCTGCCCTATCTGCGCCGCGCCCTGAGCAGGGACATTCATAGCGTCACCGAGCGGCTGGACGGCAACACCTACACCACCGTGGTGCAGCTCAGCGATGGACCCGCGGTGCTGACACTCCAGCTGGCCCCCGACTCGGTCCACGCCGGGATATCGCGCGGAACGGCGGTCGAGGCCCACGCCGTGGTGGCCGGCCTGCTCGGCCTGGATGAGGATGCCGCCGCCTTTGTCCGGCTCGCGAAACGGCTGGGGCTCGCCCGGCTCGTTGCCGGTCGCCACGAGTTGCGCATCAGCCAGACGCCGTCGGTCTTCGACGGCCTGCTGTGGGCGATCATCGGGCAGCAGATCAACTTTACCTTTGCCTGCCTGCTCAAGCGTCGGCTTATCGAGCGGGTCAGCACGGTATTTTACGGCGGGCTTTGTGCCCCGCCCACCCCGGCGGCGGTGGCGGCCCTCGAGCCGGCCGATCTCCTGCCGCTCCAATTTTCCCGGCAGAAAGCCAGCTATGTCATCACAACCGCCCGCCTCATCACGGCGGGCAAGCTTGACCTGGCCGCGCTCCGCTCAATGTCGGCCACCCGCGCCGAGCGCACGCTGCTCGCGGTCCACGGCCTGGGCCCGTGGTCGGTCAATTATCTGATGATGCGTTCACTCGGCTTTCCCGACTGCGTGCCGCTCGGCGACACCGGCGTGACCAGCGGCCTGCAGTCGTTGCTCCGGCTCGAGGAGCGCCCGGACATCGACGGCACCCGCCGGCTCATGGCCATGTTCTCCCCTTACCGCAGTCTCGCCACCACCCACCTCTGGCAATTCAACCAACCCGTCCCCACATGAGACAATTCTACGACATATTCCCCACGCCCGTCGGCGACTTTTCCATCGCGGTCGACGCCAACGGCTCCGTGATCGCCACCGCGTTCGGCGGCTTGGCCGAACTCCGCGACCGCTTCGCCGCCGATGAGGTGGCGCGCGATCCGGGTCGCGTCGCCGCCGCCCGCCGCGAGGTAACCGAGTATTTTTCCGGCCAGCGGGCAGTCTTCACGTTGAAGCTCGCGCCCAGTGGAACGCCCTTCCAGCAGGGTGTGTGGGCCGCACTCCAGCGCATCCCGTTCGGGGAGACCCGGAGCTACGGCCAGATTGCCACTGAACTGGGCAACCCCGGCGCCTCGCGCGCGGTCGGTCGTGCCAACGCCACCAATCCCATTGCCCTGATCGTGCCGTGTCACCGGGTCATCGGCAGCGATGGTTCGCTGACCGGCTTTGCCTTTGGCGAGGACATCAAGCGCCGGCTGCTAGCGCATGAGGGCGCCTCACACCCGCCATCCGCGTAGGTGGTCCGCGAAACTCTTCAATTTGGCGTGATCCTTCACCCCGGGTGCGGACTCGATGCCGCTGTTCACATCGACAAAGCGCGCGCCGGACTGCCGGAGCGCGCCCGCGATATTCTCCGCGTTGAGTCCACCCGAAAGGATCCAGGTCTTTTCCGGATGTGACTTCTGGTGGCGCGCGAACTTGGCCCAGTCGCCCGTCCGGCCCGTGCCGCCGAATATTTCCGGGTCGAAGGTATCGAGCAAAAACGACTCGGCCAGCGCCAGCAGTGAGGGCGGCACATCGATGCCAGGCGGTAGTTTCGGGGCGAGCCAAAGACGGGCTACGCCGACCATCCTGGACCAGGTGGCCACCGTGGCTGCTGGCAAGTCATGCCGGAAGTGCAGTTGAAAATAAGCGAACCCCGCTGCAATCAATTCGGCGAGCTGCTCCGGAGTGGGCTCGACTGCAATCGCGACATTTTTTCCGGCCGGTAGGTGGGCGGCAAGAGCGTGAAAATTCCCTAAGGGCAAGTAGCGCGGGGATGCAGGATGCAGGTTGAAGCCCAGGTAATCGGCGCCGGCTTGCCCGGCGAACTCCGCGTCGGCCCGTGTTGTCAGCCCGCACACCTTGAGCCGGATGCCGTCGATCATGTCAGGCGAAGGAATTGATGCTCGCGATCACGTGCTCTACCTGGGCGTCCGCCAGTTCGGGGAAGATCGGCAGGCTGACGCAGGTGGCCGCGGACTTTTCCGCCACCGGGAATGTCCCGGGACCCTGGCCGAGGCTGGCATAGCATTTCTGCAGGTGCAGCGGCACCGGATAGATGAGGTCGGTGCCGATCTCGTGCTTCGTCAGGTGCTCGCGCAGCGCGTCGCGGCGCGGATGCCGGATAGTAAACTGGTGGAACACCGACTGGCCGTAGACGGGCTGCTCCGGCAGGCGGACCCCGGCGAGCTTGATCCCGGTCAGGTAGCGCCCGGCAATGGCCTGGCGGCGGGCCGTCCAGGCCGCGAGGTGTGGCAGCTTCACGTTGAGCAGCGCGCCCTGAAAACCGTCCATGCGGAAATTGCCGCCCACGATGTCGTGATAGTAGCGCCGGTCGGAGCCGTGCACCCGGATATGCCGCGCCCGCGTATGCAATTCCTCGCGTCGTGAGACGAAGGCGCCGCCCTCGCCGCAGCCGCCGAGATTCTTGGTCGGGTAGAAGCTGAACGTGCCGGCATCGCCGAGCAGGCCGACCGGCGTACCGCGATACTTCGCGCCGACGGCCTGCGCGCAGTCCTCGATGACAAAGAGGTTGTGCTTTTTCGCCACCGCCATGATCTCGTCCATCCGGGCGGGCTGGCCAAAGAGGTGCACGACGATGATGCCCTTGGTCCGCGGCGTGACCGCGGCGGCGAGCTTCGCCGGGTCGAGGTTGAACGTGCCCTCCTCGATGTCGGCAAAGACGGGCTTCGCGCCGACGTAATTGATGCCCCACGCCGAGGAGATGAAGGTGAAGGGCGCCGTGATGACCTCGTCGCCCGGGCCAAAGCCGGCCAGCATGCAGGCGACATGCAGCGGCGCCGTGCCGCTGTTCATGCCCAGGGCACGCGGATAGCCCAGGGTCGTCGCAAAATTCTTTTCAAAGTCCTCCACGTCCTTCCCGAGGCAGAACCGCGTGGCATCGTAGGTGGCGGCGAGCGCGGCGAGGGCCTCGGTGCGGAGGCTCCGGTGTTGCGGACCAAGATCGAGAAAGGGGACTTTCATCGGCCCAACCTTTTAACCAGAGCGGCCACCAGGCTGTCGAGACTCGGCTCCTTCGCCGTGAAGTCCACCGGCAGGCCTGCCTTCCGCATCGTTTTGCTGGTTTGCGGGCCAATGCTGCCGGCGAGCGGGCGGCGCGCCTCCTTGGCCAGCTGGAGCGCAGCGGCCTGGTCCGCGAACGACTGTGCCGCGGATGAGCTCGCGAAGAGGATCGCATCGGCGCCGTGCGCCCGGAAATCCGCCGCCGCCGAGTCGTTCCGCAGGTCGTTCCGCTCCGTCTGGTAAACCTGCAGGGTGTCGACGATGGCGCGCGCCTCCTCGAGCTTGGTCACGAGGATCTCGCGGTTCTGGTTGCCAGTGACGACAAGCAGCTTCGCATGGTCCAGGCTGCCGGTGGCGATAAGCGCCTCGGCGAGTGCCTCCGCGGTTGCGACGGCGGGCTGGCATTCGACCTTGAGGTGCAGCGCGGTGACGGCCCGGGCGGTGGCCTCGCCGACGCACGCGATGCGAATCAGGCCGAGTGAACGGATGTCATCGAACACGCGCCGGAATTCCTCAAAATAATACCGCACGCCATTGGCGCTCGTGAAGACCAGCCAGTCGTAGTGGCCGAGCTCGGGAAAAACCTCGGCCAGGTCGTCATTCTTCACGGACTTGCTCACCCGGATCAGCGGCAGCTCGAGCACCTCGGCGCCGAGGGCGGCGAGCTTGGCGTGGAGCTCCGAGTTCTGGTCGCTCGCGCGGGTCAGGACAATCCGGCGGCCGGCAAGCGGTGTCTTGCTCATGGCAGGCCCAGAAGCTTGAGGATGCGTGCGGCGGCCGCCGCGGGCTCATCCAGGTCCGCCGGTGTGAGCGGCAGGCTGCGCTGGCCGGTCTTTTCGTGGAAGAAATACAGGGTATTGCCCGCCACGTGCGCGCCAAACGCGGTGTGGCAGCCGCCGCCGAGCGCCGTCTGCAACGCCCGCTCGAGTCCCAGCCCGCGGGCGGTCGCCGCGTCGAACACGGTGCCGAGCCGGGCGGCCTCCGCGGCGCGGCCCTGGATGGCGATGGCGCCCTGCCCCACGGCCGGCACCATCTGGTCAAAGTTCAGCGGACGAAAATCCAGCCCCGGCCAGCTCGCGATGCCCAGGCGCTTCATCCCCGCCGCGGCGAGCACCGTGGCATCGGCCAGGTGAAGCTCGGCGATCTTCTTCAGCCGGGTGTCGACGTTGCCGCGGATTTCGGTGAACTCGACCCCGGGAAACTGCTTCGCGATCTGTAGCCGCCGGCGCGGACTGCCCGTGGCAATCTTCGCCGGCGCCGTCAGCCCGGTGCGGATCACGAGCACGTCGCGGGTATCCTCGCGCGGCATGTAGCCGGCGAAGGCGAGCCCCGCCGGCATCTCACCGGGCAGGTCCTTGGTGCTATGCACGGCGATGTCGGCCTCGCCGCGGAGCAGCGCCTGCTCGAGCTCGCGGGTGAACAGTCCCTTCCCGCCCTTCTGTTCGAGCGACCATTCCACCTGCCGGTCGCCGGTCGTGACGATCTTCAGCAACTCGACCTCCACGTTGAGGGCCGCGCGCAGGTGGGCCGCGACCATCCCGGACTGCGCGAGCGCGAGCGGGCTTTTGCGGGTGGCCAGGACGAGTTTGCTCATGGGAAAGAAAAAGGGCGCAGAGGAGTATCTGCGCCCCGCGTCATTGGGCAATCGCGGTGATCAGGAATAGGAGGCCTGGACGCCCTTGAGGTTCTTCTTGGTCATCCACGGCATCATGCCGCGCAGATAGGCGCCGGTCTTCTCGATCTGGTGCTTTTCGCCCTTCTTGAGCAGCGCGTTGTATTTTTTCAGGCCGCCCTTGTATTCGCGCACCCACTCGCGGGTGAACTGGCCGGTCTGGATCTCCTTCAGGATTTTCTTCATCACGGCCTTGGTCTGCTTGTTCACGACGCGCGGGCCGCGGGTGATGTCGCCGTATTTCGCGGTCTCGGACACCGAGAAACGCATGCCGGCGATGCCGCTCTCATACATCAGGTCGCAGATCAGCTTCAGCTCGTGCAGGCACTCGAAGTAGGCCATCTCGGGCTGGTACCCGGCCTCGACGAGGGTCTCGAACCCCGCCTGCACCAACGCGCTGGCACCGCCGCAGAGGACGGCCTGCTCGCCGAAGAGGTCGGTCTCGGTCTCCTCCTTGAAGGAGGTCTGGAGCACGCCGGCACGGGTCGAGCCGATGCCCTTGGCCCAGGCCAGTGCCTGCTTCTTGGCGGTCTTGGACTTGTCCTGCGCGACGGCAATGAGGGCCGGCATGCCTTTGCCCTCGGCGTAGAGGCGGCGCACCATGTGGCCGGGGCCCTTGGGCGCGACCATGATGACGTCGATTTCCTTGTGGGGCTTGATCAGGCCGAAGTGAATCGCGAGGCCGTGGCTGAAGATGAGCGTCTTGCCCTTCTTCAGGTTCGGGAGGATGTCCTTTTTGTAGACATCCGCCTGCTTCATGTCGGGCAGACCGACGAGGATGACATCGGCGCGGCGGACGGCCTCGGCGGTGTCGTAGACCTTGAAGCCGTGCTGCTCGGCCACGGCCTTCGACTTTGAGCCGGGATAGAGGCCGATGATGACCTTGCAGCCACTCTCCTTCAGGTTGATCGCGTGGGCATGGCCCTGCGAACCGTAGCCGAGAACGGCCAGGCTCTTGTTCTTGAACACGCCGAGATCGGCGTCCTTGTCGGTGTAGACTTTAGCGGGCATGGGTAAAAACGGGTTGGAGGGGTTGCGGCGTTCAGCGCTTGAGCGCGAGGCGGCCGGTGCGGGCGAGTTCGATGATGCCAAACGGCTCGAGCAGCCCGAGCAGCGCGGTGACCTTCTCGTCGTCGCCGGTGGCCTCGATGATGATCGCGTCGAGCGAGAGGTGCACGATCTTCGCGCGGAAGATGTCCTTGATCTGGAGCAGCTCGGGCCGCGTGCGGGCGTCGGCCCGGACCTTGACCAGCACGAGCTCGCGGGCGACGGCCTGGCCCTCCTTGAAGTCGAGCACGTCGACGACGTTGACCAGCTTCCGCAGCTGCTTGATGACCATGTCGAGCGCGGAGTCGTCGCCCTTCAGGACGACGGTGATCCGTGACACCGCCGGGTCGTGCATCGGGGCGACGTTGAGGGAGTCGATGTTGAAGCCGCGGCCGGAAAACATGCCGGCGACGCGGGCCAGGACGCCGAACTTGTTCTCAACGATGACGGAAATCGTGTGTCGCATGGGTCGGGTGGATTGGGTGGAATGGATGGTGGACGCCGAGGGACTCGAACCCCCGACCCCCTCGGTGTAAACGAGATGCTCTAACCAACTGAGCTAGGCGTCCGCGCCGA
>CAIQKV010000099.1 GCA_903872505.1 uncultured Opitutia bacterium
GGTCTCCCGACCCGTGTTGATTGGATCAGAATCTTTGCTCGACGCTGAGCTCTCACTTTGGCGATTCCGCCGACACGGGTCGGGAGACCCGTGCCACGACCGCAAACTAGGTTTGTGCTTCGCGTCCTTCGTGTGCTTCGTGGTGCCGCACATGCCCGACCAAGCCACGCTCAACCACGCCGCCCAGATCCTCGCCTCCATCACGGCGGACCAGCGTGCGGACCTGGCGCTGCGCTTCTACTTTGAGGCGCACCGCTACCTCCAGCCGCCCGCGAAGCGCGAAATCAGCCACACCGTCTTCGTCTACTTCCGCTGGCGGTCGTGGCTCGATCCCAAGGCGCCTCCTCAAAAACGCCTCGCCCACGCCCTCACCCTGCACGAGCGCTTCACCGCCGACCCCAAGGCGATCAAGGCGGAAACCCTCGCCGCGCTCGCCGTTCCCGCCTGGCTCTGGACCGAGCTAGAATTTACCCCAGTCCCGTCCCCTGAGTCGCGCAGCGACTCACCCTCCGAAGTCCCGCTGAGCGGGACGAAGGAGGGCAGCCCGCAAAAAGCATCCCCTTCCGCCAAGGCCGACTTTCTCCGCCAGCTCCAGCGCGACCCTGCGCTCTGGATCCGCGCCCGGCCCGGCACCGCCGCCGCCCTCGCCAAGTCCCTCTTCGCCTGCGAGCGCACCGCACTCGCCCCCGACGCGCTCCGCTTCACCGGCACCCAGGATCTGTTCCGCACCGAGCAGTTTACCTCCGGCCAGTTCGAGATCCAGGACCTCGCCTCGCAGCTCGTCGGCCTCGCCTGCGCCCCGCAGCCCGGCGAAACGTGGTGGGACGCCTGCGCCGGCGAGGGCGGCAAGACCCTCCACCTCGCCGATCTCATGGCGAACAAGGGGCTCATCTGGGCGACCGACCGCCACCCGAAGCGCCTCGATACGCTCAAGCGCCGCGCCGGCCGCGCGAAACTGTTCAACTACCGCACCGCGCTCTGGGACGGCTCCGCGAAGCTCCCGACCAAGACCAAATTCGACGGCATCCTCGTGGACGCCCCGTGCAGCGGCGTTGGCACCTGGCAGCGCAACCCGCACGCCCGCTGGGCGACCTCCCCCGACGACGTCCGCGAACTCGCCGCCACGCAGCTCGCGCTCCTCAACCACGTCGCCGGCTCGCTCAAGCCCGGCGGCCGGCTCGTCTACTCCGTCTGCACGCTCACGCGCAGCGAGACGACCGCCGTGGCCGACGCCTTTGCCGCGGCGCATCCGGAGTTGGAGCCGCATGCGCTGCCCATCGCCGCCCCGGGCGCACCGGACCCGGCGCGCGTCACGCTCTGGCCGCAGGACCTTAACGCCAACGGCATGTTCATCGCCGCGTGGAAACGAAAAAAATAACGCCTGCCACCGTCCGGGCCGACTTCAACGACCTGCTGGCCGTCGTCCATTACACGCGGGCCGCGCACGGGCTGGGCCTGTGGCGGTCGGAGCGCACGCTGATCGAGCGGTTCTTTCCCGACCGCACCGCGCACCTGCTGGAGGCCGGCTGCGGCGCCGGCCGCGTGACACTCGGCCTGTGGGAACTCGGCTACCGCCAGATCACGGCCTTCGATTTCGCCGAGGAACTGGTGGACCAGGCCCAGAGCCTCGCCGCCGAGCGCAACGCCGGCGCCATCACCTTCCAGCACGCCGACGCCACCGACCCGGAGCTTCCTAACCTATTGGGTTACACTTTTTCCGGGGCGCTGTTCATGTTCAACGGGCTGATGCAGATCCCCGGCCGGGCGAACCGGCGCCAGGCACTGCACGAGCTGCACCGCGTCTGCCGGCCCGGCGCACCGCTGCTCTTCACCACCCACGACCGCGACGCGTCGCCCACCGAGCGCGTCCTCTGGCGGCTTGAGGCGGCCCGCTGGGCCCGCGGCGAGCAGGATCCGCGGCTGGTCGAGTTCGGCGACCGCTATTTCGCGGATGAGGCCGGTCGCACGTTCATGCACCTGCCCGACCGCCAGGAGATCCTCGACGACCTCGCCGCCACCGGCTGGACGCACGCGTTCGACGCGATGCGCGGCGAGATCGCCCGGGAGTCATCCGCCGTCCACGCCTTTTCGGACGAGTGCCGCTTCTGGGTCGCCCGGCGGGTGTAGGCGACCCCTCAGCCCCGACCCCAGACGAGCGGGAAGTGCTTCCCCTTCATCACGGCGCCGTCCTCGACCTCGACGAACTGCTTCATGCAGTGGTCGCCCGATTGCTCGTAGCGCGTCTCCCCGGTCATGAAATGCAGCGCGATCGCGCGGCGTTTGCGGCCGCTGGTGTTGGCGTGCGAGCCGTGCCACGTCAGCGCGTGGTGGTAGTGCACCTCGCCCTTTTTCACCGGGCAGGTTTTCACCGTGACCCGGTGGCCTTGGAATTCCTTCGGCACGTCCTTCACGTAGTCCTTCCACGTGGCCAGATGCTTCATGTGGTCGCCCCACTGGTGCGAGCCCGGTACCATGCTCATGCAGCCGTTGTCGACGTCCACGTCGTCCAGCGCGACCCACGCGGTGACCTCGGTCATCGGGGCAAGGATCGGCCAGAGCGGCGCGTCCTGGTGCCACATGTTCACGCCGCCGGTGGCGGCGGGCTTGTACTGGATCTGGTCGTGCCAGATCCGCAGCGTCGTCGCGCCCGTCAACTGGGCCATCTCCTCGCAGATCACCGGGTGGCTGATCAGCCGGGCGAAGGCGGGGCTGGCCTCCCAGATGTTGACGATCTGCCAGACCGGCGCCGCGTCGTTGCCGGTGAAGTTGTGGCAGAGCACGGGCTGCGGGATGTCCTTCCGGTCGCGGTCGCGGATCACGCGCTCCATTTCCTCGCGGAGTTCGTCGACCTGCGCGGCTTCGAGCACCTGCTTGCCGCGCAGGTAGCCTTGATTCTTGAATTCGGCGACTTGGACCGGAGTGAGCATGATGGCCGGGACATTAGGAGTCCGGGCCCGCCTGTCATTAATTTTCCGGCGGGGCCGATGCGCGTGGTGCAACTCGGGTTTATCCCGTAGGTTGCGAGCCGTTTCGACTGGCTCAAGGCCCCGAGCCGGTCGAGGGGCTTGCTCGCGCTTTCCACGTAGCCACGAGCGTGAGCGAGTGGAGGATCGACCACTCGCTCACGCTCGTAGCTACCAGCTCAAAACCGGCAAGCGCCTGCGAGCAGGCGGCCTACCCCGCCAAACGGCACCTCTTTTGCCGCGCGCCGGGACTTGCCCAAGCCGGCAAATGCCCTACCTTCGGCGTTCCATGTTCTTGGGTCTCACCGATCGTTTCTGGCTCTGGATTGCGGCCGCCGGCTACCTCGCCGGCCTGCTGCTGGGCACCTGGTCGCTGCTGCGCGGCGGCCGGCAGTCCAACGCGCGCATCAACGCCATCATCGCCGCCGGCTACCTCTTCCAGTTGCTCGGGCTCTGGGTGCGCGGCAAGACCGTGGGCGGCTGCCCGCTGGGCAACACCTTCGAGATCTTCCAGTTCACCGCCTGGTCGGCGATCACCCTCTACCTCGTCGTCGGCGTCACGTTCCGGCTGAGCCTGATGGGCTATTTCACCTCCTGCCTGGCCGCAGTGCTCACGCTCGTCTCGCTGGCGATCCCGGCCTGGGACGCCTCCCGGCGCGCCCACATCTTCGGCGGCAACCCCTGGATCGAGTTCCATGCCGCCCTCGCGCTCTTCAGCTACGGCGTGTTCGCGCTGCTCGCCCTGACCGCGTTCATGTTCCTGCTGCGGAACTACTCCCTCAAGACCAAGCGGCCCGGCGGCGGGTTCACGTTCCTGCCGTCGATCATGGATCTCGACCACATGAGCGTGCGGCTGCTGGCGACCGGCGTCGGCCTGCTGACCGCCTCGCTCGCCGTGGGCGCGGTCTACTGGCTGCGGGACACTTCGACCGTCAACACGGCCAAGCTCCATGGGACCGGCGCCATCTGGGCGGCCTATGCGGCGGTGCTGGTGCTGCGGTGGCGCGGCATCCTCGTGGCGCGGCGCTTTTCCTGGATCTGCGTCGGCCTGTTCGCCGCGGCGCTGCTGTCCCTCTGGGCGGTCGACAAGAGCCGCCATGAGCCCACCCCGCCCGCGCCCGTCCCGGCGGTGACCCGATGAGCGGCGACCATCTTTTCGTCCTCGGGGCCACGCACCACTCCGCGCCGCTGGCGGTGCGGGAGCGGCTGTCGATGGATGCCGCGGCCATTGACGCGCTGCGCGGCGAGCTGGCGGGCATTCCCGGGCTGCGCGAATTCACCATGGTCAGCACTTGCAACCGGGTGGAATTCTACGGCGTGGCCGCCGCCCCCGGCGCCGTGGCGGACGTGCAGGCGCGGTTCTGCGCCCGGCAGCAGTTTTCCCCCGCGGAATTCGAGCAGTTTCGCCTGAGCCTGTCCGGGTCCGACGCCGTGCGCCACCTGCTGGAGGTCACCGCCGGGCTGGACTCGCAGATGCTGGGCGAGACGGAGATCCTCGGCCAGGTGAAGGAGGCCTACGGCACGGCGCAGGAGCGCGGCAACACCGGGCCGGTGCTGAACCGCATGTTTCAAAAGGCCTTCCAGGCCGCGAAGCATGTCCGGACGAACACCGCCATCACCGAGGGCCAGGTCAGCGTGGCCAACGTCGCCGTCCAGCTCGCGCAGAACATCTTTGGCAGCCTCGCCGAGACGCGGATCCTGCTGCTGGGCGCGGGTGAGATCGGCGAAAAAACCGCCAAGGCCTTCCAGAGCCGTGGCGCGGCGGCGCTCACCGTCGCCAGCCGGCGGCTGGAGCGCGCGATGGAGCTCGCCGACGCGCTGGGCGCGTTCGCCCTGCCGTTCTGGCTCGTGCCGCTGAAGCTGGAGGAGTTCGACATCGTCGTCTGCGCGACGTCGGCGCCCGACACCGTCGTGTCGTTCGACGCGGCGGAGGCCGCGCTGCGCAAGCGGCCCGCGCGCCCGCTGTTCTTCATCGACCTCGCCCTGCCCCGCGACGTGGATCCGGCCACGGCCAAGCTGCAAAACGTGTTTCTCTACAACCTCGACGACCTCGCCAAGATCGCCGCCGAGAACCGGGCCGCGCGCGAGGCGGAGATCGGCAAATGCCGCGAACTGATCGCGACGCGCGCCGAGGCCCTGTGGCAGCACATCGCGCCACGCCTCGCGTCCGCCGCCGGCGGCAATCACGACTCCGACCGGCGGGCCGAGTCGGCTTAGATCCGAGGTAGGGCAAGGTCTTCGACCTGCCCTGAGATACTGTAGCTACGAGCGTGAGCGAGTGGACGAACCGCCACTCGCTCACGCTCGTAGCTACA
>CAIQKV010000100.1 GCA_903872505.1 uncultured Opitutia bacterium
GCCTTTGTCGGGCTCGATGCCATCGTGCAGCGGCGCCTCGGCACGCGCAGCCTCGGCTTCTCCTCCATCGCCGCGCAGAACGCAGCATCGCTCAAGCCGGAGCAGATGATGAAGGCGCTCGCGCCGGAGGATCTGATCCGTTTCGGCATGATCCCGGAGTTCATCGGCCGCCTGCCGGTCGTTTCGGTGCTGGACCAGCTCAAGATCGCCGATCTGGAGAAAATCCTTCTCAAGACGAAGAACGCGACGGTGAAGCAGTATTCGAAGCTTTTCGCGATGGATGGAGTGCGGCTGAAGTTCACCCCGGATGCGGTGCGGGCCATCGCCGCGAAGGCGATCGAGCTCAAGACCGGCGCCCGCGCGCTGCGCTCGATCATGGAAAATCTCATGCTCGAGGTCATGTACGAGCTGCCGCAGCGCGAGGATGTGACCGAGGTGGTCATCGACTCCGGTGTGGTGGCGGGACGCAAGCGGCCGACGCTGCGCAAGGCGGGCAAGACCGAGCCGAAGCAGAACGCCGCCTGAGCGGCGGCGGCGCGTGGCTAGTCGTGCTGTGGTCAGCTAGGCGGATTTGTTTTGGAGCTTGGTCTCCTCAGTCGGGAGCGACTGGTTAGTCACTTCCAATTTTGACTCCATTTAATCTCCATATTAATGGAGTAAAAAGGCGCCTCCACACACAGCCAACCTGCTTTTTCGTATCCTGTCCCGTCACGAACACGGATGCGATAGACTACTGGCCAACGATAGAGCCAATACGGCCCCGTTAAAATCCAGCGCCGCTCAGCGGACAGGACTTCGAGACTATTTTTATTCGCCCATTCAGCTATTCTAGTCTTATCGGGCACGCGCTTTTTAGCCGGAGGATAAGCCACCAAACAAGGCCCCCGATCACTGCGACGTAAATCGAGATAACCAGTGGGACGTTCATCAAACTATCCGGCTGACGGATCGGCTTACCAGTGCCCGTAGTCGCCCTTTTCTAGGCCCTTGGCGAACTCGACGAGGAGCTTCACACAGCGCTCCACGTCCTCCAGGTCCACGACCTCGCTCGGCGTGTGCATGTAACGCAGGGGGATGGACACCACGCCCGTGGCCACGCCGCCGCGGCCCATCTGGAGGGCGCGGGCGTCGGTGCCGGTCGGACGCGGGTCGGCAGCGATCTGCACGGGCATCTTGAGTTTCTTGGCGGCGGCCAGCAGGCGCTGGAAGACTTTGGGATTGGCGTTGGCACCGCGGCAGAGGATCGGGCCGCCGCCGAGCTTGGTCTCGCCGAACTTGCGGTTGTCGGAGTCGGGGTGGTCGGTCGCGTGGTCCACGTCCACGGCAATGGCGATGTGCGGGTTCACGGCGTAGCCGGCCGTGGTCGCGCCGCGGACACCGATCTCCTCCTGCGAGGTGGCGACGCTCACGACCTTGGCGGCGAGTTTTTTCTCCTTCGCGAGGCGGATGAGGACTTCGCCGACGATGTAGGCGCCGACCTTGTTGTCAAAGGCGCGCGCGGCGCCGATGCTGCCGTGAAAGAGCTCAAACTCGTGGTCGTAGGTGGCGGCATCGCCGATCGCGACGCGCGCGAGCGCCTCCTTCTTCGAGCGGGAGCCGATATCGATCCAGATCTCGTGGATTTCGGGTACCTTCTTGCGGTCGGCCTCGTCCAGGAGGTGGACGGCGCGCTTGCCGGTGACGCCTTTGACCGGGCCCTGGGCGGTCTGGATGATGACGCGGCGGCCGGAAATCACGGTGCGGTCGTGGCCACCAATGGTGTCGAAGTAGAGGTAGCCGTCCTTGTTGACGTAAGTAATGATGAGGCCGAGCTCGTCCATGTGGCCGGCGAGCATGAGCACGGGGTCGCCGGAGGGATTGAGGGTGGCGACCCGGTTGCCGAGCGCGTCCTTGGCGTAGGAGTCGGCGGCGGGCTGCACGTGGCGGTCGAAGACGGCCTGCGCCTCGGACTCGTAGCCGGAGGGGGAGCGGGCGTGGAGAAGCTCGGTGAGAAAGGCGGGGGCTTGGTAGGAGGGCATAAAATGAGCGATTGCTATTAACCCAGCCTGAATTCGAAAATCGAAAATCGGAAATCCAAAATGACGATATATCCCGCCATCGACATCAAGGGCGGCCGCGCCGTGCGGCTGACGCAGGGCCGTGCCGACCAGGAGACAGTGTATGCCGAGAATCCGGCGGACGTGGCCAAGCAGTTTCGCGCCGCGGGCAGTGAATGGGTCCATGTGGTGGACCTGGATGGCGCCTTTGCGGGCGAGCCGCAGAATCTCGCGGCGGTGCAGGCGATCGCGGCCCTGGGCATGAAAGTGCAGCTAGGGGGCGGACTGCGCACCCGGGCGGCGGTGGAGCGCGCGCTGGGCTTCGGCGTGAGCCGCGTGGTCATCGGGACGCGCGCGGCGGAGAGCGAGGCCTTCGTGGGCGAACTGGTGCAGGCGTTCGGCAACCAGATCGCCGTCGGGATCGACGCCAAGAACGGACAGGTCGCGGTCAAAGGCTGGGTCGCTGCGGCCGGCATGAGCGCCCTGGCGCTCGCGAAGCGGATGGATGCACTCGGCGTCAGCACCCTGATCCACACCGACATCGGCACCGACGGCATGCTGACGGGGCCGAATTTTCCGGCGCAGGAGGCCATGCTCAAGGCGGGCAAATTCCGCGTGATCGCCAGCGGCGGCGTGAGCCGGCGCGAGGATGTGATCGAGCTGGCAAAGCTGGCGCAGCGTCACGCCCGGCTGGACGGCGTGATTGTCGGCAAGGCGCTCTACGAAGGCCGGGTTGAGCTCGGCGATCTGCTGCAGCTCGCTAAAGGCGGGGCTTCGGCCTGAAAAGCAGATCGCGGCCGATCATCGATTGGTTGCCACCGGAGACGGCTCCGACCGACGTGTGCTCGTACCCGAGGGGAGTGAGCAGATCGAGCACGCCCCGGATTTCAGGCTCACTGTGAATGGCGACGATCAAGACAGGCCGTTTCGCCGCCAGGGTCCGCCGGGCGCCGGCCAGCGCCTTGTGCGCGTGCCCCTCGACATCGACCTTGATGAAGTTGGGCGGCCGCAATTGTCCGGAGGCCACGAGGTCATCCAGCACCACCGTGTGCACGGCAATCGGCCGGGTGTTGGCGCCACCCGTCTCGGTCTCGTAGGCGAGGTGGGTGGTCGTGCTGCGCAAGTCCCCGTATGTGAGCAGTTCCGCGGAACCGGCATGGTCGGACACCGCCGCCTCAAACGATTTCAACCACGTGATTCCGTTCATCCGGCGGTGCCGTTCGAGCCGGGCATAGCTGACGGGGTTGGGCTCGAAGGCCGCGACCTCCCCGGAAGGTCCCGTGCGCCGGGCGAGCCCGATGCTGTAGATGCCGTAATGGGCGCCCAGATCCCAGCAGCTCCAGCCCGCGATGTCACCGAGCCCGAGCATCGCCTGATGCAGGGCCGGTTCCTGGGAGCCCCGCCAATAGGCGCTCCAGGGATAAAGCGTCCAGCGCGCACCCGCGGCGACGCCGGACCGCACCCGCACCGGCCAGTACTGGAGTTTGCTGCGCGTGAGAAACCAGTCGAGACACCGGAGCAGGGCAGCCGTCATGGCCGTGCAATCTGGTCCGCAATCTCCTCGAGCGGGTAGGTGATGATTTCCGCGAGCGTGGGGTGGTACCACGGGGCGCGGAGCAGATCGAAGACCGTAGCCCTCATGGCCAGCGGGCCGCTGAACGCGTGGATGAGCTCGCCGGCGTCCTTGCCCACGATCTCCGCGCCGAGGATGCGGCCGCGCTTGGGCTCGGCGATGACCTTCACGTAACCGTAGTTGGCCTCCATCAGGATGGACTTGCCGTGGTCGTTGAACGGATAGGTAGCGCAGAGGTAGGGCACGCCCGCGGCGGTGAGCTCGCGCTCGAGCCGGCCGATGGTCGCGAGCTGCGGGTCGGTGAAGACGACGTTGAGCAGCAGCGACCAGTCGACGGGCTTGAGCTTCTTGACGCCGGCGGCGTGCCGCGCCGCAAGTTCGCCTTGCAGGATGGCCGTGTGGACGATCTCGTGCGGACCCGAGCAGTCGCCGGCGGCATAGATGTGGCGCGCGCTCGTCTGCTGCCAGCGGTTGATCGTGATCTGGCCGTCGGGGCGGGTGCGCACGCCGGCGGCGGCGAGGTTCAGCGGGGCGGTGTTGGGCTCGCGTCCCAGGGCGTTGAACAGGTGGGCGGCCCGGCGGGTGAGGCGCTTGCCGTCGTGGACAAAGGTGACGGTGGTGCCGCGACGGTCCTGGGCGACACGCTCAATCTGGGTGCCCGCGAAGAGCTCGACTCCCTCGTCCACCAGCGCCTGTTGCACGACCGTGGAGGCGGCCGCGGAATGGTCCCGCAGGATGTTGGGGCTGCGCTGGATCAGGGTAACACGGGCGCCAATGCGGTTGAGAAACTGCGTGAGTTCGCACGCCACGATACCGCCGCCGAGCACGATCGCGCTCTGCGGGATGAAATCCAGGTCGAGCACGTCGTCACTGGTCCAGAAGCGGGCCTCGGCGAGCCCGGGCACCGGGGGAACGCTGACCTTGGATCCGGTGCTGATGAGGATGTGTTTGGCCCGGACGAGCCGGCCATCGGAAAGCTCGAGCGTGTGCGCGTCGCGGAAGCAGGCGTTGGCGCGAATGAGATCGAACCTGCCGGACTTGAGCGCCGCGGTCCTGTAGGAGGCGAACTCGGCGATGAGGCGCTTTTTACGTGCCTGCATGCGGCGCATATCGGCGTGCGCGGATGGAATCCTGAGCCCGAAGGCCTTGCCCTTCTGCGCGAGGTGCAGCACCTCCGCCATGTAGAGGAGCGTTTTCGAAGGCATGCAGCCGCGCAGGATGCAGAGGCCACCCAGCTCGTGGGCGCCGTCGACGATGGCTGTCCTGAGGCCGAGTCCCGCGGCCACGCGGGCGGCGTTGAATCCGGCGCTGCCGCCGCCAATGACCAGGAAATCGTAGGTCTTCATCAAGGTATCCCGGAGGGTCAGCGGCCCTTGCCGAACAGCATGACGTGGATCGTCTTCAGGACGATGGAGGCATCCAGCGTGAAGGAGAAGTGGCGGATGTAGTAGAGGTCGTATTCGAGCTTGCGAATCGTGTCCTCCAGGCTGGCGCCATAGGGGTAGTTGACCTGGGCCCAGCCGGTGATGCCGGGTTTGACGAGATGGCGGAAATAGTAGCAGGGAATCTCCCGCTCATAGTCCGCCACGAGCTTGTCCCATTCGGCGCGGGGACCGATCAGGCTCATGTCGCCGCGCAGGACGTTCCAAAGCTGGGGCAGTTCATCGAGACGGCTGGCGCGAAGGAACCGGCCCACCGTCGTGATGCGGGCGTCGCCCGGCTGCGTGTAGCGGGCACCCTCGGAGTCCGAGAGCCGCATGGTGCGCAGCTTGTGAAGGGTGAAGGGCACATGGTACCGGCCCACCCGGCTCTGCGCAAAGAAACACGGGCCGCGGTCCTCGACCCAGACCGCGAGGGCGCCGAGGAGGATCAAGGGTGACGCGATCGCGAGGCCGAGCGCGGCGAACGCCACGTCGCCCACGCGTTTCAGCCGTTCGAAGACGGGTTCCCGGGCGATCTGGAAGCCTTCCTGGAAGAGCCAGGTCTGGTTCAGCCGGTAGATCGGGATCTTTCGCCAGTAGATCTGGTGGAACAGCTCGAGGGTGTAGGTCGGCAGGCCGCGAAAATACAGCTGCACGAGCTTTTGCGCGACATCCTGGTCCAGCTCGCGGTTGGACTCACGCAGGATCAGGGCATCCACCACCAACCGGCCCTGCTGGATGTCGTCGATGACCTCGGTGAATGGCCGCAGCCGGTTGTCGACGCCGGCGCCAAACGGCGCCGCCGAGCCCTCGCTGACGACGGAAAACACGATCCGCTGGGTGGCCCCGACCTTCTCGCACTCCTCCTGGAACGCCTGGCAACTGGCGCGGTCGCCGAGAAACACGAGGCAGCTTCCGCCCCGGGCGTTGCTCGCCCGCCGGAAAATGAGCCGGCGGTAGCTGAGGGTGAGCGGGATCAGAGTCAGGAAACTGAGGGCGATGACTCCGCGGCTGGATTGGAGCTCCGACTCGCCAGGTATCCGCACGACGTAGGTCATCAGCAGGGTCGCGAGCATCGCGCTGATCAGCGCGATGGCATGCAGGCTCGTGTAGTCGAGACTCATCATGTCGGTGCGGGCGCGGTAGCCGTCGATGAGATAGATCGCAAAGACCAGGACGACAAACGGGCCGACGAGTGATGCGAGGATCCAGTGCGGGCCGCCGCCGATGCCACGGAGGTCGCTGATGGCATTGAACACAAGCACGAGCGAAAGGAGATCCAGCCCGAAGAGGGCGAGAAGGGTTTTTCGCGGGTTGTTCATGTCGGAAAGGGAAGATTGGGGGAGGTTGCCCCTGGGCGGCAAGCGCGGGAGCGCAGGCTTAGCTGGCCGGACTGAGCAGATTTTCCCAGATGACCGTCGCGCCGGTCGGGCCGGAATGGTCGCGGCCGAACACTGCCGCCGCCGCGCCGAGCTGCTGGAGCCGGCCGGCCCCGGTGCGCAGTTCGCGGATGGCGGCCGCGATGGCGGCGGTCTGTCCCGGCGCAAAAGCCAGGCCGAACCCTTGGCCGAACACCAGCCGGGCGACCTCGCAATCGCGGGGCCCAATGAAGATGACCGGCCGGCCGACGGCCGTCACGCCGTAGACCTTGCTGGGAAAGACGAAGGATTCGCACCCGGCGGCCAGCGTGACGAGATGAAGGTCGCCGAGGGCCAGGGACTCGGCGAGGCGGGCGCGGGGCTGCGGCGGGAAGAAATGCACGTTGGCGAGGCCGCGCGATCGCGCCTGGGCCTCGAGCCGGTCGCGCAGGGCGCCGGTGCCGATGAATACCAGCGCAATGTTCGCCTCGTCGCGCAGCGCGGCCGCGACATCAAGGAGGGGGGCAAGGTCATGCACGCGTCCAAGGTTGCCCGAGTAGGCGATGATGAACTTGCCCGTCAGCTGCCATTCGGCACGAAGGGCGTCGGCGGCGTCACAGAGCTGAACGGTGAGACCAGCGGGAGCCCAGTTGGGCGAGATGGCGATCCGGGCCGGTGGGATGCCCGCCCGTGTGAGGACGCCGGCCATATCCGCGCCGAGGGTCACGCACCCGTCCGATCGCCGCCAGGCGAGATTGCGCAACGGGCGCACCAGCCCCAGCCAGCGATGTCCCGTCAGGGTGACGGCGACTTCGGGATAAATGTCCTGCACCCAGTGGAAGATCCGGGCCCCGCGCAGCCGTGCGATCAACCAGGCTCCCACGCCCAGCAGCGGGGGATCGGTCAGGGCGACGATGGCATCACCGCGCCGCGCGAACAAACCTAGCTGCCAGAGCGCGCCGAGGTAGAAGGTGACGAAGTCCGCCGCCTTGCCGGGAAGGCCGCGATGTCCCAGGCGAGTGGCCGCCACCCGCAATATGGTCACGCCCCGCTGCTGCTCGCGACGCGGGAAGTCGCTCCCGCCGGGCCGGCTCGTGATGACGACCACCTCGCGGCCGGCGGCGGCGAGCGCCTCGGCGAGGTCGGTGAGCAACTGCGCCGTGGCGGGTTCATCCGGCCAGTAGAAGCGGTTGAGGAAGACAACGCGCGCCATTGGGGGTGAAGCGCCGGTCATGGCGGGTCAGTGTTTCCCGGCGCGGCGCAGTTCGCCGGCCTTGGCCACGCTGAGGAACTCGTAGAACGCCATCAGCCGGCAGAAAACGTAGCCGCGGTAGCCGTCGAGGAACCCGGCCCGCATGACGTAGTGGTAGAAGAACCGCAGCGCGGGGCGGAACGGCAGGCGCGCGGCGAGGTGCTTGAGCCGGCGCTTGCGGGCCAGTGCGGGATCGAGGGCCGCCCGGGCGGCGGCGTCGCCGGCGCCGGTGGTGAGCAGGCGGGCCTCCCAGTTGGAGTAGCGATTGTGCTTCTCCACCCAGATGGCGATGGTCGGAAACGCCCAGTGCTCCATTTCGCCGCGCAGGCGCCCGGCCGGACCCGGCAGCACCACGTGCTCGTGCACCTCGTTGTCCCCCGAACCCGTGTCACTCGCGCCCGCAAACTCCTCATAGCGGCCGAGGGCGTGCCGGAAAAAGCGCAGGTTCCAGCTCGGGTAGTAGCCGCAGTGCCGGAGCCAGCCGTCGAGAAACCAGAAACGGCGGTTCACGTAGTAGCCGTTGCCCGCGGGCGCGGCGACGGCCTGGCGGAGCTCCGCGGCCAGCTCGGGCGTGATGCGCTCGTCCGCGTCGAGGATGAAGACCCACTCGTGCCGCCAGGGAATGTTGGCCAGCGCCCAGTTTTTCTTCTTGGGGAAGCCGCCGTCCCACTGGAAATCCACCACCCGGGCCCCGAGCGACTCGGCGATCTCCCGCGTGCCGTCCGTGCTGCCCGAGTCGACGACGACAATCTCGTCCGCAAAGCGCGCCGACTCGATGCAGGCGCGGAGGTTGTCCCGCTCGTTTTTGGCGGGGATCAGGATGGAGATGGGGCAGAGGGGGCTCATGGCGCTTTGCCGGGTTTCAACTCCAGCAGCCGGGTATAGTGGACGGCGCTAAAAAAGCAGGTCCAGAAGGCAATCACAACCGCCGGGTTGCCGAAGGGAAACTCCACCGCGGCGTACAGCAGGATCAGCCCGCAGCCCGCGAGGAGGTAAGCCGGCAGCAAGCCCGTGCCGCGCCAAGGCCGCGAACCCAGGAGAGGCAGGAGGCCGCACAGGCCGAACAGCAGGGTGCCGGCGAAGCCCACCTCGGCCAGCGACTGCAGCCAGTCCGAATGGGCATCGACGTAGCTGTGCTCATACTGCCGGTTGGCCTCCAACGGGCGGGGGCGGAGCAGCAGCAGGGCCTTGTCGTAGCAGCCCAGTCCCCAGCCGAAAACCGGCTGCGCGGCCGCCAGGTGCCAGGTGTCCGCGTAGAGTTTTCCCCGCTCCACAACCAGCCCCGCCTGCCATTGTCCCTGCGTGTCGGCCCAGCGCTCGCGCAGCATGGCGCGGCCCAGGTAGGCGGCCCCGGCCGCGGCCAGGACGACGCAGAGGATCAGGCCGGCGACCGGGAGCGCGGCGGATTCACCGCGGGTGCGCTGCCGGCGCTGGAGGCGCAGGAGGGCATGGCCGCCGCCGATCCCCAGCAGGACGAGCAGCAGCATCATGCCCGAGCGCGAACCGCAGAGCGCGGGAGTGATCGCCATGAGCAGCAGGCCGACCATGCCCAGGCCGAGGGGAGAGCCGGAGAACCGGCCGGCGGAGCGCCGGGTATAATGAAACACCAGCCCGATGCCGGCGCCGATCATCAACACGATGAAGGCGGCCCAGTGGTTGCCGTACACGAAGGTCGCGAAGAAACGCGGGTTGGGCGAAGGCACCAGCCCGAAGAACAAACCGTCGGAGGTCAGGTTTTGGAACGTGCCCAGGACCGACAGGAGCACCGCATTGGCGACGGCAACGAGCAGCAGTCCCCGCAGCGCCCGGCGCCGGGTGATCCAGGCCAGGTTGAAACAGGAGAGGTAGATGGCGTCGAAGAGCCAGAGGTGCGCCCGCGTGCTCGGCGGATGGGCCGTGCTGGGCAGGAGCGGATGGGCGGCGCCGGTGTGGGCCAGCAGGGTTTGTCCCTCGAGGGTGACGGCGGTGAAGCTGGGATTGAGGCAGCTGGCCAGCACGAGGACGTTGAGCACCGCCAGGGGCCACAGCCAGCGCAGCGGACGCAGCGAGCCATCGTGCCGGGCGAGCCGCTGCCGGATGGCGGCGAGGGTGAGGAGACCGCCGGCGCTGCCCCAGCAGGACAGCAGAAGCCGCGCCCAGGCGGCGCCGCCGCCGAACGCCCATGCACCGGACAACAGCAGCACGCCCACCTGCACCACGATGGCGGTCTCCAGCCAGCCAAGTGGCGGCCGTTCCGGCTCGAGGGAGGAGCGGTCCGGGCTGCCTTCCGCCTGGCGATGGGCGAGACTCACGGCCGGGCTTCCTGCAATTGCCGATAAAACTCCGCGAGGGCGCGCGCGGATTTTTCCCAGGAGTACTCCGAGAGGACCCAGGTGCGGGCCCGGAGACCGCGCTCCGTGAGGCGCGACGGGGATTCGTCGAGCGCCGTCTGCAGCGCCCGGTTGAAATCCGGCCACGGCACGCACCAGCCGCGGCCATCGGTGTTGAGACCAGCCCACGGCGTCCCGTCGGTCACGACCGCCGGCACGCCCGCGGCCATCGCCTCGGCGATGACGAGGCCGAAATTCTCCGAGTGCGATGGCAGCAGGAACAAGGACGCGACAGCGTAGGGCGGCGGCAGACCGGCCCCGTCGGCGACCGCGACCCGGTCCGTGGCGCCGGCGGCGTTGATCCAGCCCTGTACTTCGGCCACGGAGTATTCCTCCGGCACGCCGGCGATGAGCAGCAGCCAGTCGCCCCGGGACGCGGCAATCCAGAGATTAAACAGTTCCCGCAGCCGTTTCTTGCGGTGGAAGCGGGAATAAAACAGCGCGACGGGCCGGTTGGCGGTGGCCGGACAGTGGGCGCGCCAGGCCGCGCCGGCGCCGATGAGCGCCTCGGCGGGCGGGAGCGTGACGCCGTTGGGCGCGAGGCAGACCGGCTGCCGGAAACCCAGGCGGCGGATGTCGTCGGCCTCCGCGGGGCTGGTGGCGTGCCAGCCGGCCGCGGCGGCAAACGCGCCGGGGTGAATGAGCGCGCCGGCGAAGCGCTTGCGCGCGCGGTGATGATTCCAGGCCCAGGGGCTCATCATACCGCGCGGGGAAATGACCAGTTTCGCGCCACCGGCCACCGCGCGCTGGTGGGCGTAATGCAGCGGCCGCAGCCAGAGCGCGTGGCTGTGGATGATTGCGGCGTCGACGGATTCGAGCCGGCGCCGCAGACCGGTGGAGCGGCAGATCTGCTGCGGCCAGTCGCGATGAAAACTCTCCTGGTGGAGACGTCCCACGTCACTGGCCGAGCCGCTGCCCGGCTCGGTCGCCAGCAGATCAACCTCGTGCCCGATGTCCGCCAGCGCGCCGGCGAGGGCGCGGACCGATTTGCTCGGACCGCCGTGGCGCTCTTCCAGGCTGGGAGTGATATGGCACAGGCGCATGGAATCAGCGGGGCAGGGCGAGGGTATTATACACCGCGCGTGCCACTGGCGTGCGATGTGCCCAGCCACCGGAAAGATCGAACAGCGCGTAACCGTGCCCGTGGAGCAGCGCGGTCAATGCGTCGGCATTGCGCTCGTAGACCTCCACGAGCAGCGCCGGGTGATGGGTGGCGAGCATATGCCGGCCACCCTGGAGCGCGGCCAATTCCGCGCCCTCGACATCCAGTTTGAGCACGGCCGGGGGAAAGCAATTCTCCGCCAGCCAGTCCAGCGTGAGCGTCACGACCGGGTGCGATTCGCGGGTGCCGCCGAGCAGCGGGCTGCCGGCGCCCGGACTTTGGGCAAGATGGGACCCGGCGCGGCCGCGTTCCGGGATGGCGAAGGTCTGGAGACCGACGCGGTCGGACACCGCCGCGCTGAGCACCTGCACCGGCGCCGCCCCGGGTCGGGGTGTGGCGGCGGATTGCTTGAGGTACTGCGCCGCCCAGCTGTCCGCCTCGACCGCGAGCACGCGGCCGCCCGGTCCGGCGGCGTGGGCCGCCGCAAAGCCAAACACGCCCATGCTCGCGCCCACGTCCCACACCGCCGCATTGGGCCGCACGCAATGCTCCGCGAAGTCGTAGAGTTCATCCCAGCGCGGGCCCTGCAATCGGCGGTAGTAGCAGAGGGCGGCGCCGGGTGAGACGCGGAGCATGGCGCCCCCGAAGCGGGCGGGAAGGCGGCGGCGCAGGGAAACGTTGCGGCTGGCGCGTTCGACGGCGAGGCGCAGCGGTGCGGGCAGGTTCATGCGGACGGCCCGGCCCGGTCCTTGAGCGGCCGGCAGGGGTGGCCGGCACAGACCATGCGCGGGGGCTGGTCCTTCACCACGACGGAGCGCGCGCCGACGACGCAGAGTTCGCCGATGGTCACGCCGGGCCCGACAAACACATCGGCGCCGAGCCAGGCGTTCTCGCCGACGGTGATCGGTGCAGTCACCAGCGGCATCGACCAGCGGGAATAATCGTGGGTGCCTGCGCACAGGTGGCAGTTCTGGCTGATGGTTGCGCCGCGCTGCAGCGTGATGTGCCCGAGGTTGTAGAGGGTGACATTGCGGCCGACCATGCTGCGGGGCGCCAGCGTGAGCCGCCAGGGATAGGTGATCCGCGCCGTGGGAAAAATGACCACCTGCGAGGGCCGGGGAATCTCAGCGCCAAAGACCCGGAGCAGGCGCGCGCGGAAACCATGCAGCGGGCGCGGACTCCACCGGAAAAGCGTCGCCTGCACTAAAGACCAAAGCCCGCGCCGCAGTATTTCCCCGCGCGGGTCGGGCGTCACGCAGTTCTGGCCGAGGTAGGGTGCTTCGACGGACATGGGTGGGGAGAAGACTCAGGTGCCGGGCGGGTCTTTCAATCGCAGGATCTACTTATCCACGAGTGTGGCGAGCACGGCCAGCACGGTTTGTGCGCTCTCCCGGTAGTCGAAGCGCCGCACGTGTTCCTGCCCGCGGGCGGCGAGGGCCTGCCGGCGGCCGGCATCGGCCAGCAGGCCGGCCAGGCACTCCGCGAGGCGGGCGTCAGCGTCGGCCGCCCGGTGATCAAAGACGACGCCGGTCTCGCCCTCGCGCACCAACTGCTGGAAACACGCGAGCGCCGACACCACGGCGACGCCACCTGCGGCCATCGCCTCGGCCACGGCGACGCCGAAGGTCTCGCCCTGCTCGGCGAGGCTCGGATAACAAAAGACATCCAGCCGGCCGTAACTGGCGGCAAGCTTGGCGGCATCGAACTCCGCGGGGAGGAAGGCGAGGCGGTCGCCGAGGACCGGGGCGAACTCGGCCAGCAGGGCGTCGCGGAAGGCCTCACCGCCGCCGCCCTGGGCCACGCTGACGGGACCGGTCAGCTCGAGCCGCCATGCCAGCAGGTCGGGGCGGGCTGCGAGGCGCGCGGCGGCGGCGAGCAGAAGGCGCAGGCCCTTTTCAGGATGGATGCGGCCGACATAGCCGATCCGGAGCGGCGAGGGAGGGGTGGCCTTGGCCGCGGCGGCGGCGTGCAGCGCCCAGTCGATGGGGTAGGGAAAAGGTGAGATGCGCGCCGCCAGCCGCGGGTTTTCCGAGCGGAGCTTGGCCGTGACCGCGTCGCTGAGGGAGAATAGGCGGTCAACCCCGCCGTAGGCGCGGCCGTGTCCCTTGGGCATGCGTGCGAGCACGGCGACCACCCGGCCGGCGGAGGGTTTGAGCCGCCGCAGCCAGACGGGCAGGGTGACGGTGTTGCAGATGGCGACATCCGCCGCGGGCAGGCGCCGGGCCACCCGCACGCCCCACCAGAAATCGAGCAGGAGATTGAGCGGGAGAAACCGCGTGTGATCGGCCCCGCGCAGGCGCAGATGCCGGACCCCGTGGACGATTTCCTCCGGGGCGAGACCGGGCCAGGCGCGGGAGACAAACGTCACCTCATGCCCGGCGGCGGCGAATTCCTGGGCGAGCCGGTGCCAGATCTTTTCCGTCGAGCCGCCGAGCAGCGGCGGTACGGGCAGGAAGAAACCGGTGACAATGGAAATCCTCATGCGGGTCCGGGCAGGGAATTCAACGCCGCCAGCAATCCGGCGGTGGTCTGCGCATAGGTGTAGCCGGCGATGCGGGTGGCGACGCGCGCCTGGAATGGCGGCAGATCAGCCGCGAGCGCCTCGGCGAGCTTTGCACGCAGGTAGAGCGGGTCGCCGGAGCGGAACACCCAGCCGGTCTCGCCGTCGCGGACGAGGTCCTGTTGGCAGCCAACCCGGTCACTCACCAAACAGGGCCGACCCAGGTGCATCGCCTCATTGACGGCGAGCCCCCAGGTCTCGTACAGGCCGCGCGAGGGCAGGGCGAAGATATCCCCCAGCAGATAGCGAGCGGGCATGTCGGACTGGTTGGCGAAGGGAAGGAAATGCACCCGGCCCGGCGGTGCGGCGCGCGCGGCGGCCTGCAGCGCGGCGGACTCCGGCCCATCGCCCACAAAGACGAGTGCGGTCTCCGGGCGATCCAGCGCGAGGAAAGCCTCGAGGAGTTCACGCGGCTGCTTGGCCGGGAGGAATTTGCCCGCGAAAAGAACCACGCGCGTGCCGGGGGCGATCCCGAGGTCCCGCCGGAGCGCGGCGGCGGCGGCGCGCGGGGCCGCGTCCGCCGGATCGAAGAGTTCGTGGTTCACCGAGTGGGGCGCAAAAAACAGCCGGTCCGACGGAACACCGAGCGTCGTGAAATAATCGCGGTTGGCCTGACCGACATAGGTGACGGCGGCGAATTGCCGGTAGAGCAGCCGGAGCAGCCGGGTGTGAATCCAGCCGGGCGACGGGCGGCCGAGAAAATGCGAATCGCCGCGGAAGATGAGCGGCACGCCGCGGCGGCGCGCCCACGCAATGACGCGGAGGTGGCTCGCGAAGGCATAGCCAAACAGCAGGACGGCATCCGGCCGCCACGCGGCGAGGCGGTTCGTCAGCGTGGGGTTGCGCAGGCCCCAGAAGTGCTCCGTGCCCGGGGACCGGGCGGTGTTGGGCACAAACTCGTGCGCATAGCCGGAGAGCAGGTCCACGTCCCATTTGATGGTGGCCTGGAAACCCGGGTCAGGCTGCGCGGTGACGCCAAATTGCCAGAGATAGAACACCCGGAACTCGAGCGCGGTGTGCGCCCGCAGCCAGCGAAACCACGGGCTGTAGTACTGGATGGGGTGCGAGAGCACCACGGCCAGGCGGAGGGAGGCAGGGGCGGTCACGGGGAGTCGGCAGCCGGCCGCTCTAACGCGGTGCGTTCGACGAAAGGGAAACAGGCGATGATGAGCACGACGACAGATTGGAAAACGGTGGTGACCAGGACGCTGGCCACCATTTCATACGAACTCATCATGCAGAGCAGGATGGTGAAGGCGATGAAGCCCTCGAGCGAGAGCAGCAGTTTGCGCGCGGAAAAAGCCTCCGCCCAGGCGAACATGAGGCCGAGGCAGGCGCCGAGGCAGATCGCGCCGGCCCGCGGGCCGAAATTGCCGTAGGCTTCCGGCAGCAGGCCCCAGGCGATGTAGGTCTGGAAGGTCGCGTCCAGATCCTGGCGGCCGAAGTGGACGTTGAGCAAGATCTGCCCCTCGTGGGTCCGGGGCTTGTTCGGCCAGAAAATGCGCGGCATCAGCAGGGGCGGGATCAGTTCGTAGGTCTGGCCATGGAGCGGCGGGATGTGGCCGGCGTCCATGGCGTCGATCACGAAGAGGAGGTTCTGCAGGTTGTTGACCCGCTCCAGCAGGCTCTGGCCCTTGACCGGTTTGCCGTCGCTGTCCGGCAGCGCGCCCCGCGGGCTTTCGGGCGCGATGGAATCGTAGCTGGCTTGGATCCACTCGGCGTAGTGTGACGGCATCTGGCCCAGCGTGAAATGGGGGGCCTGCTCGTCCTCCACCGTCCAGTACCGGTCGCGCATCGTGAACTTGCCGAGATTGAGGAAGGACAGGACCAGGATCACCACGGCCACATACCGCCAGGGCATCCGGCCCGAGCTCCAGAACAACCCGATCAGGACGGCGGCGAGCAGGCCGGTCGTGGTGGAGAGCAGAAATCCCGCCGCATTGATGAAACAACTCCCCGCCAGCAGTCCCCAGAACAGGAACCGGCCGGCCACGGAGATGTCCCGCGTGCCCACGAACATGGCGACCAGGAAAAACCCGCACGCGCCGGCGGCCGAGACGAGCGCCGTGATCAGCGAGTAGCTGCCCTCGGGCACGAGGGCTAAGAAGCCCGCCAGCAAATCCAGGCTCTCCAGCAACAGGTAGAGGGAGGCGCCGCAGATGAGGCCGAATCCGAGGCGCTTGAGCCGCACGGAGCTCTCTTGCTTGAAGCCCCGGAGTGCATGGGACAAGGCCGTGGCCGGAGGGAAGAGTGCCATGCCGAGGCGCCAGGCTCCCGCCAGACAGCAGCTGAAGATCAGGACCTCGACCCCGGCCCGGGTGACATCGCTTGCCGGGTAACTGTCGAGGACCTCGTGACCGATGACGATGGGCAGGCCGTAGACCACGAGGTTTTGGATGGCGATCAGCGGCACAATCGGGAGCCCAATGCCTCCGGTGCGCCAAAGCCCGAGGACGATGAGCGTGCCTAGGGCGATCAGGCCGAAGGCGGGCGCGCCAGGGCTGCCGGTGAAAAACAGGAAGGCGGACTCGCCAGCCATGATGAGCGCTGCCGGCCAAAACGCCCGGCGCAGCAACCAGCGGACACTGTCCGCCAGGTCGCCGATCTGGGTGTGCCGGTCCAGTACGCGGGACTGTTGAATGCGGTTCATGTCACGGGCTCGGTAACAAGCGTGAGGGGCCTGCCCAATCGGGACTTAAACTGCAGCGCGGGTTTCTCCACCAGCCAGTATGACATCACCGCCGCGGTGACCGCGCCCAGCCAGGGCAGGACGATGTGCCCGGAACTCAATCCTCCGGACGGGGAAAGGAATATCTGCTGCCAAAGATAGAGACTGTAAGAGATGACTCCAAGGGCAGGCAACAAGCCGCGTCCCAGCCCTGCATTGACTATGCGGCTGGGTGCGTAGTGCACCCAGGCTATGAGGCAGCTTGCAGCCAATGCGTCGAGGGTGATCCCCGCCACGACCGGAAATCCCCGCAGGTAGAAACCAAGCAAAGGGGACACGAGCAACAGCCAAACTGCCGCGACCAAAGCCGCGGACCAGCCGCGGTGTCGCAGCATCATGCGCACCGGTTCGGACTGGACAAGAATGGCCACGGCACATCCGGCCATCAGGCTATCGGCGGCCGTATGAAACATCATGCCCACATACCCGCGCTGCGCCGGGAACAGAAAGTATGTCGCCACCCGGGCGAGCGGACACCAGGCGATCAGCGCAGCGGCGAGCCAAAAACCACGGCGCGGCCCCGCCCACAGCAGAAGGAGCGGCCAGACTAGGTAGAACTGCTGCTCGACCGCAAGGGTCCAGAGGTGGCCGAGATCCCAGTAGATTACCGGTGGAGCCGAAGTCCAAAAAAAGGCATAGTTCCAGCTAAAGGTGCCTGCGGCGACCCAGGCGCCAGGCGAAAGATCAGGCGATCGATACCAATTCACGATCAAGGCGCCCAGGAGGTAGGCATAGAAAGCCGGGAAGATTCGCAGAATCCTTCGCCAGTAGAATCGGGGCAGCGAGATCGCCCCGGTGGCGGCTTGTTCCTGCAGCAATAACTGCGTGATCAAGTAACCGCTCAACACGAAGAACAGCCGCACCCCTGCCGCCGGATTGGCAAAGATCAAAAGCCAAGGGCGCACCGTTTCGCTGAGCGGCTGGTAATTCTGCACGGTATGGCCGGTCAGCACGAGCAGGATGGCGACGCCTCTGATTCCGTCGAGGGCGGGTATGCGTCCGAGTTTCAAGGGGTGGTGTGCCCGCGTTTGCGCTGGTCCAGCGAAACATTCAGGGCTTCGAGCCAGAGATCCGCGGCGGCAGATAGCCCGCGGTCGTTAAAGTGGGCGCCATCGCTGCGGTATTTTTCTCCTAGACGATCCAGGTCCGCTCCCGCCATGGCGTTGGGCAGCCGGGCGGCGCCAGCCTGCGCAAGGCGAATCTGCTCATTGACCGATAGACTGGCCCCGTAGGTCGAATGTGCGGCGACAAAGATGACGTCCGGAAATATCTGGCGGCAGGCCAGGTGGAGTTGTCCGAGCTCGGCAAGATAGTCGCGCCCGGCGGCAGACGCGGAACTGGCTTCGGTTTCGCCCTGCTGCCACAGGAGAAAGTCGGCGGGCAGATTTGCGGCCGCCAGCTGGCGCAGGGTCGCACATAACCGGTCATGGTACGCGCCCCCGGGTGCCCAATCGGCCAGGCGTGTGGAGCCCTGGGCGACCACGGCAATGACAATGGCGTCGTAGTCGCCGGTCATCGCCAACCTTGCGCCGAGCCGTGTCCAGATCGATCCACCATCGCCATCGGCCCCGGGCAACGGATCGACGGCAAGGAACAGTTGTCCGTTGGCGAAAGCGAAGACCTTGTCGCCCGCGGAACGCCTGGTCTCGCCGTAGTTTGCCGCATTCGATTGACCCGCTGCAACAATGACAAGGCGGCGTCCCGGCCGAAGCTGTGAGATATCAGCAATGGTACGGGCGGCCGGGGTCGGGCTCCGTAGGAACTCATGTGCCAGACGGCCGACCGGCCAGCGATGCTGCAGGTAGATGCCTGCGGCCAATCCCACGGCAACGAGGGCAGAACCACCGAGGGATAACCGAGGTAGCTTCATGGCGAGAAGCCAAGTGCTCGCATGAAGAGCTGGCATTGCTGGCGGGTGCGGGCGCGGGCGGTGTGATGGGCGGCGAACGCGGTCCAATTGTGTTCTGCTGCGGATGCCGTCCCGTCATGCCCCAGCAATCGAAGGAGGAACTCGGTCGCCGTGGCGACCCCCACGGGAGCCGGCCAGCTGGCCACGGCGGCGAAGTTGAGCTCCCGCACCATCCGGTCCAGCGCAGACCCGGCGGGCGTAAGGGCGAGGGCCGGCCGCCCGGTGAGGAAGGAGGTGGCGATCTTGGACGGATTGTAGGCCGGGTCGTCCGAGCCAAGGATGACGATCGCGTCCGCGGCGAGCAGGGTCTTGATGGCGGTGAAGTAACCGACCCGGCCGGGCTCTTCGCGCACCAGGTCGGCCACGCCGCAGGCCGCGGCGACCGGGAGGACCGAAAGGCCGGCCTGGGCGCCCGGGGCGTAGCTCGTGCCGATGAAATGGAGGCGCAGCCGCGCGGCGGCCGCCGGATGGGTGGTGCGCAGGTTGCGGACGCCGGCGAAAAGAAACTCGAGCGCCGTGCGCATGATCGGCCCGACGACACCGACACTCACAAGGTGCACGGCTCCTGGTTCGCGGGGGTAGGCAGCCACCAGATCGTGGCGACTGCGGACCAGCTCAAAATCCGCCTCCGAGGCGCCGAAGGGGACGAGCGCGGCGGGCTTGGCGCCGAACCAGTCGTAACGTGCCCGCAACTGCTCGAGATAGTCGGCGCTCACGCTCACGAAGCCGGCGGCGCCGCGCCAGGACTTCTCCTCCAGCCGGGCGGCCTGCCAGCGGGCGAAGCGATATTTCCAGCCACCGGGCGGTGACGGCGCACCGGGCCGCTCGTAATAGTCGGTGCGCCACGGGTCCTGGATGTCCACGACGTAGGGCACGCCGAAGCGCCGCTGCCAGCGCCGGCCCAGGGCGGTGGCCACGAATTGCGTCGTGGAAAAATAAACCAGGTCAAACCGCCCGTCGCGCAGCAACCGGGACCCCGCCCGGTCGAGCTGGAACCAGGCCCGGTAGCCAAGGTTCCCGAGGCCGGCCAGCCGTGTCCACCGGGCCGGCAGGGCGCGCACGCGGTGCACCGGGACCGCCGCGGGCAAGGTCTCGGCCAGCAGGGCATCCTGCGGGACCTCGACGCAGGCGGCAGCGACGGCGAGCACAACCGGATCCCAGCCGTTCTCGCGAAAATAGGGCAGGCTCATCCGCACGCGCTGATGGTCGGGCGCATTGGTGGGCGGAAAGTGCGGACTGACGATGAGGACGCGGCGCATTCAGGTAGGGGCGCCAAGACGCGGGACAGTCATCCGCCTTGGACCGGCAGCTGACACCGGGCCGGGGGAGGAGGGTTGGGTTGAGGGGGTCACGTCAGATAACCGGATCACCGGCAGCGCCGGCCCCGGGCGGGGGCGGCACAAAGCGGAAGAAGAATTCCTGGCCGGAATTGCAGACCCGGACAAGCTCGGGGAGCAGCACCGGTTCGCTCCAGGGCAGGGCGGGTTCCACTTGGGACCGGTAGCGGCTGAGGGCC
>CAIQKV010000101.1 GCA_903872505.1 uncultured Opitutia bacterium
GCTTCACTCCCAAGATTGGCTTGGGCTTTGAACTCGGCCGAGGGCCTGAATTTCCGGTGTTCCCGGGATACTGAGGTAATCGTCTGGTCTGTCACGATAGTGGCGGATTTGGGGTTAAGAACGCGAACTGCGGCACTTATCCCGCCTCGAGTTTCAAGCGTCAAGCGCGGGTGTGCATCGTCTCAAACTTCGTATGGAAAAGAAAACCGCGTCCGCTCCGGCGGACACTTCCGCGCCCGTCCCGGCCGCGGCTCCCGCCAGCCCTGAAACTGCGGCCCCCGCGCCTGCCCCGATCGAGACCATCCACGTCGAGGGCGTCCTCGACGTCGACCTGCAGCGCGGCGGCAACGGCCAGCTGCTCGACCTGAGCCGTGGCGGCAAGCGCCGGCTCACCGATCCGTTCGTGCCCAAGGAACTCATCCGCCGCTTCAAGCTGCGCACCGGCTCCATGGTCGGCGGCACCGCGTTTCCGCCCGACGGCCGTTTCCCCAATCCGAAGATGCGTTTCATCGAGACGGTGGACGGCGTGCCGCTCGAGGACCGGCGCACCCGCTTTGACTTCCCCTCGCTCACGACCATCTCGCCAAACCAGTTCCTGAAAATGGAAATGAAGGACGGCCGGATGACCACCCGCGCCGTCGACCTGTTCTGCCCGATCGGCAAGGGCACCCGCGGCCTCATCGTCGCCCCGCCCCGCACCGGCAAGACCACCCTCCTCCGCGACATGGCCCTCGGCGTCCTCGAGAACAACCCCGAGTGCCACGTGATGATCCTGCTCGTCGACGAGCGCCCGGAGGAAGTGACCGACTTTCGGCGCAGCGTCACCGCCGCCGAGATCTGGGCTTCGTCCAACGACGAGCAGATCGAGAACCACCTCCGCATCGCGGATCTCGCCATCGAGCGCGCCAAGCGCCTGGTCGAGGTGGGTCGCGACGTCGTCCTCTTCGTCGACTCGATCACCCGCCTGTCCCGCGCCCACAACACCGCCCGCAACAGCGGCCGCACCGGCTCGGGCGGCCTCGACGTGCGCGCCCTCGAGAAGCCCCGCCAGATCTTCGCCACCGCCCGCAAGACGGAGGAGGCCGGCTCCCTCACCATCATCGCCTCCGTGCTCGTCGAGACCGGCAGCCGGATGGACGACGTCATCTTCCAGGAATTCAAGGGCACGGGCAACATGGAGCTCGTCCTCGACCGCAAGTGCGCCGAGATGCGCCTCTGGCCCGCCATCAACGTCGCCGCCTCCGGCACCCGCAAGGAGGAGCTGCTGATCGACGCCAAGACGCTCGAGGGCATCCACTTCTTCCGCCGGGCCCTGGTGCAGCAGAAGATCGAGGAGGCGACCGAGACCATGATCGCCCGCCTGTCCAAGACCAAGACCAACGCCGAGTTCCTCAAGCTCATCGCCCGTTAACTTCACTCTTGCCGCCGGTGCCCTGCGCCGGACAAAGTTTCACTTTCCGCCCTCCGCCGCCCCCTCGATCCGCACCACCACCGCATGCACAGTTTTTCCGAGCAATGTCTCGACATGGCCCGCTCGATGCTGGCCCACAATCTCGACTCGATTCAGCCCGATGGCACCATCCTTCCCACGACCGGGGAGCAATCGCGTCCGGATGAGCCCGGCCATGTCGCCTACGCGCTCGGGGAGTTCTATCGCGCCACCGGCGAGACCACTCTCAAGGACCACGACCTGATCGACCTCGCCGCGCGGTGCATCACCGCGCAGATGTTCACCGAGCCGCCGGCCGAGAACGGCCTCGCCTACGCCTCGCTCGGCCTGCTCGCCTTCGGTCCCTCCAAGGAGCGCAACCCCGTCTGGGAGCGCCTCGTCGAGGAAACCCGCGAACGCATCGACAAGCAGTTGCTCCATCGCAGCGACTACGACAACCACTGGCAGGCGTTCAATGTCGCCCGGGCCGTCGCGCGCTTCAGCCTCGGCCTGTCCAAGAAGGACGAGACCTCCCGCCTCATCGAGCGGATGATCGAGCGCATCAACGCCACCAGCTCGGCGGGATTCTTCGACGACGCCACCAGCGGCTTCGGCGGCAATTTCAACCTCTACGGCGTGATGAACTTCGTCTTCATCCGCTCCGCCCTCCAGCTGCACGCCAACAGCGGCGTGCGCGACCGCAAGCTCCCCACCCTGCGCACCTACGCCGAGAAATACATCAAGATGATGCCGGACCTCGTCCGGGCCGACGGGCTCGGCTGGGCGTTCGGCCGCGCCGCCGGCGCCTACGGCCAGATGCATTGCATCAGCCTCCTCCTGCAGGGCCTGCGCGACAACTGGATCGCCGACGACCAGAAGGCGCGGTACTTCGACATCCTGCGCCGGCTTTTCCTGTTTTTCTACGAGACCTACCTCGACCAGGAGCAGGGCTTCCTGGACCTGCGCGACGACGAGCGCACCGCCTACTCGCACCACACCACGCGCATGGCCAACTTCGACGCCGCGCGCTACCTCTGCCAGTGGTCGCGTTTGGCCAAGACCGTGCAGATGCCCCCGGGCATGCCCAAGGTTGAGCCCCCGCGCACCTCGGGCCGGTTTGTCATTTTCGACAAGAGCAACCGCAAGGAGCAGGGCCTGTTCCTTTACCGCGACGCCGACAGCGGACTGCACCTGCAGGTCCCGCTGATCAGCTCCGGCAAGACCCTCACGAGCGACGCCCTGCCGTTCCCCCACTGCCCCGGCGTGTTCGACTGGCCGAACAACGTCTACCTCCCGATCATGCTGCCCGAGCTCACGTTCGGCGAGCACGTCACGATCCCCGCCTTCTACGGCAAGAATTGCGTCACCGGGCTCGGCCTGCGCAATAGCTTCTATTTCCGGTACGAACAGCCCGAGCTGATCTCCACCAAGGAGGAATTCGTCAAGAACCTCGGCAGCGTGAAGGTCCAGTGGACCTTCTCCGGCAGCAAGGTCAGCTGCGAGTTCGCTTACACGGTGAAGCAGGCCGTCACGCTCGACAAGTTCCGCTACGTGCTTGCCATTGCCGCACCGCACTCGAAATACCACGTCAACGGCGCCTTGGCGCTCGGGCCCGAGGGCCAGCGCTGCACGGTGGTCAAGGATGACTTCCAGGGCACCTGGCAGGAAACCGAGGTGGTCAGCGCCGATCCGACCTACCGCACCAACTACGGCAAGATTCACTATCTCCAGTACCTGGTGCGCGATCATCCGCTCATCATGCGCCCCGGTCATGTCTACCGCCTCGCGGTGAATTTCGATCCCGACGTGACCCACGTCTGACCTCAGGTCGCGGCTCGCGCGGGGCGGCGGTGGCAGGGCCTGACTGCCGGCCGTTTTCTCCTCGCTACCCGCTCCTTACTACTGGCTACTTTTCGCCATGCTCAGCCGCCGGATCATCCCCTGCCTCGACGTCAACGCGGGTCGCGTGGTCAAGGGCGTCAAATTCCAGGCGCTGCGCGACGCGGGCGATCCCGTCGCCTGCGCCCGCGCCTACGACGCCCAGGGCGCCGACGAGCTGGTCTTCCTCGACATCACCGCCTCCAGCGACGAGCGGCGGATCATGCACGACGTGGTGGCCGCGACCGCGGAGCAGTGTTTCATGCCCCTGACTGTCGGCGGCGGCCTGCGCTCGCTGGCCGACATCGAGGCCATGCTCAAGGCCGGCGCGGACAAGGTCTCGCTCAATACCGCGGCGATCAAGGATCCCCAGCTCATCACCGACGCCGCCCGCCGCTTTGGCAACCAGTGCATCGTCGTCGCGATCGACGCGAAGCGGGAGCCCGACGGCCGGTCCTGGCGCGTCTACACCCATGGGGGCCGCAATCCCACCCCGCTCGACGCGGTCGGCTGGGCGCGGCAGGCGGTGGAAATGGGCGCGGGTGAGATCCTCCTGACCAGCATGGACCGGGATGGCACTTCCGCCGGTTATGACCTTGAGCTCACCCGCGCGGTGAGCGATGCCGTTTCGGTCCCCGTGATCGCCAGCGGTGGCGCCGGCACCTTGGACCACCTGGCCGAGGTCCTTGACCGGGGCCACGCCAGTGCCGTGCTGGCCGCGAGTATTTTTCACTTCGGCACCTTCACCATTCCGCAGGCAAAGGATTATCTCGCCGCACGGGGCGTTCCCGTCCGGCGCTAGGCCGGCGCTTCGCGCCTTCGAGTATTGGTGACATTTGCGCGTCGGACGGATTATCCCCTCGTTTCGGCCCGGCAGAGTACCACCCTGCCTGGTATCCAAGCCAATTCCCATCCTGTGTCCCGAAACCGGAAATATCCGCAACTTGGAGTGCTTCCCGGAAAGTCCACTGCGCACCCGACCACGCCCCAGGCCGGCGCTTCGACGGCGGCCGGCGCCGCCTGCCCGCTAAGTCGCTGGCGTCACAGGTTGCCCGGCGGCTTTCGCCGGCCCCACCAGCAAGTCGAGCTGGCCTTGGATCTTGCGGAACAACCCCTCGTCGAGGCTGCCCACCGGGATTTCGTAAAGCTGATGCGTCCTCGCATGCTCGTAAATCTGCCGCGCGCCGTCGGGCGTGAGCCCGCGCGGGCGGAGCAGCCGCTTGCGCTCCAGCAGCAGCGCCAGAAACTGCAGCAGCGGGGTGTTGCCCGGGTTCGGCTCGGCCGCCGGGTCGCCCACGGTCGCAAACAGGTTCTCCGCGGTGAGCTTGAGGGCCAGACCCGGGTTCTCGCCCGCGCGCCGCGGCTTGTAGTCCACCGTCCAGCTGCAAAAGACGAAGCCCGGCTTGGCGTAGTCTGCGTCCTCGCTCGACAGCACGTCGTGGCGGGCCACCTCGCCCGAGGGCTCGCGCAGCAGGTGGGAAACCACGCGGTCGCCCTCGGCGAATTCCCGGCCGGAGGCCCGGGAGATCTTGGCGGACGGATGCAGGGTCAGTTCCATGGCGCCTTGTGTTTAGCCCGCCGGAAAATGAACGCTAGCCAAATTCCCGCTTTCCCATGAAAGGCCGCCTGATCGCCATCGGGGACATTCACGGCTGCCACCGCGAATTCGAGGAGCTGCTCGGGAAACTCGAGTTGGAGAAGCACGACCGGGTCGTCCTGCTCGGCGATCTGGTCAACCGCGGCCCCGACAGCGCCAAGGTCATCGCGCTCGCCCGCCAGCATGCGCGGCTGTCGCTGCTCGGGAACCACGAACTGCGGCTCCTCAACTACCGCAAGACCGGCGACCCGACCCACCTCAAGAAAAACGACTACGACACGCTCAAGCAGCTCAGCCACCACGACTGGGCCTACATGAGCGCGATGCCCCTGACCTATCATGATGCCGGGCATCGCGTGGTCCTGGTGCATGCCGGCTTCCTCCCCTCCCCGGCCTGGCACCGGCAGCCGGCCCGTATCGTCACCCGCATCCAGGTCGTCGCCAAGGACGGCACGGCGCTCAAGCGCTCCGAGGATCCGTCCGCCCCGCACTGGTCCGAGGTGTGGAATGGCCCGCCCTTTGTCGTGTACGGGCACACGCCCCGGACCGAGGTTGTCCGCCTGAAGTGGTCGCTCGGGATCGACACCAGCTGCGTGTTGGGCGGCAGCCTGACCGCCTGCATCCTGCCCGAAAAACGGATTGTGCAAGTGCGGGCCCGCGAGAAATACTACCAGCCGTGAACCCCGCGGCCCCGGCGAACCTGCTCCTGCTCTGCATCGACCTGCAGCCGGTGTTCGTGCAGGCCGTCGCCGATGGCGCCGCCGTGCAACGGCGCTGCGCGTTCGCGATCCAGTGTGCAACCGGACTCGGGCTCGGCGTCGCCTTCACCGAGCAGGTGCCGCAGAGGCTCGGGGGTACGGCCCCGGAACTGCTCGGCCTTGTCCCCCGGCCGCTCGTCCTCGGGAAGTCCACCTTCTCAGCCCTGGCCGACGACGGCATCCGCGATGCGCTCCAGGCCCGCGGAGTCGACCATCTGCTGCTTTGCGGCATCGAGACCCCTGTCTGTGTCTACCAGACCGCGCTGGATGCCCGGGCGTCCGGGCTGCAGGTGACGCTGCTGGCGGATTGCGTGGGCGCTCGCCGGCCCGACGATGCCCGTACCTGCCTCGCTGCGCTCAACCGCGCCGGAGTCAATGTGCTGCCGAGCGAGACGGTTTTTTATGCGTTGCTGCACGACGTGAAGCATCCGTTTTTCAAGGCCTACACCCAGCTCGTGAAATCCCATGCCTGACCTCAATCCACCACTTTCGTCGGTCCGTGAACTGAAGGCGCTGGAGAACGCCGGCGGCCGGCCCTTCGCCAGCCTGCTGGTCGTGCGGAAGCTGGCCGCCAAGACGGCGTCGAACGGCAATCCGTTCCTCAGCGTCGATCTCGGTGATCGCACCGGCTCGTTCGGCTGCACCGTCTTCAATGACAACCCCGCGTTTGAGCTACTGAAAAGTGCCGGTGAAGGCTCGGTCGTGCGGGTCGAGGGCAAGGTCGACCATTACCAGGGGCGCCTCTCGCCAAAGCTGGGCAAGGTCGCCGTGTTGTCGGAGTCGGAACTGGGCGCGCCGGGGCTGCTGGACAACCTCGTGGAGCTGGCACCCGAGGATGCGGACGCCCTCTGGCTCGAGTTCAACGGCTTCATCGACGGAATCGCCCACGCCGAGTTGCGGGCGACCGTCCGCGCCGTGTTCGAGGAAATCGGCGAGGCGTTCCGCTGGTCACCGGCCGCCGTCGCGATGCACCACGCCTACCGGCACGGCCTCCTCGAGCACACCGTGCACATGGCTCGCGCGTGCCGGGCGTTGCTCCCGCTCTATCCCGAGGTCGATGCCGATCTCGCGATGGCCGGCATTCTCCTCCACGACACGGGCAAGACCATCGAGTACGAGGGCACGCTGGCCACCAAGCGGAGCCGCCGGGGCATCCTGCAGGGCCATGTCGTGCTGGGCTACCAACTCGTGCGCAAGGCGGGGAAAAAGACGAAACTGGCTGATGACCTGCTGGAGCGACTCGAGCACATCGTCCTCAGCCACCAGGGGGAACCCGAATGGGGTGCCGCCGTCTATGCCGCGACCCCTGAGGCGGTGTTTGTCGCGATGATCGACAACCTCGATGCCAAGATGGGCATGGTCCAGCGCGCGCTGCGCCAGGCCGCCGAAGGCGAGGAATTCTCCGAGCGACTGCCCGGCCTGAGCTCGCCGCTCCTGACCCGTCCGCCGCTAAAATAGGCGAAGCGGCCCGCCCGCGGGCGCAAAAAAGCCGCCCGTCCCGCGCAGCGGGAGCGGACGGCTGGAAGTTTAACGGGCGACCGGATTACGGGGCGTAGGTGATCGTGCGCACGCCGGCGACACCGGCGATCGTGATCGCCACACCCTGCGTGAACGCGCCGGGA
>CAIQKV010000102.1 GCA_903872505.1 uncultured Opitutia bacterium
ATACGAATCGGCTGAACGATTCGTCTATCTGGAATACGGTCCATATCATCCCTCTCGTGCCGACCTCGCTGCGAAATTGGCTGGTTTCGGCTTCATCACTTTTCATGAGGTGAAATTGGCCGCTGGAAACTCAGCGGGCACCCTCCCCAATTGGAGCGTCTTGATTTTCCAGCGACACTAGCAGAAAGCGGTGCCACTCGGCCCGGTCGTGTGGTCCAAATCATCTGCGCATGAAGGCCTTCTGGGCCACTGACCTACCGTGGCAGGCCCGCGCGCGCGGGGTTGATTTTATCGGCCGATTCCGCGATGAATGACGCGCATGCTGCTTTCCATCATCGTCCCCGTCTACCGGGAGGAGAAAAACATCGCGGAGTTCCTCCGGCGGTTGCAGCCCATCCTCGCCCCGCTCACCGGGGACTATGAGATCATCTTCTCCATGGACCCGTCCCCCGACCGCACCGAGGACGTGATCCTGGAGCACCGGGCCTCCGACCCGCGCATCAAGCTGTTGAAATTCTCCCGCCGCGTCGGCCAGCCGATGGCCACCCTGGCGGGATTGGAATACGCCTGTGGCGAGGCGGCGATCGTCATGGATGTCGACCTTCAGGACCCGCCGGAACTCGTGCGCGAGATGATGGCGAAGTGGCGCGAGGGCTACGACGTCGTCCTGCCCCAGCGCCGCCAGCGCACCGGCGAGCCGTGGCTGAAGAAGGCCGTCTCCGCCGTCGGCTACAAGGTGATCAACAAGATTGCCGACGTGCAGATCCCGCCCAACACGGGCGACTTCCGGCTGATGTCGCGGCGGGTCGTCGACGAGCTGGTCAAGCTGAAGGAGTCCCACGGTTTCCTGCGCGGGATGGTGGCCGTGGTCGGCTTCAAGCAGGTGATCATCCCGTTCGACCGGCCGGCGCGCCATGCCGGCGCGACGAATTACAACCGCTTCCTCGGGTCGCTGCGCATCGGGTTCAACGGCATCTTCTGCTTCTCCACCTACGCACTCAAGCTCAGCACCATGATGGGCTTCGCCATCGCCACGTTCTCCTTCCTGATCGCGCTCGCCTACCTGATCATGAAGCTCGCGGGCTTTCCGTTTCCGCTCGGCAATCCCACCATCGTCATCCTCGTGCTGTTCATGGGCGGCATTCAGCTGATCAGCGTGGGTATCCTCGGCGAATACATCGGCCGCATCTACGAGGAGGTCCGCGCCCGGCCCAAGTTCATCGTCGAGCGCTCCGAGGGCTTCCCGCGCTGACCCGATGCCGACCGCGAGCCGATGGCCCAAGGTTTTGCCTCCGCTCACGCCGGAGCAGCAGCGCATCAGCAATGACTTCATGCAGCGCTGGCATGAGGAACTGGCCGGGCGCGGCCGCTACGGCCTAATCGAGAAGTTTAACCACCGGTTTCCGGTCCGGCATTCGCCGCCGGATTTCAAGACCACGCTGGAGATCGGCGCCGGCCTCGGCGAGCACCTCCGCTACGAGACGCTCACGCCGGAGCAGGAGGAGAACTACTACGCCAATGAGTTTCGCGCCAACATGGCCGCAGAAATCCGCCGGCGGTACCCCCGGGTCCGGACCGTGGTCGGCGATTGCCAGCAGCGGCTCGATTTCCCCGACGGGTTCTTCGACCGCGTCATCGCCGTCCATGTGCTCGAGCACCTGCCGAATCTCCCCGCCACCATCCGGGAGGCCTACCGGCTGCTGAACCGGGCGCGCGGCCGTCTGCTCGTCGTGATCCCCTGCGAAGGCAGCCCGGCTTACACGCTGGCCCGCAAGCTATCCGCCGAGCGGCTCTACAAGAAACGCTAT
This sequence comes from uncultured Opitutia bacterium, assembly GCA_903872505.1. Taxonomy (GTDB): domain Bacteria; phylum Verrucomicrobiota; class Verrucomicrobiia; order Opitutales; family Opitutaceae; genus Opi-474. The sequence goes on from CAIQKV010000102.1 coordinate 1,809, forward strand.
GGCGGATCCTACCGGTGGTTCTACACCCGCGAGCATCTCAACCTGCCGCACGAGGTCCTCGCCGAGCTCGACCCCTATTTCACGATCGAGGCGCGCAGCTTCTTCCCCCTGCCGTTCCTGCCCTTCGTCTTCAACAACCTCGTCATTGGCCTGAGCCTGGTGCCGCGTCCAACCCCGCTGGCCTCGGCCGCGGGCTGATTCTTCCCATGCAAAAGATCTTCGTCACCGGCGCCGCCGGCTTCATTGGCAGCAGCCTCGTCGACCGGCTCCTCGCCGACGGCAAGACCGTGGTGGGCTGGGATAATTTTTCGACCGGCCAGCGGCGGTTCAACGCGGACGCCCTCCGGCACCCCGCCTTCCGGCTCGTCGCGGGCGACAATCTCGACCTGCCCGCGCTGACCACGGCGATGGCCGGGTGCGATTTCGTCTTCCATCTCGCCGCCAATGCCGATGTGCGCTTCGGCACCGAGCATCCCGGCAAGGACCTGCAGCAGAACACTGTCGCCACCTACCATGTGCTGGAGGCGATGCGTGCCAATGGCATCAAGCGCCTCGGCTTCTCCTCGACCGGCTCGGTCTACGGCGAGGCCAAGGTCATCCCCACGCCCGAGGACGCACCCTTCCCCGTCCAAACTTCCCTCTATGGCGCCTCCAAGGTCGCCGGCGAGGGTCTGATCCAAGCCTACTGCGAGGGGTTTGGCTTCGAGGGCTATATCTTCCGCTTTGTCTCCATCCTCGGCGAACGCTACACGCACGGCCACGTGTTCGACTTTTACCAGCAGCTCGTCGCTCACCCGGACCACCTGCGCGTGCTCGGTGACGGCACCCAGCGCAAGTCGTACCTCTACATCCAGGACTGCATCTCCGCGATGCTCCACGTCACCTCGCTCAGCCTCGCCGCCAAGGCCCCGCATCGGGTCGAGGTCTTCAACCTGGGCGCGCCGGAATACTGCCAGGTGAAGGACTCCATCGGCTGGATTTGCGCGGCGCTCGGCGTCCAGCCGCGCCTCGACTTCACCGGCGGCAACCGGGGCTGGATCGGCGACAACCCGTTCATCTATCTCGAGACGAAGAAGATCGTGGCGACCGGCTGGAAGGCGAATCTCACCATTGAGCAGGGCATTGTCCGCACGCTGCGTTGGCTGGAGGCGAACCGCTGGGTCTACGAGTCCCGCAGCCTTGGGGGACCGCCGCCTCGCGCATGAAGCCCGCCCCCAAAACCACCCTAGCCATCTGGATGTGGCTGGCGGCCTGTCTCCTCATGCTGGGGGAATTCCTGTTGTTCGACCACATGACTTCCCGTTATCACGCGTCGGTCTACCCCCGCTGGAACGACCAGATCCAGTATCTCACTGAATCTTACTACGCCTACGATCATATGCAGGAGCACGGCCTGGCGGCCGGCCTGAAGTTCGCCTGGGACACTCCCGCCGTGCAGGGCAAGCTCCACAATGTCTGCGCGGTGTTGGCTTTTTGGGTCGCCGGTTCCGCATCCCGCAGCGCCGCGCTCAGCCTGAACCTGCTCGTCTTCCTCGCCTGGCAGGCCGCGCTGCTCTTCACGATTCCCCGGGTGAGCGGGTCGCGGGTTCTCGCGTGGATGGGCTTCGGCTTGGTGTTGTGTGTGGTGCGGCCCTGGTCCGGGGAGGCCGGCTCGGCAGTGGACTTCCGGCTCGATCATGGGGCGATGTGCCTGTGCGGAGTGACCGCCTGTGCGGCCCTGCTGACCGATGGCTTTCACTCGACCCGCTGGTCACTGGTGTTTGGTGCCGCCGTGGGGGTGACGCTGCTGGAGCGGTTTTTGTCCGGCGCCTATTTTGCCCCGATTTTTCTTCTCTTCGCCCTGTGGCTGCTTTGTCACCGGGATCGTCGGGGCCGCCTGCTCAATCTCCTGCTCGCGGGCGGAGTCGCCGCCGTGCTGGCCCTCCCGGTCTTCTGGATCAACCGGCAGGGCATCCGGGATTACTATTGGGTCGGTCAGGTGACCGGCACCGAGAGTGCCGCGCGGTTGCCGGGCATCGATCTCGGGCAATCGGCGAATTTTGTCATCGGACACCTGGGTGACCTTTATCTCGGCCCCTGGTTTGGGTGGACAGTGGCGGGCCTCACCGGCCTGCTGCTCCTCCTCCTCGCCTGCCCTCCGCGGAAACCGCCCGCCCGCCTTGCTTCCGACTGGTTCTTTTGCGCGTTGGCCTTCCTGCTCGTGCCGGCGGTGATCCTCACGTTTCACCAGCAAAAATCGGAGGCCGTCCTCGGGGTTCTCGTGCCGGGCGTGGTGCTGCTGGTGTTGTGGCTCTGGCAGGTCTTGTGGAGCCGGATCGAATTCCGCGCCGGCCGGGCTTGGAGGGGCCTGCTGCCGGCCCTGCCCGCGCTCGCCGCCCTTTCGGCCGGCGGGAGTTATTTCACCCTCCGCGAACTCCGGCCGCCCCATCGCCCGGAGTTCCTCGAGGGCGCCACCAAGGTCAACCAATTGTCGGACTATATTTTCCGCACGGTCCGCGCGGGGCATATCGCCCAGCCCAGTGTGGGCGTGGATCAGATCGTCGATTTCATTGACGGACGGATTCTCCGGCTGGTCTGTTACGAACGCCACAAGGTCTGGATTCCATTCGGCGTTCACCTGCCCGACAGCATCCTCACTGGACCGGATGAAACGGTGTTCTTCAAATTGAGGTCCACTGACTTCATGATCCTCACCGACTGGATGCCCGGCCACGGCTACTGGCCCTACGACCATCAGATGCGTCGCCTTTACCCGCAGCTCAAGGCTTGGTGCGACGAAAATCTGCGGCTGGTTGAAACATTCCCTCTATTCGGACGAGATATGTCGCTTTACCAACGCCGGGACCTTCCCTGATCCTCCTTCTCCGAACCGCCACCCGTGAATATCACCGTCCTCGGCCTCTGGCATCTCGGCTGCGTGACCGCGGCGTGCGCCGCGAAGCACTTCGACGTCACCGGCCTCGATTTCGACGCCGCCAACGTCGCCCGGTTAAAATCTGGCCGGGCCCCGTTGTTCGAGCCGGGCCTCGACGATCTCCTGCAGGCCGGCCTCGCCTCCGGCCGGCTCCGCTTCACGGGCGACATCACGGCCGCCTGCCGCGGCGCCGACATCCTGTGGGTCGCCTACGACACGCCGGTGGATGACAATGACCAGGCCGACACCGAGTCCGTCCTCCGCGACCTCCGTCGCTGCGTGCCCGCGCTGCCGCCGGGCGCGCTGGTGCTGCTCTCGTCGCAGCTGCCGGTCGGCACCTGCCGCCAGCTCGAGGGTGAGTTCGGCGCCCAGGGCTACCGCTTCGCCTGCTCGCCCGAGAACCTCCGGCTCGGCAAGGCGCTCGAGGCTTTCACCCACGCCGACCGCGTCATCGCCGGCTGCCGCGACGACCGCGCCAAGGCGCAGCTCGCGGCGCTGTTCGTACCGTTCACGCGCGAAGTCGTCTGGATGCGCCCCGAATCGGCGGAGATGACGAAGCACGCCATCAATTCGTTCCTCGCGGTCTCCATCACGTTCATGAACGAGGTGGCCCGGCTCTGCGAGGCCACCGGCGCCGACGCGCGGGAGGTCGAGCGCGGCCTCAAGAGCGAGGGCCGCATCGGCCCGCGGGCGTACCTCTCCCCCGGCGGCGCGTTCGCCGGCGGCACGCTCGCGCGCGACGTGGTCACGCTCTCCGGCCTCGGCCAGAAACTCGGCGAGCCCCTGGACGTGCTGCCCGCCATCAAGCGCAGCAACGACCGGCACCGCCAGTGGGCTGCGCAAAAGCTCGCGAAACTGTTTGCCGGCGAAACCGGCCGCCGCGTGGCGCTGCTCGGCCTCACCTACAAGCCCGGCACCAGCACGCTGCGCCGCAGCTCCGCGGTCGAGCTGGCCCGCGCGCTCGCCGCGGGCGGCTTCGAGGTGCGCGCCTGCGACCCGGCGCAGCCGCCGCTGCCCGCCGACTTGGCCTTCATTCATTTCAAGTCCGGCGCCCCCGAGGCCGTGGACGGCGCTGACGCCGTCGTGGTCTGCACCGAGTGGCCGGAATTCCGCGCGCTCGACTGGCCCGCGCTCCTCCCGCGCCTGCGCCGGCCGCTCGTGCTCGACGCCACGCGATTCCTCGAAAAATCGTTGGCCGGCCAGCCGCAGCTGCAGTATATCACGGTCGGCTCCCCCGCATGAAACTCTCCGGACTCAACGCCATCATCACCGGCGCCAGCCAGGGCCTTGGCCTCGAGATCGCCCGCGCCTTCGTGCGCGATGGCGCCAGCGTCGCCCTCTGTGCACGCGACGCCGCCAAGCTCGACGCCGCCGCGCGGGAACTGCGGGCGCTCGCCACCGCCGGCCAGAAAATCGTCGCCCTGCCCTGCGATGTTTCCGATCCCACCGCCGTCAGCGCGTTCGCCGCCGCCGCCATCGCGGGCCTGGGTTCCGTGCAGGTGCTGGTCAACAATGCCGGCATCTACGGCCCCAAGGGCCCGACTGAGTCGGTGGACTTCGCCGCCTGGAAACACGCCCTCGAGATCAACCTGTTCGGCGTGCTGCTGCCGTGCCGCGAACTCATCCCGCACTTCAAGGCCCAGGGTCGCGGCAAGATCATCAATCTCTCCGGCGGCGGTGCGACCGCGCCCATGCCGTTCATCAGCGCCTACGCCGCCTCGAAGGCCGCGGTGGTGCGGCTCACCGAGACGCTGGCGGAGGAACTGCGGGCGGACAAAATCGACGTGAACGCCGTGGCCCCGGGCGCGCTCAACACCCGCCTGCTCGATGAGGTGTTGCAGGCCGGCCCCCGGACCGTGGGGGAGGTTTTCTACCAGCGCGCGCTCAAGCAAAAGGCGACCGGCGGCGCCCCGCTCGACCTGGGCGCCAGCCTCTGCGTCTGGCTCGCGTCCGCGGCGAGCGACGGCATCACCGGCAAGCTGCTCAGCGCGCAGTGGGACCCGTGGATCAACCTCGCGGCGAAGCGGGACATCCTCGCCCAGTCCGACATCTACACGCTGCGCCGCATCGTGCCCGAGGATCGCGGCCAGAAGTGGAACTGAGCCCAGCTCTAGAAACCTTCGGCCAGCGACAGCTCCCGCTCCTGCAGGCCAACGCAGGCATTGTAGAGATTCCAGTCCTGTAGATTCAGCTCCAGGATCTGCTCCCGTTCACGATCGCTGATCCCATAGCCACCTGCCTGGCGGTCGGGATTGGCATTCTCCCTTGGAATCGACACTGGCGGCAATTCGAAGCGCTCGCAAAACCTGACAACCGCAGACTCGAAATCCTCCACCAGCCCAATGAAGGCAAAATCGGCCGGCTGTCTTTCCCCGAAAAAGCGGGCCATCTCATTTCGGACCAGGTCCAATCCCGCATACTGCACCAGGGAGAGCTTCTTCTGGTGAAGCTCAACGCTCACCGGATGACGCCAGTCTGGACTGCGCAAACGATAATAATACGAGGACGCCACTCGCTCGACTGGATCCCGCACCCACGTGACCAAGGAGGCATCGGGATAACGGTCGGCCAGCACGTGCGCGGCAAAGTGGCCATGCACGCACGTGGTTCCCGGCGGAACTTCCGGCCGAACACGGCCCCATGCATCGGTAATCTCCCAATAGTATTGCACAAATCCCGGACCATATAGTCGCGCCAAGATTTTTCGAAAACTCACACCCGCTGTTTTCGGTATGTGCACACTCAGCAGCATGTCTAAAAGACGAAACCTGCGGTCCGGTGATTACAAATTAATGCAGCATTGGTGGAATCGTGTCAATCGGGTTACAATGTTGATAGATAATGTATTATCCAACACTGCATGCGGAAATATACGCAATCTTTACACTCCGGTTTCCAGCCCGTCTCCCGTTTTCGCTGGTCGCCCCCTGCCCGATTCCAAGCTGCCGCGCCAGCGCGGGATTTGGCCGCTATATTTCCCTAACTGCTCCGCGCCCGGAATACCCGGTAGTTCAGCAGGAGGAAAACCACCACGGTCGAGGGTGGAACCGCCACCGCCGTGGCCAGGACCTTGCCCATCCCGAACCCGTCCAGGCAAAGGTGAAAGACCGAGAGGTTCATGACGTAGCTGATCACCACCGCGCCCAAGTACTCCCGCGCTTGGCGCGCCGTGTCCTGCCGCGCGCTCGGGAGGGCCCAGAAACGGTTGAGACTGTAATGCGTCAGCGTCGAGCAGGCGAATGACAGCGTGAAGGCAAGGTTCGTGCCCAGCCAGAGCAGGAACAG
>CAIQKV010000103.1 GCA_903872505.1 uncultured Opitutia bacterium
AGCGGCGACGCGGCGTTAGGTTTCCGTAGGCAGGCATCCGAACCGCCTCTTGACATATTTACTGACCGCACGTATTTTATGTCTCTAAACACTCCACAACGAAACCGGAGTGAGGAGACCACCATGCCCCGACGCCGACATCTTCATTCCGGACGCCAGCTGCTCCGCCGCGGCCGCGCTCGCCCGCACGTCGCACCTGTGCATCGCCGCCCACCAGGATGACATCGAAATCATGGCCTACCACGGCATCGCGGAGTGTTTCGGCCGCGCGGACAAGTGGTTCTCCGGGGTCGTGGTCACCAACGGGGCCACCAGCCCGCGCAGCGGGGCCTACGCGAAGTTTTCCGACCTTGAGATGCAGGCCGTGCGCCGCCGCGAGCAACGCAAGGCCGCCTACATTGGTGACTACTCGATCCAGCTCCAGCTCGCGCATCCGACCGCCAGCGCCAAGGATCCGCGCCACGCCGACGTGTGCGCCGACCTGGTCGCCATTCTCTCCGCGGCCCACCCCGAGGTGGTCTATCTCCATCAGCCGGCCGACAAGCACGACACCCACCTCGCCGTGCTGGCGCACGCGCTCGCCGCCCTGCGGGCGCTGCCCGCGGACCGGCGCCCGGCGCGCGTGCTGGGCTGCGAGGTCTGGCGCGACCTCGACTGGATGTGCGACGCCGACAAGCAGGTGCTCGACGTGAGCGCGCACCCGAACCTGGCCGCCTCGCTCGTCGGCGTGTTCGATTCGCAGATCACCGGCGGCAAGCGCTACGATCTCGCCACCGCCGGCCGCCGCCTGGCGCACGCCACCTACCACGCCTCGCACGCCACCGACCAATTCACCAGCCTCAGCTGGGCGATGGATCTGACTCCGCTCGTCACCAACCCGGCGCTCTCGGTGCGGGACTACGCCCGCAGCTACGTCGAACGGTTCCAGCGCGACGTCGACGAGCGGCTCGCGCAGTTCTTCTGACCGCGGCTGTCCCACCGGCCCTTGGCCGGTCAGCGCCATCGGGTTATCTTCCCACCCAGATCGGGGGCGCGAGAAACGGGAGGTCGCACGCCGCAGCGAACTGCCAAGCGGCAGAAGGCTCACGCTCGACCCGCTGGCCTCCTGCATCTGGTTGAACTCGTTTCGCTGCAGCGGGATATTGCCACCAACCACCCAGCCTGACCCCCCTCTCTCGCTTCTGGCGTGATTCCGTAAATTCCCGCGGCTCGAAACCCGGGATCACGTCAGGGTCGTGAGTGGAACGGGAAAAACCATGTCGCAAAAAAGGCGGAGTATTACCGTTGCGGTAGCCGCGTGGGCGGATAAATTGTTTAGTTCGTATTTATCCCTCCGAATCGTGAAATCCGAGGCGCCAAGGCAACCGAGTAAAAAAGTCAGGACGGCGTCCGTGAAGCGGAGCATCGCTGAGCGGAAGCGAGTCAGGTTGGAACTCCGCGTCTCCCAAGAGAACTTGCGCGCTCTTGCGGCCCGGTTGCTGGTGGTGCGGGAGGAGGAGCGCACCTTTTTGGCCCGGGAAATTCACGATGTGCTCGCCCAGGACTTGACCCGGCTGAAGATCGACTTGGTCTGGCTGCAGCGACGGCTGGCAAAAACCCGGCCCGGTCTCGCCGCGCGGCGCCTGGTGGCCCGCGTCGCCGAGATGAACCAGATGGCGGCCAGGGTGTTGCATAGCGTGCAGCGGATTGCCACGGGGCTGCGGCCCGTGGTGCTGGACAGCCTGGGGCTGTGCGCCGCCGTGGCCTGGCAAGCCCGCGACTTTCAGGACCACAGCAAGATTCAATGCCGCGCGAGCGTGCCGGACGACGAACTGACGGTGAGTCGCGATGCCGCCACGACCGCGTTTCGCATCCTGCAGGAGTCCTTGACCAACGTGCAACGGCACGCCCATGCCACCCGCGTGGAGGTCTCGCTCCGCCTCGAGGCCGGCCCATGGCTCCTCCTCCGGGTCGAAGACAACGGTCGCGGCATCCGGGCCCAGCAGTTGCGCGACCCTCGGTCGATTGGGCTGGTGGGCATGCGGGAGCGGGCGCTGTTGCTGGGTGGACAGCTGAAAATCCTGAGCCACTCGGGTGCGGGCACCGTCATTGAAATGCGGGTTCCCGCCTGGGCCGGCGTGCCGGCCGGAAAGCAGGCCCGATGAAAATCCTGCTCGCAGACGATCATGCCGTCGTGCGCAAAGGCCTGCGGCAAATCCTGGCCGAGGACTATCCCGACGCGCAATTCAGCGAGACGGCCAGCACCGCCGCGACCCTCGACCTCGTGTCCCGGAGACGCTGGGACGTGCTGGTCCTGGATATTTTCATGCCGGGCCGCACCGGTTTGGAAGTGCTGCACGAGGCGCGCCGCCTGCGGCCGGAACTGCCGGTGCTGGTGGTGAGCAGTGCACCCGAAGAGCAGATCGCGGTGCGGGTCTTGCAAGCCGGCGCCAGTGGCTACCTCAACAAGGCGACGGCGGCCGAGGAGTTGGTCCGGGCCATCCGCCGGTTGCTGGCGGGCGGCCGCTACGTCGGCCCGACGCTGGCCGAGCGCCTCGCGGCGGAAATCAGCCAGTCGGGCCGCTCGCCGACCGGCCGGTTGTCGGACCGGGAATTTGCCGTGTTGCACCTGCTGTTGGCGGGGCGCTCCATCAAGGAAATCGCCGCGGAACTCTCGCTGAGCGGGAAGACCGTAAGCACCTACCACACGCGCATCTGGGAAAAACTCGGCGTGCGCAACGACGTCGAGCTGGTCCAATACGCGGTCGAGCACGGGCTGAAGTGATGGCGAAAGGCTGAAGGCTGAGGGCTAAAGGCTGAAGGCAAGAACATGAGCAACGATCCACCCGATCTGAAAATCCGAACTAAAGACTACGCGTTGCGGATTATTCGAATGTATACCGAATTGCCAAAAAAAACGACACGGTAGCGCAGGTGTTGGGAAGGTAAGTTCTGCGGTCAGGCACCGCGGTCGGCGCGAATTACCGCGAAGCTTCGCGCAGCCGGTCCAAAGCCGAATTGGTTGCCAAAGTCGGCGACTCGCTCAAGGAAATCGCCGAGAGCGAGCATTGGTGTGAACTCCTGGTCGAGAGTGGTCGCGTCTCGGTGCCGAAGATGGCCGGCCTGTTGGATGAAACGCGCCAACTCATCGCCATCTTCACGACGATCGCGAAAAAGGCTAAAAGCTGAACGGAAAGGCGGAAGGTGGAGAAAGGCGGAAGCCGGAAGGCAAGAGGCGGAAGTGGGATTCAACGGGTCGGCAAACAGCTTCTTCTGCCTTAAGCCTTCAGCCTTTTGCCTTCCTTTGTAGGCTGCGGCCTACACGAGTTATCAGCCACGCGGCATTCGCGGGGGCGCGGACCCGCGGTTACCTTGCCGGCATGAAGACCGGTGCTGCGGCTGTGCGTCCGTTGACCCTGCTGCGCGTCGTGGTCGCGGACAGCGGGATTTCCGTCAACGACAGCCTCACGGCCCTGTTGTCCGAATTCGATGGCGTCAGTGTGCTGGGGTGTGTCCAGGAGCCGGCCAAGGTGCTCGCGCTGGTGCAGGCGGCGCAACCCGACGTGGTGATTCTCGATCTGCAAACCGAGCCGGGAACCGCGCTGCAGACGCTGAAGCAAATCAAGCACCCCCGTGCGCCGGTGGTGATCGTGCTCTCGGATTACGATCTGCCGCCCCTCCGGCAGGCCGCCCTCGCGGCCGGCGCGGATCATTTCCTCATCAAGGCGACGGAATCCGGGCGCCTGCAGAAAGTGCTGCAGGCGCTGGCGCGAAAATCGCGGAAAGTGAAGCGGACATGACCCCGGAGCGCCCAACCCCTTCAGCGCAGTTGGCCCCACTCGCGGCTCGGCTCGCGGGCGCGCTGGCCGTGCTGGTCGGCGCCGTGGTGCTCACCGGCTGGGCGCTCGATCTTGCGCCGTTGAAAAGCGTCCTGCCGGGCTGGGTCACCATGAAGCCGAATACGGCCGGCGCCTTCATCCTGACCGGGCTGGCGCTGCTGTTATCTTCCGCCTTCCGCCTTCCGCCATGGTGCGCCCGCCTCGCCCAGCTCTGTGCCCTGCTCGCCGGACTGATCGGGTTGCTTTCGCTGGCCGAGTACATCTTCGGGTGGCATCCCGGCTTCGACCAGTGGCTGTTCCCCGAGCCGGCGGGCGCGGTCGGCACCTCGGATTTGGGGCGCATGGCACCGGACACGGCCCTGTGTTTCACGCTGTTCGCCGCGGGATTCGAGATCGCCCGCCGCCCGCGTCAGACGACGGGAACCTTGACCGCTGCCATGCTGTTCGGCTCGGCGATCACGGCCGTGGCCTTGATTGAAATATTTTCCTACTGCGCGCCGACCCTTCGCACCTATGGCTGGGGCGGCCTGACGATGATGGCGCTGCCCACGGCAGTCGTGTTTGCGGCGCTGGGCGCGGCGCTGATCGGGATCGCGGGGCGGGGCAAAACGTCGGCGGCAAACTCGCCGGCCCAGCCCAGCGGAGCCTCACGCTCTGGTGGCGGGCGGACGCTCCTGCTGGTCTTCGCCCTGCTGGCGACAGCCATCATCGCTGCCGGGACTTTCTATCTGCGGAGATACGAGCGGCAATTCCGCAGCGACGCGGAGCAGCGGCTCTCCGCCATTGCCGATTTGAAGGCGAGCGAGCTGAAACTGTGGCGCAGGGAACGGCTGGGAGACGGCTCCATCTTATTCCAAAACTCCGCCTTCTCCACCCTGGTGCGGCGCTTTCTGGAGAAGCCGGAGGACACGGGCGCCCAACACCAGCTGCAGCAATGGATCGAGAAAATCCAGGGGCACTGTGGTTATGACCGGGTTGGCCTGCTGGATGCTCACGGCGTCACCCGCCTGTCATCGCCCGCCGGACTGACACCGGCCAGTGCTGACATTGCGCGCGGTGCCGCCGAGGTCCTGCGGTCCGGCTCGATGAGGTTTCAGGACTTTTACGGCAACGAACAGGACCAGCGCGTCTATCTGGCGATTCTGGTGCCCATTTTCGACGAAGCCGGCGCCCATCAGCCATTGGGCACGGTCGTCCTGCGGATCGACCCGACGTCTTATCTTTATCCCTTCATCCAGGGCTGGCCGGTCCCCGCCCAAACCGCCGAGACGCTGCTCTTCCGCCAGGATGGCAACGATGTCCTGTATTTGAATGACCTTCGATTCCGGCCGGGCGCGGCCCTCGTCCTGCGACTTCCAGCCAGCCGAACCGATCTACCGGCCGCCAGGGCAGCCCGGGGGCAAAGGGGAATCATGCAGGGCAGCGACTATCGCGGCGTGCAGGTCTTGGCCGACCTGCGCGGCATTCCCGATTCGCCCTGGTTCATGGTGGCCAAGATGGACCTCGCGGAAATCTATGAGCCGATCCGGGGACATCTCTGGCAAGTGGTCGCGATGATCGGGATCATGCTCTTCTGGACCGCAGCCGGCGTGGGGTTGGTTTGGCGGCAGCAGCGCCTGCGGCTCTTGCAGGCAAATTATGAGTCGGAGCTGGCCCGCTCGCAGCTGGCCGCGATTGTGGAATCCTCCGACGATGCCATCATCGGCAAGGATCTGACCGGCCACATTACCAGCTGGAATGCGGGGGCGGAGAAATTATTCGGCTATGCCGCGGGCGAAATGGTGGGAACCACCGTCGCCCGGTTGCTGCCGCCAGACCGGTTGGCTGAAGAGGAGATGATGGCCCGGCGGATCGGGCAAGGCGAACGGGTGCCGAACTTTGATACCGTGCGGCTGGCAAAAGGCGGCCGGCCGCTCGACGTCTCCGTCACCGCCTCGCCGATCCGCAACGCCGCTGGCTCGTTGGTCGGCGCGTCGAAGGTGGTGCACGACATCTCCGTCCGCTTGCGGGCGGAAGAGCAGCAGCGCGCTTCCGAGATTCGTTATCGCCGGCTCTTTGAGGCGGCCAAGGATGGCATTTTGATCGTCGATGCCGAGACCGGGATGATCGTGGATGTGAATCCGTTCCTGATCGAGTTGCTGGGTGTCACGCGCGAGGTGTTCCTCGGCAAGAAGGTCTGGGAGCTGGGCTTCTTCAAGGACCTCATCGCCAACGAGGCCAACTTCGCGGAGCTGCAGCAGAAGAAATACATCCGCTACGAAGACATGGCGCTGGAGGGCCACGACGGCAGGCGGCACGAGGTGGAGTTCGTCAGCAATGTCTATCTGGCGAACCATCAGAAGGTGATCCAGTGCAACATCCGCGACATCTCCGAACGGGTGAAGGCGCAGAGGTTGATCGCACAGCTCAACGCCGGGTTGGAGCAGCGCGTCCGCGAGCGCACCGCGGAACTCGAGGCGGCCAACCAGGAACTCGAGGCGTTTTCCTACTCGGTGTCGCACGATTTGCGCACGCCGCTGCGGGCGTTGGACGGCTTCAGCCTCGCCCTGGCGGAAGACTACGCCGGAAAACTGGACGAGAAGGCGCTGAACTACCTGCAACGCATCCGGACCGGCAGCCAGCGGATGGCGGAGTTGATTGATGATCTGCTCAACCTGTCCCGCCTGTCGCGGGAGGCGATGCACCGCGAGCGCGTGGATCTGACGGCGCTGGCCCAGGCGGTGGGCGCGGAACTGTCGCGCGCGAATCCCGGGCGCGCGGTCGAGTTGGTCGTGGCGCCGGCGCTGGCGGCCGAGGCGGACGTCCGGATGCTGCGGGTGGTGCTGACCAACCTGCTGGACAATGCCTGGAAGTTCACGCGCAAGCACGCGGCGGCCCGCGTGGAGGTGGGCGCAGTCACCGACCCCGGAACGCCCGACGCCCCAGCCTCCGGCCCGGTCTTCTTCGTGCGCGACAACGGGGCCGGGTTCGACATGACCTATGCGGACAAACTCTTCAACCCGTTCCAGCGCCTGCACAACACCGCAGAGTTTGAGGGCAACGGGATCGGGCTGGCCCTGGTGCAGCGCATCGTCCGCCGCCATGGCGGCCGCATCTGGGCCGAAAGCGCCATCGGCCGGGGCACGACCATCCATTTCACGTTGGAAAAGAAAGGCACTGAATCATGAACGAAAAAACCATCCTGCTCGTGGAAGACAACCCCGACGATGTGGCGCTCACGCGGCGGGTGTTTGAAAAGCACCGCATCGGCAACCAGATCGTGGAGGCGCACGACGGCGTCGAGGCGCTCGACTACCTCTTTGGCACCGGGGCGCACGCCGGCCGCGACCTCAGCCAGCAGCCCAAGCTGATCCTGCTGGACATCAAGCTGCCCAAGGTGGACGGCATTGAAGTGCTGCGCCGCATCCGCCGCGATCCGCGCACGCGGCTGCAGCCGGTGGTCATCCTCACGTCGTCGAAGGAGGAGAAAGACGTCGTGACCAGCTACGCCCTCGGCGCCAACAGCTACGTGCGCAAGCCGGTGGACTTTGTGGAATTTTCCGAGGCCATCCGCCTGCTCGGCCTCTACTGGCTCCTGTTCAACGAAACGCCCCCCCCCGGTAAATAAGTGAGCGCGACCACCCAACCCCTGCGCTGCCTGATCGTCGAGGACGTGGACGACGACGCGCAGCTGATGCTGCGCCATTTGCGCAACGGCGGCTTCGCCGTGACCTGGGAGCGCGTGGACACGCCCGAGGCGCTGCGCGCCGCGCTCGCCCGCCAGCCGTGGGACGTGGTCCTGTCCGATTACCGGATGCCCCGGTTCAGCGGGCTGGCTGCGTTGAAAATCCTGCGGGCGAGCGGGCTCGACCTGCCGTTCATCATCATCTCCGGCACCATCGGCGAGGAACTCGCGGTCGCCGCGATGAAGGCGGGGGCGGACGATTATCTGATCAAAGGCGAGCTGGCGCACCTCACGGTCGCCGTGGAGCGCGAGTTGCGCAATGCGGCGACGCGCCGTGAGCACCTGCGGGCCGAGGCGGCGGTGCACCACCGCGAAGCGCGCTACCAGGCGCTGACCGAATCCTCGCATGAGGCCATCATCACGGCCGACCTGGCGGGCACGATCACGGATTGGAACTCCGGCGCCACGCGCAACTTTGGCTACACGGCCGCCGAGGCGATCGGCCAGCCCCTTGCCCTGCTCGTCCCCCAGCGCAGCCGGGAAGCCTATGCGGCCTGGCTGACCCAGCTGCAGGCCGGCGGCCCCCTCCCCGACCTGGGCAATGACCAGGATTTGTTCGGCCGGCGGAAGGACGGGAGTGAATTCCCGCTGGAGTTGTCGTTCTCGAGGTGGGAAGTGCCGTCCGGCCAATTTTGCACCGCCATCATCCGTGACATCACCCGGCGCAAGCGGATCGAGGCCGAACGGAGCCGGCTGGACCGCGATCGCCAGCTGGCCCTGGACGCCGCGCTGCTCGGCTGGTGGCAGTTTAACCCGGTCACCCGCATTTTCAGATACGACGACCGCTGCAAGGAGATCTATGGGCTGGAGAGTCCGGAGACCACGGAGGAGCGGGTGCGCCAGATCGTGGACCCAAGGGATGAGCCCAGGATGTGGGCTGCGATCGTGGCGGCGCTGGATCCGGTTGATCCCAAGCCCTACGCGGTCGAATTCCGCATCCGGCACGCGGACGGCGCGATGCACTGGATCGAGGCGCACGCCATCGCCGATTTTGCCGGCACCGGCGACGCCCGGCACGCCTTCAGCTTGGGCGGCACGGTGACAGATATCACCCAGCGCAAGCAGGCGGAGGAGGCCCGCGAGCGGGACCGGCAGAGGCTCACCGTCGCCCAGCGCATCGGCCGGATCGGCGACTGGGAGTACGACCTGGCCACCCAGAGGGTCAGCTGGTCGCCGCAAGTGTTCGAGATTTTTGGGCGCGCTCCGCAACTGGGACCACCGCGAAATTTAGCGGAGATCACGGCCATGTACGATGCCGCGAGCAGGACACTGGTGGAGGAGAAGGTCGCGCGGGCCTTGGCCACGGGGGAGCCGCAGGAATACGAGGTTCAGGCCACGCGGCCGGACGGCCGGCGGATTTTCTTGTCGTCGAGGGCCGTGGTCAGAAAAGACGAGAACGGCAAGATTGTGGGTCTCCACGGCACGGTGCAGGACATCACCGAGCAGAAGGCGGCCGAGGCGGCGGTGCGTGAGAGCGAAAGCAAGTATCGGCGGCTGGTCGAAGGAGCCCCCGACATCGTCTATACTTTTTCCAGCAAACGGGGCGGGCTTTATTATTCAGCGTGCGTGGAAGCCGTGCTCGGCTATTCCGTCGCCCATCTCCAGGCGCATCCCTTTCTCTGGCAGGAATCGATCGAACCGGCAGACGTGGAAGGCATTCGCCGGGCCATCGGGAAATTCATCGCCGGCGAGCCCTACGACATCGAATACCAGATCAAGGACGCGCGCGGGAACAGGCATTGGCTGCAGGATCGTTCCATCGGCAAACGACAGGTGGGCGACGAAATCATCATCGAGGGAATTGCCACCGACATCACGAAGCGCAAGCAGTTGGAAGTGGAGGGGCTGCGGCGCGAGAGCATGTTCCGCGCCATCTTCGACCACGCCCCGGTCGGCATCTCGTTCACGACGAGCAAGGGGCTCATGCTGGTCAACGCCGAGCATGCCCGGATCACAGGGGTCCCCGTGGAGGAATCCAAGGTGCCGGGCGCGTTTGCCCGGGCTTCCCACCCGGAGGATTACGCCCGGCAGATGGAGGCGTCGCAAAAATTCCACCACGGCAAGGTGGGCCATTACACCCTGGAGAAGCGCTACGTCCACCGCGATGGCCGGGAGCAGTGGGCGGAACTGACCAGCCGGTTTTACAACGACCCGATCACGGGTGAGCGGGTGGTCGTGACCACCCTCTCCGACCTCACGGAGCGCAAAGTGGCGGAGTCGACCACGCTCCTGCAAACCACCGCGCTCACCGCGGCCGCCAACGCCATCGTCATCACCGACCTCGCGGGCACTGTCGTGTGGGCCAACCCGGCCTTCTCCAGCCTGACCGGCTACACGGCCGAAGAGACCCTGGGCCGCAACCCCCGGGAGGTGATCGGGTCCGGCCAGCATCCGCACGCATTTTTCCAGCAGATGTGGGAGACGATCCTGGCCGGCCGCGTCTGGCATGGGACGCTGACGAACCGGCGCAAGGACGGCAGCCTGTACCCGGAGGAAATGACCATCACGCCGGTGCGCGCGACCGACGGCAAGATCACGCACTTCATCGCCATCAAGCAGGATCTCACCGAGACCCTGAAGACCGCGACCCGGCTGCGGCAGAGCGAATTGCGCTACCGCTCGATCTTCGACAGCAACCCGGTGTCGGTGCTGCTCTATGACCTCCAGACCCTGCGGTTCCGGGAGGCCAACACGGCGGCCCAGCAGCAGTATGGTTACACGCGCGACGAATTTCTCGGCCTGAAAATCACGGACCTGTATCCGGAGGAGGACGTGCGGGCCGTGCTGCTGGAAATCAAGCGGGTAAATTCCGAGCATCCCAGCGTCCGGGAGTGGCGGCACCGGCGGAAAGACCGGACGATCATCCAGGTGGCCGTCGTCTCCTCCCCGCTGGTCTTCGAGGAGCGTCCCGCGCGGATCGTGATCGCTGCCGACATCAGCGAGCGGAAGCTCTTCGAGGAGAAGACCCTCCATATCCAGCGGCTCGAGAGCCTGGGCATGCTGGCGGCCGGCATCGCCCATGACCTCAACAACGTGCTCGCCCCCATCCTGTTCGCCCCGCCAATGCTGCGCGCCAGCCACCCCTCGGAGCGCGACCTGCAGATCCTGAACAGTTTGGAAAAGAGCGCCGAGCGCGGCGCCAGCCTGGTCAAGCAGATCCTCGGGTTCGCCCGCACCACCAGCGGGGAATTCCAGTCCATCCAAGTGAAGCACCTCTGCCGGGACATCGTCGACATCATGGAGGAAACGTTCCCCAAGAACATCACGCTCGAGCATCTGATTCCCTCCGATCTCTGGGCGGTGCAGGGCAATCCCACGCAGATTCACCAGGTGCTCCTCAACCTGTGCGTGAACGCCCGCGACGCCATGCCCGCCGGCGGCACCCTGCGCCTCGTCGCGGCCAATCGCACGCTCACGGTGGCGGAGTCCGCGGCGGCCCCCGGCGGCCTCGCCGGCTCCTGGCTCGAGCTGGAGGTCTCGGACACGGGCAGCGGCATTCCGCCCAAGGTGCTGGAGCATATCTGGGAGCCATTCTTCACCACCAAGGATCCCGGCAAGGGCACGGGACTGGGGCTCTCAACCGTCCGCGGCATCATGGTCAACCACCATGGCTTCGTCGAGGTGCACACAGCGGTGGGCCGCGGCACTACCTTCCGGGTGTTTCTGCCCGTCGCCGCCAGCGATCAGGCCAGGACCGCCACCGCCCTGCCGTTCCCCGTTCCGCGCGGCCAGGAAGAACTCATCCTCGTGGCGGACGACGATACCCTCATCCGCGACCTCATCACCCAGATCCTCGAGGAGCAGAACTACCGCGTCGCCAGCTGCCCCAATGGCCAGGAAGCCCTCGCCCTTTTCTCCGCCACGCCCGGCAAGTTCCCGCTGCTGATCACGGACATCGAGATGCCCCTGCTCGGCGGCTTGGAACTCATCCGGGCCGTCCTCCGGATTCAGCCCGGGATCCGGCTCATCGGCATCAGCGGACTGGCCACCAACAAAACCGGCGAGTCCGATTTCGCGGCGGTCCGGGCCCTGGTGCACGATTTTCTCACCAAGCCCTTCAGCACCGATGCCCTGCTCGCCGTGGTGCACCGGACGCTGCATCCGGCCGCGGGATCCAGCAGTGGTATCGTTTGAACGTTGAGCGCACTGTAGGAGCGGCTTTACGCCGCGATTTCCCATCACATCGCGGGATAAACCCGCTCCTACATGCAAATGGTACCAGCACCCAAATCCTAAGCGGCCGGCGCCGGCGGAAAGCCGGTGATTTTCCAGGGTTAATCCCCCCGGCGCAGTCCCCCGTCGCGCGGGGCTAGGCGGTGGCCGGCCCGAGCACCTCGGCGACGGCCGCGGTGAGTTCCTCGGCGGAGAACGGTTTCGCCAGCGTGCGGTTGGCCCCGATGCTGCCGGCCATGTCGAGGCGGAACTTGCCGGCCCCGGACATGGCGATGATCTTCACCTTCGGAAATTCGGTGCGCAACACCCGGATGGTGGGCAGCCCGCCGTAGGGCATCTGGAGGTCCGTGAGGATCAGGTCCGCCGGCGCCGCGCGCAGCAGCTGGATGCCCTCAAAGCCGTTGGCCGCCGCCACCGCGCTGTGGCCAGCCTCGGAAAGCAGCGTGAGCAGCGTCTCGCGCAACACGGCATCGTCGTCGATGATGATAATGCGGGCCACACCGGATTAACGGCCGAAAACGGGATGGGCGCAACCCCCGATTGCGCCCCGCCCCACCGGAAACTACCCACCCGCCGCCGGCCACCGGCTGAAACCGCCCGCGCCGCTCCTTCCTTCCGCGCAGCGGCCGGGCGGGCGGCGAGAATTCCGAGGATTTCGCTTTTCCCCGACCCGGTTGCTTCGCACGGTGGCACCCTCCCCTTGCGCGCTCTGCTGAAACTGTTTTCCCCCGGGCTCTGGCTCGTGCTGCTGATGGCCGTGGCCTCGACCGTGCTGGTCGCGTTGCTGCCGGTCCGGCCGTCGCGGGGCATGCAGATGTGGGTGTTCGACGCCAACCACTTCAAGATCGCGACCACCATCGCGGCGGGTTGGAACCGCGAGCACCCCGACACGCCCGTGGAGGTCAAGCAGGTCACCGGCGCCGCCATCCAGACGCGGATGTTGAGCGCATTCTACTCCGGCACCCCCGTCGCCGACCTGATCGAGGTCGAGCGCTCCATGATCGGGCAGGTCTTCGCCGGCCCGGTGGCGGACATCGGCTTTGTCGACCTGACCGAACGCCTCGACCGCGAGGGCCTGCGCAGCCAGATCAACGAGCCGTCATTCAGCCCTTGGACCTCGCGCGGCCACGTCTTCGGGCTGCCCCACGACGTCCACCCCGTCATGCTGGCATACCGCGCCGACCTGGTCGAGGCCGCGGGCATCGACATGTCGAAAATCGAGACGTGGGACGACTATTTCCGAGTGCTCCGGCCGCTGATGGTGGACCTCGACGGCGACGGCCGGCCCGACCGATACCTCCTGAACTCCTCGCCGAACACGCTCTTCTACCACGAGGTGTTGCTGCTGCAGTCGGGCGGGCGGCTGTTTGACGAGTCCAACCACCCGACGCTCAACCAGCCGCGGAACGCGCACATCATCGCCCAACTGGCGACGTGGTACACCGGGCCGAACCAAGTCGCCGCCGAGGCGCCCGTCGGCGGCATTTCCTCGCTGCAGCTCATCCGGCAGGGCTACGTGATCGGCATGCTGGCGCCGGACTGGTTCGCGGGGTTCATCCGGCTGTCGTTCCCGGACATGGCCGGGAAGTTCAAGTTCAGGCCGCTGCCGGCCTGGGAAAAAGGCGGCCGGCGCACCTCCGTCCTCGGCGGGACGATGCTGGGCATCACCAAGGCCAGCCGGAACCAGGAGGCCGCGTGGGCCTTCGCGAAGCGGCTCTACCTGTCCGCGGACTCAGCCAAGCTCCTCTACGAGGTCGACGGCATCGTCACCCCCATCAAGGCGAACTGGCACCTGCCGTTCTTCGACCGGCCCGACCCGTTCTTCTGCAACCTGCCGATGGGCCGGATGTTCCTCCAGCTCGCGCCGGACGTGCCGGTGCGCCCGTCGTCGCCGTACTATGTGCTGACGCAGCAGTTGCTCAGCTCGGTGGTGATCCGGCTCTGCCAGTATGCGGACGAGCACCACACGTGGACGGCCGCCGGGCTGGAACCCGAAGCCCAGCGGCTCCTGGACGAGGCGCAGGCGAAGGTCGAGGCGCAGATCAACCGCAACACCTTCCTGCGCGACGCCCGATGAAAGCCTCCCGCCTGCATTCGCCGTGGACGCCGTGGCTGTTCCTTGCGCCATTCCTGCTTTCGTTCGCGGTGTTTTTCGCGTGGCCGGCGGTGCGCTCCCTGATGCTGGCGTTCGAGCAGACCTACGGGCCCAAGACCACCGCCTTCGTGGGCCTGACCAACCTGCGGTTCCTGGCGCACGACCCGTTCCTCTGGACCGCCGTCGGCAACACCGTCGTGTTCGCCCTCGCCGCCGTGCTGCTGCAGATCCCGGCCGCGCTCGGGTTGGCGCTGCTGCTCAATCGCTCCGACCTCCGCGGTCGCCGGTTTTTTCGGCTGGTCTTCTTTTCCCCCTCGATCGTGGGCCTGGCGTTCGTGGCCATCATGTTCTCCTTCATGCTCGAGAAGCGCACCGGCTTGGTGAACGGCTCGCTGCACCAACTCTTCCCGGCGTGGAACCCCGATTTCCCCTGGCTTGAGCGCTACGTGATGCCTTCGCTGGTCCTGGCGCAGCTGTGGATCTCAGCCGGGTTCTACATGGTCTATCTGCTCGCCGCGCTGCAGAACGTCCCGGGGGAACTGCTCGACGCCGCCAACATCGACGGCGCCGGCCCCTGGCAGCGGTTCTGGCACGTGACCCTGCCCGAGATCCGGCCGGTGCTGAACATCATCCTGCTGCTCGTGGTGACCGGCAGCTTCCAGCTCTTCGACCTGCCCTACCTGCTCTACAATGACACGTCCGGCAGCGGGCCCGACAATCACGCGCTGACGGTGGTCACCTACCTGTTCCAAACCGGCTTCCGCAGCGGCGACCTCGGTTATGCGAGCGCGATTGGGTGGATGCTCACGCTGGTGCTGGTGGGCTTTGCCCTCGTGCAGCGGCGCCTCGCGCAAAGGAACGAGACATGAGCCTGCCGTCCCATCGCCCGCTGCTCCGTCCCGGCACGCTCGTGATCTACGCGCTGCTCGGGTTTTTCGGCCTGCTCACGCTCATGCCGTTCTTCTGGATGATCTGCGCGTCGCTGAAAACGCCGGCCGACTTCTTCAGTTCGCAGTTCCTGCCGCCCGGCGACGGCCTCTTCGGCGTCGGCTGGGACCGCCTGTCGCTGGCACAATACGTCCGGCTCTTCCGCGAACTTCCCGTGCCGCGGGCGATGCTGAACTCCATCTTCCTCGCGTCGGTCGGCAGCGTCTTCGCGACGCTGTTCTGCGCCGCGGGCGGCTACGCGCTGGCGAAGTTCAAGTTTCCCGGCCGCGAGCTGATCACCACCCTGATCCTGGGCACGGTCGTATTGCCGGCGGCGCTGCTGCTCAGCCCGAAGTTCGAGACGCTGTTCCACCTGCACCTCGTGGACCATTACCTCGGCATCTTCCTCCCGGCCGCGGCGCCGGCCTTCGGGCTCTATCTCTTCCGCCAGTCGATGGTGAACAGCGTGCCGGCGGACATCATCGAATCGGCGCGCATCGACGGCTGCGGGGAGGTCCGCATCTTCTTCACCATCGTCCTGCCGCTCATCCGCCCGATGATCAGCGCCTACCTCGTCATCGTGTTCATCGCGCTGTGGAACGACTTCATCACGCCGCAGATCGTCCTGCAGTCCCCCGAGCTCCAGCCGCTCCCGCTCGTGATCTTCGAGCTGAAGGGCCTCTACGGCGCGGAATACAGCATGATCATGGCCGGCACGCTCGTCTCCATCGCTCCGGTCATGTTCCTGTTCCTCCTCCTCCAGCGCGAATTCATCTCCGGCCTGACCAGCGGCGCGGTCAAGGGCTGAGCGTTAAGCCGGAAGCCAGGAAACCAGGAGAATCCCGATGTCTGTTTCCTGGCTTCCTGGCTTCCGGCTGAAATTTTTTGGGTTCACGTTCTTAAGGCCCGTTCAAGATTCTGCACGTTTCGCCGGAAGATTCTGAACGCCGCCCCCCGGCTTCGCCGCTAGGATACCGGCGCGGCCAGCCCCTCGCCGATCACCCCGCCCCCGCCTTTTACCCATGAAACTCCCCGACGACACCCCCGGCCAGACCCCGAACCAAGCCACCCTCATCGCGCAGAGCCTCGCCGGCCAGCGCGAGGCCGCCGCCGAGCGGCGCGCCCGCTACCCCTACCGCTTCCCGGTCGACCGCCGCCAGCTCGGCGGCAAGTTCACCGTGAAGGAAAACAGCCGCCGCCTCCTGCGCTTCTTCTACCTCGAGCGCCGGCTGATGCACGCGCTCGGCTCGTGGACGCTCACCATTCCCGACTACGAGGTGAAGCTCGAGACGGGTCGCCACATCTTCTACCACGCCGACGCCGCCCGGATGCTGCGCGAGCGCCTGACCGAGCAGGAGTTCCGCCCGAAGGCCATCGACGCCTTCCGCGACCCCGAGATCGACCGCTTCATCGACGAGATGCTCAGCGCCGCCTCGCCCGCCGAACTGCTGGTCGGCGTCCACCAGGTCGTCGGCAAGGCCATCGCCACCACCTACCGCCACCACATCGACGACACCGACCAGGTGACCGACGTCCCGACCATCCGCTGCCTGCGCCGCATCCTCACCGACTACGAGCCCATGCTCGAGTGGGCGGACGCCGCGGTTGACGCCTACCTCGCCGGCGGCGTCGAGGAGGCCCCGCTCTCCGCCTGGCGCTGGCACATTTCCCGGCTGCTCGCCTCCATCGGCGGCATCACCGGCAGCGACCCGCGCGCCGAGGCGCCCTCGCCGCTCCGGATCGACACCAAGCCCTATGAGCGCGGCACCACCCCGATGCGCGACTCGCGCTTCGACACCTTCCGCCACACCGGCGACTACGAGAAGGCCGACGGCGCCCCGCGCTTCGCCAAGGACTCCTACGAGGCCCTCCGCCTGCGCTTTATCCGCACCCAGCGCGACGAGGTCGACGCCATCGAGGCCTTCGGCACGTTTGTCTGGGACATCCGTTTCAAGGATTTCG
Source organism: uncultured Opitutia bacterium (assembly GCA_903872505.1). Taxonomy (GTDB): domain Bacteria; phylum Verrucomicrobiota; class Verrucomicrobiia; order Opitutales; family Opitutaceae; genus Opi-474. The sequence goes on from CAIQKV010000103.1 coordinate 16,700, forward strand.
ACGCCGAATACGACCTCGCGCGCGTCACGTGGGACGAGGCCCGCCACACCGAGATCGGCCACCGCGCCATGCTCGCGGCGGGTTACGATCCCTACGAGCTGCGCAACCGCCTCACCAGCTCCACCTGCCGCGGCCCGATGGACGCCGCCTTCGCCATGGCCGAGATCAACCTCTTCGGCGAGGTCGGCGTCCTCAAGACGATCAACGACCTCATCGACACCGCCGCCGCCCGCAACGACGAGCTGCTCCGGCACATCTCGGACTACATCCGGGCCGACGAGCGCACCCACGTCCGCAAGGGCACGCACATCATCGAGGTCATGACCCACCTCGACGCCAAGGCGCTGGAGCTGCGCACGCGCGAGCTGTTCACCGAGTGCCTGGTCAGCCTCGGCGCGATCAAGAAGGACATCGACATGCAGACCCTCACCCGCGAGGAGATCGAGCACCTCGTCGGCGAATAGGCGCGGCCGACTCAGCCCGGCGGGGGTGCCCCCGCCGGCACCGGGTCCACCTTGCGATCCTTCCGCCTGAGCCAGGCGAAGGGCGCCCACAGCTGCCCGAGGTATCCGGCGGGCATCGGCTCGCAGATGCCGAAGTTCTCGGGCCAGCGATCCCGCGGCATGTAATAGGTGCCAAAGAGCCGGTCCCAGACCGGGAGCAGGCCGGCAAAATTCTTGTCCCAGGCCTCCGGCTCGCGCGAGTGGTGCCAGCGGTGGAAGACCGGGGTCGCAATCACGGCGCGCAGCGGGCCGAAGTCCCAGTTCACGTTCGCATGGATGAAAATCGCGTAGAAGGTGAGAAACGGGGCCGTGCTCAGCGTGACGAGCGGATTGTACCCCAGCAGCAGCACCGGCGTGGCTTGCGCCAGCTTGTTCACGAGGTCGTTCACGGGGTGCACGCGCACGCTGCTGAGCCAGTCGAGATCCTCCGAGCTGTGGTGCACCGCGTGAAACGGCCACCACCGCCCGCGATGAAACAGCCGGTGCGTCCAGTAGCCGATGAAGTCCACCAGCACATAGATCTGGATGGCCTGCAGCCAGACCGGTTGGCGGCTCAGCGGGCCGAACCCGGCATAGGCGCCCGACCGCAACGCATCCACCGAGGTGACCTGGGCCAGGAGCAGCAGGCCCACGGGCAGGATCAGCATCAGCCGAACGAACGGTTTCGTGAGCAGGATCGTGACGAACCAATAGACCACGTCCGTGAACCAGCCGCGGCGCAGCACGGGCTGCGTGCGGTTGCGGCCATGCCCGGCAACCCGCTCGATGAGCAGAAAAATCGCCGAGAGCGCGAGCAGCGCGACGGCGACGCCAAATAGGGTCTGGTTGGATTTCATGGAGTGGGCACGGGCGCGATTGTCTAAGAGACGGCCAAGGCAGACCGGGCGTTACGCTGGCCGGCGGCCCGGCGACGGCGCGCTTGCGGCGCCGCCCGATTCACACTTACTCGGGGGGACTCATGGCCACCACCGTTTTCACCATCGCCAACCAGAAGGGCGGCGTCGGCAAGACCACCACCGCGGTCAACCTCGCCGCCGCGCTGGCCGAGAAGAAGATCCACACCCTCCTGGTGGACCTCGATCCCCAGGCCAGCGCCACCAGCGCCATCGGCATCGAGAAGACGGCCGGCAAGAGCCTCTACGGCCCGCTCCGGGGCGAGGGCAACGCGTTCGAGATGATCACGCCCACCGCCTACGAGCACCTCGCGCTCATCCCGAGCGAGGAGGACCTCGCCGCCGCCGAGATCGAGCTCGCCTCGACCGAGAACTACCTGCTGAAGCTCCGCGGCGTGCTCGCGGCCATCCGCGCCTCCAACGGCTACCGGGCCATCATCATCGACTGCCCGCCCGCGCTCGGCATGCTCTCGATGAACAGCCTCGCCGCCGCCGACTGGCTGCTCATCACCCTCCAGTGCGAGTACATGGCGCTCGAGGGCCTCGGCCAGATCCTGCGCAACGTCGAGCGCCTCAAGGCCGCCCACGTCAACGACGGCCTCCAGCTCGGCGGCGTCGTCATGACCATGTTCGATTCCCGCACCAACCTCGCCAAGCAGGTCGTCGACGAGGTGCGGCAGCACCTGCCGGACAAGATCTTCGAGACCGTCATCCCGCGGACCGTCCGGCTCAGCGAGGCCCCGAGCTTCGGCAAGCCCATCTTCGCCTACGACCCGCACGGCCCCGGCGCCCTCGCCTACCGCGCCCTCGCGAAGGAAGTCATCGCGCGCTTCGGCCTGGCGACCCCCTGATGTTCGTCGCGCTGAACAAATACGGGCACGCCTTCCTGCTCGGGCTGCAGAGCAACCTCGTCTACCGCTTCAACTTCGCGGTGCGCGGCTTCTTCTCCCTGTTCCACCTCGCGGTGGTCTTCATCCTCTGGGGCGCGGCGTTCGCCGGCGCGCCCAGCATCGGCGGCTTCAGCTTCGGCCAGACGCTCACCTACTTCCTCGTGATGCTCGTGATGCAGTTCTTCGTCGGCGCGTTCAACGAGGACTACCAGATCAGCGAGGAAATCCGGAACGGGCTCATCAACCAGTTCCTGCTGAAGCCCATCAACTATTTCCTCTACCGCTTCAGCATCTTCCTCGCCGCGCGGCTCGTCACCGGCGTGCTCATCCTGCTGCCGCTCCTGATCGCGGTGCCCCTGCTGCGGAACTACCTCGTCCTGCCGCACGACTGGTGGCGGCTCGCGCTCGGCGTGCCGGCCATGGCCCTGTCCGCCATCATCCAGTTCAGCATCGCCTACTGCTTCGGCCTGCTGACGTTCTGGTTCCTCGAGATCCAGGGCTTCGTCATCCTTTCGATGGCGGTCGAGTCCCTCCTCGGCGGCCAGATGTTCCCGCTCGACCTGCTGCCCGCCGGGGTCTTCCGCGTCGCCCAGTTCCTGCCGTTCTACTACCAGACCTACTTCCCCGTGGCGATTTTCACCGGCCGCCTGAATGACATCGGGCTGATCTGGCAGGGCCTCGGCATCCAGCTGGCCTGGGTGCTCATCTTCCTCGTCTTCAACCAGCTGCTCTGGGTGCGCGGCCTGCGCCGCCACACCGCCGTCGGCGGCTGATGGAATTTTCGATTTTCGAATCTCGATTTTCGATTTTAACCTCTACCGTCACCGAGCTCGCCCGCTGCCCTCCCCCTTCGAAAATCGAAAATCCCAAATCGAAAATTCGATGACCCGTTACCTCCAGATCTGGCTGGCCAGCGCGCGCTACTCGGTCGTGCGCACGCTCATGTTCCGCTTCGATTTCTTCCTCTGGGCCGTGGTCGAGTTATGCTGGATGAGCGTGAACCTGCTCCTCATCGCGGTGATCTACGACCACACCAACTCCATCGCCGGCTGGAGCAAATACGAGATGCTCCTCCTCGTCGGCACCTCGCTGCTGGTGCAGCGCTTCCTGATGGGCTTTTTCTGGAGCAGCATCTTCGAGATGGGGCGCAACATCCGCACCGGGCACTTCGACTTCTTCCTGGCCCAGCCGGGCAACGTCCTGTTCATGGCCTCGACGCGCAAGATCGACCTCGACGGCCTGGTGAACTCGTTCGTCGCGATGGGCGTGGTCGCCTACGCCGCCCACAAACTCGGGCTCCATCCCTCGGCGCTCGACCTCGTGCTCTACGCCGTGATGATCTTCTGCGGCCTCATCATCCACTACAGCCTGCTGGTGCTCGCGGTCTCGTTCGCGTTCTGGGCCACCAGCGCCCAGGGCCTCGAGGGGATCTATTTCACCATGGCGGAGTTTTCCCGCCTGCCTCGCGCCGCCTTCCGCGGCCTCGCCGCCGTGGTGTTTGTCTGGATGCTCCCCGTCGTGGTCGTCAGCAACGCCCCCGCCAGCACCCTCCTCCACGGCTTCCAGCCCAGCTGGGCGCTCGCCCTCCTCGGCGCCGCGCTGCTGTGGCTGGGCGCGGCCGTGACCGTCTTCCACCTCGGCCTCCGGCGCTATTCCAGCGCCAGCTCATGAATTCCCCCCTGCTCCAGTTCCAGGCCCGGATCGGCCACACGTTCCGCTCTCCCGCGCTGCTCGCGTGCGCCGTCACGCACCCGTCCTGGCTGCCCGACCACCCCGGCGACGAGAGCAACCAGCGGCTGGAATTCCTGGGTGACGCCGTGCTGCAGCTCCTGCTGACCGAGGCGCTCTTCGCGCTGTTTCCCGCCGACCGCGAGGGCGAGCTCAGCCGGCACCGCTCCTCGCTCACGAAGGGCGTGTTCCTCGCCCGGCTCGCGCGCGAGATCGGGCTCGACGCCTGCCTGCGCCTCGGGGCGAGCGAGGAGGCCGCGGGCGGCCGCAAGCGCACCGCCGCGCTCGAGGATGCCTTCGAGGCCCTCGTCGGCGCGCTCTATCTCGACAGCGACCTGGCCACCACCCGCCACGTGGTCCTGGCCCTCTACGGCCCGCTGCCCGAGCGCCTGACGCGCGAGTCGGCGGACAATCCCAAGGGCCGGCTCCAGGAACTGGTGCAGCCTGTTCATGGCAACGACGCGCTGCGCTACGAGGTCACCCGCACCGAGGGCGCCGACCATGCCCGCGAGTACGAGGTCAGCGTGTACCTCCTCGACCGCCGGCTCGGCACCGGCCGCGGCACGTCAAAAAAGCTCGCGGAGGAGGCCGCGGCCCATGCCGCGCTGGCGACCCTGAGGGCGGATAAGTAGGAAGCCCCGAGGCCGGGAAAAGGCCGGGTTGCGCTTCCGGTTTTCCTGGCTTCCTCCTTTTGCAACCCATGTCCGCCCCGCACGCCTCCCGCTTCAAGCTCACCGGCGTCTGCCCGCCCGCCCGCGGCGCCGTCGTCGCCGAGCTGGCGCGCGCCCACCCGGCGCCGGTGTGGCTCGTCGTCGCGGAGGACCTGAAGGCCGCGGAGCAGCTCGCGGAGGACATCGCGTTCTTCCACGACGCCGCCGGCGGCGGGCGCCCGCTCCGGCCGCTCGTGTTTCCCGAGTCGCAACCGGACAGCCGCGACATGCGCGAGGCCTTCGCGGCGTCGAGCGACCGGATGACGGTGCTCTCGCGCCTGCGCGCCACCCGCGCGCTCACCGCCGCGCCCGACACGCTCCTGGTCGTGACCACCCCCGCCGCGCTGCTGCAGCCCGTGCCGGCCCTCGAGGAGTTCACGGCCCGCGAGCTCACCCTCGCGCGCGGCCAGAAGCTGTCGTTCCCCGGCCTGCTCGAGCAGCTCTCGGCGCTGGACTACGATTCCGAGGCGGTCTGCGAGGCCCCCGGCCACTACGCGATCCGCGGCGGCATCATCGATGTCTACCCGGTGACGGCCAACCAGCCCTACCGGCTCGATTTCTTCGGCGACGAGCTCGAGGAAATCCGGGAGTTCGACCCCGTCACCCAGCGGTCCGGCGCCAGCGTCGCCAGCATCACCGTCGCCGCCTCGCCGCGGGTCCGGTTCGCCGACTCCGCCACCGGCATCGCGGACTACCTTTCCGCCGGCACCCGCCTGGCGTTCATCGAGCCCGCGGCGCTCGAGGAGGAATTCAGCGCGTTCGCCCGGGAGGGCGGCGCCGGCCTCGCGCCGCTGCTGGCCAAATGCGCCGCGGCGTTCGGCGTCAGCGACCTCGACGAGGCCAGCGCGCTGTTCGACACCGGCGCCGCCGAGGCGACGTGGGATACCGAGAGCCTCGCCCACCACCGCAGCTACCCCGAGGGCGCGCTGGTCGCGCAGGAACGCCTCCAGGTCGAGGAGGATGCCCGGCTGAAGTTCCTGCTCCAGGTCGCCGCCTGGCGCAAGGCCGGCTACGACATCGCAGTCGTCGCGTCGAAGGAGGGCGAGGAGCAACGCCTCCGGGAGATTTTCGCCGAGCGGGCCGCGCTCAAGTCCATCCGCCCGCGCTTCCTCCGCGGCGCCCTGAACGAGGGCTTCCGCATCACCAGCCGCGCCGACGCCCGGCCGGGCTGGATCACCCCTGCCGCCGCGGGGCTGGTCGTGGTCACCGAGACGGAGATCTTCGGCCGGCAGCGCGCGCGCCGCCCGGCGCTCAATCCCCGCGCCACCGCCCAGCGCGCGCAAATCGACCAGCTGCTCGACTTCGCCGAGCTGGTCGAGGGCGACTTCGTGGTCCACCTGCAGCACGGCATCGCGCACTACCGCGGGCTGACCAAGCTCGACACCGCCCAGGGCGTGCGCGAGGTCATCTCGCTCGAGTTCGACGACCACGTGACGCTCCACGTGCCGCTGCAGGAGTCGCACCTCATCAGCCGCTACGTCGGCCTGAGCAAGACGCGCCCCCAGCTCGGCCGGATCGGCTCGGGCCGCTGGGAAAAGGCCCGGCAGGCGGCCGAGGTGGCCACCATCGACCTCGCCGCCGAGCTGCTCCGCATCCACGCCGCGCGCGAGGCCCAGCCGGGGCACGCGTTTGCGGCGGACACCACCTGGCAGAAGGAGTTCGAGGCGTCGTTCCCGTTCACCGAGACCCGCGACCAGCTGCGGGCGATCACCGAGACCAAGGGCGACATGGAAAACACCCGGCCGATGGACCGGCTCCTGTGCGGCGACGTGGGCTTCGGCAAGACCGAGGTCGCGATCCGCGCCGCCTTCAAGGCCGTGCAGGGCGGCCGGCAGGTCGCGGTGCTGGTCCCCACCACCGTGCTGGCGCAGCAGCACCTGAACACCTTCCGCGAGCGCATGGCCGGCTACCCCGTCGCGGTGGAAATGATCAGCCGGTTCCGCTCCCCGGCGGAGCAGAAAAAGATCCTCGCGGCCACCGCCACGGGGCAGGTCGACATCCTCATCGGCACCCACCGCCTGCTGCAGCGCGACGTGGGGTTCCGCGAGCTCGGCCTCGTCGTGATCGACGAGGAGCAGCGCTTCGGCGTGAAGCACAAGGAGCGCTTCAAGGCCATGCGCGCCACGGTGGACGTGCTCTCGATGAGCGCGACGCCGATTCCCCGCACGCTCTACCTCGCCCTCACCGGCGCGCGCGACCTGAGCGTGATCGAGACGGCGCCGACCAACCGCCACCCGATCCAGACCATCGTCAAGACCTACGACGAGCAGACCGTCGTGGACGCCGTGCATCACGAGATCCGCCGCGGGGGCCAGGTGTTCTACCTCCACAACCGCGTGCAGACGATCGACCTCGTCGCCGCGCGGCTGCGGGAGATGCTGCCCGGCCTCACCATCGGCGTCGGCCACGGGCAGATGGCGGCGCACGAGCTCGAGGAGGTGATGACCGAGTTCGTCGCCGGGCGCTACCAGGTGCTGGTCTGCACGACCATCATCGAGAGCGGGCTCGATATCCCGAACTGCAACACGATCCTGATCGAGGGCGCGGACCGCTTCGGGTTGTCGCAGCTCTACCAGCTCCGCGGGCGCGTCGGTCGGTTCAAGCACCAGGCCTACGCCTACCTGCTGCTCCACCGGCACACGCGGCTGCTGGACGTCGCCCGCCAGCGGCTCTCCGCCATGCGCCAGCACACCCAGCTCGGCGCGGGCTTCCGCATCGCGATGCGCGACCTCGAGCTGCGCGGCGCCGGCAACCTCCTCGGCGCCGAGCAAAGCGGCCACATCGTGGGCGTCGGCTTCGAGCTCTACTGCCAGCTGCTCCGCCAGTCGGTCGCGCGGCTGAAGGGCGAAAAGACCGCCGCCGCCATCCGCGCGAGCGTGAAACTCGATTTTGTTTTCGTCGGCGAAAGCCCGGTCCCGGGCGGCGCACCCGCCCGCGGGCGCCATGAGGACAGCTACACCGCGCTCAAGGATGCCGAGGACCAGGCCGGCGGCGGCGGGATCGCGCCCATCCAAGCCCGGATCCCCCCCGCCTACCTCGGGGAGACACGCCTGCGGATCGATTTCTATCGCAAACTCGCCCTGGCCGACACTTTGCCCGCGCTCAAGCAGATCGAGGGCGACCTCCGCGACCGCTTCGGCAAGTTCGGCCAGGACGTGAAGGCGCTGCTCCTGGTGACGGAAATCCGCATCCGGGCGGAACAAAAGGGCATCGTTTCCGTCGAAACGGAGTCCAGCCGTCTGAAATGCCTGCGGAACAGCGGCCGCCGCGACGACTGGGTGCAGATCGGCACCCGGTTTCCAAGGTTGACCGCCCCCCGCCCCCTCCTACGGTTGACCGAAATTGTCTCGTTTCTGAACAACTTGCCCACTCCATGATGCTAGGTCGCCGTATTGTCCTCACCCTTCTCGCCGCCGGACTCGCGTCCACGGGCTTCGCCCAGGCCTCCGGCTCGGCCCAGCCCGGCTCCAACGACGGCCTGAACCTGCGCTTCGCCAACGGCATCGCCGCCATCGCCGAGGACAAGGTCATCACGGTGGACGATGTCCGCCGCGAAATCTCCCCGCTGATCCCCCAGCTGCAGCGGGAGGCGCGCAGCGAGAAGGAGTTCAACGAGAAGCTGGAGGCCCTGCAGGACGACGTCATCCAGCAGCTGATCGACCGCGTGCTGATCGTGAAGGAATTCCGCAAGGACGAGAAGAAGCACATCCCGGCCAGCTTCGTGGACAACCGCATCGCCGAGATCCAGAGCGAGCAGTTTGACAACGACCGCTCCAAGTTCCTCGCCTATCTGCACGGCCGCGGCATCACCCTGCGCGACTACCACAAGGAAGTCGAGGAGGACATCATCTACCAGTACATGCGCCAGCAGCAGCGCAAGTCCCAGAGCGTCATCAGCCCCGTGCGCATCGAGACTTTCTACAAGGAAAACCGGGACCGCTTCTACCAGGAGGACAGCGTCCACCTGCGGCTCATGCAGTTCACCCACGCCAACGGTGAGTCCGACGCCGACCTGAAGGGCAAGGCCGACGTGGTCCTGGCCCGGCTGAAGGCCGGGGTGAAATTCGAGGACCTCGCCAAGGAGTTCAGCCAGGACTCGCGCCGCGCCAAGGGCGGCGACTGGGGCTGGGTGAAGCGATCCGATTTCCGCAAGGAATTCACCGACATCGTCTTCAACATGAAGAAGGGCGAGTGCTCCGAGCCGGTCGTGCTGCCCGAGGGCACCTTTCTGCTTTACGTCGAGGACCGCAAATACGCCGGCATCCAGCCGCTCGACGACGTGCGCGACCAGATCGAGCGCATCCTCGTGCAGCAGATGGGCCAGGTCAGCCAGGAACACTGGCTCGAGCGCCTCCGCCGCAACGGCTACGTGAAGCACTTCTGAGCGCGGGAGCAAACGGTCGGCAGAGGTAGCGTGGGACCGCCGGGCGCGCGCTACGCCGATAGCTCTTGGCGGCCTTGATATGCCGACAGCTACCGGATAAGCATCGTTAGGCAAATGAAGGCCTTTGCGACAGTCTGGGTCCTTTTGATCAGCGCGGCGTCTATCAGTGCCGCGACAAACCCCGCCGAAGAGGCTGAGATCGAACGGACACACATGAGCGCATACGAATGCGCGATCTCTCCTTCGCGGCAGATGATCGCATTGTCCGGCATCGGTCTCGCAGACGTGAGCCCAAGTATTCGGATGCGTATGCGGATTCTTGTCGTGGATCTGGCAGACAGTCGTCTGGTGCAGATATTAACTTGGTTGAAGTCACCCTGGGCGGTCGTGTGGTCGCCGACCAACTCTCTGATCGCCTGCGGACGACGAGATGAAGGTGAGAAAGAGGAGCTCTATGTCGTCCTAGTTTACGACTTGGACCGCCACGGCAAAGTGACTGAGCGGGTACCGACCAATGACGAATACGCGTTGGCTAAGCGGGTCTATCTGGAGAAATTTGGAAACAAACCAAAAACCTAACTGCGCCTGCCCTAGCTCTTCGACGAGATCTTCTCCAGCGGCACCTTCGCGTTCGGGCAGGAGTCGATCCACACGCCCTGCGGGCGCGCCCACTCGACGGCGTTGGCGATGACCCGGCGGACGTTCTTATCGTGGTACGTCGGGTAGGTCTCGTGGCCGGGGCGGAAATAGAAGATCTTCCCGTTGCCGCGGTGCCAGCAGCAGCCGCTGCGGAACACTTCGCCGCCCTCGAACCAGGAAATGAACACCTGCTCGTCGGGCGTCGGGATGGCGAACGGCTCGCCGTACATCTCCTCCTGCGGGAGCTCGAAATACTTGTCGATGCCGCGCGCGATCGGGTGTCCGGGGTTACACACCCACAGCCGCTCCTTCTCGTCGGCCTCGCGCCACGTCAGCGAGCAGGTCGTGCCCAGCAGGCGCTTGAACGGCTTCGAGTAGTGCCCCGAGTGCAGGACAATCAGCCCCATGCCCTCGAGCACGCGCTGCTGCACGCGCGCCGCCACCTGGTCGCTCACCTGGTCGTGCGCCATGTGGCCCCACCACGTCAGCACGTCGGTCGCAGCCAGCTTCGCCTCCGTGAGCCCGTGCTCCGGTTCCTGCAGGGTGGCCGTCGTGACCACCGCGCCGGGCAGCAGCGCGCGCACCCCCTCGGCGATCGCCGTGTGCATGCCCTTGGGGTAGATGGCCCCAACCTTGGCGTTCTTGTGCTCGTGGACGTTTTCGCCCCAGACGGTGACGCGGAGTGGTTGCATAAAAGTTACGGTCACCTACTGGCACGTTCGGAAAAAACTGTCGAAACCAATCCGGTGGCCGATCCCCCCGAGTATGCCGTGTCCAACCGCCTGCGCGAGATGGCCGCGGGCGAGCGCCCGCAGGAGCGGCTGGAGCGCCTCGGTCCCGGCGCGCTCAGCGACGCCGAGCTGCTGGCGATGCTGCTGCGCAGCGGCACGCGGGGGCAGGATGTGATGACGCTCGCCGCGCGGCTCCTCGCCGAGGCCGGGTCGCTCACCGGCCTGACCGCGTGGCCGAAGCAACAATTCACCGCGCTCAAGGGCATCGGCCGGGTGAAGGCGGCCCAGTTGGTCGCCGTGATGGAGGTCGCCCGCCGCGCCGCCAGCCAAAAGCAGGGCGAGGAGCCGCTGCTCAACCGGGCCGACCGCGTGGTGGAATTCCTCGAGCCGCAGATCCTCGGCCTCGAAGTGGAGAAATTCTGGGTGCTCTGCCTGAACCGGAAAAACCGCCTGCTCCGGCGCGTCGAGGTCACCTCCGGCACCGCCACCGCTGCCCTCGCCCACCCGCGCGAGGTGTTCCGGGCCGCTATCCGCGAGGGCGCCGCCGCGGTCATCTGCGCGCACAACCACCCGAGCGGCGACCCGGCGCCCAGCGCGGCCGACCTGCAGATCACCCGCCAGCTCCGCGAGGCCGCCAAGGCCGTCGACATCGAACTACTCGACCATGTCATCCTCGGCCGGACCGCCGCCGACCCGGCCGGCCGCGGTTACTACAGCTTCCGCGAGGCCGGGCTGGTTTGAGCGGATGAGCCTCCGGCTTATCTGGTGGCCATCAGCGGACGAGCTGGCTTAGTCGGTTTCCCAGCAAGCGACCGGCGAGTTCAGCGGCGGCCAGGCCTGCTGGGACCCATCCCATGAAAATCACCGAATGCTGGAATGCATCCCGCCAGCGTGGCCTGGTTTCCCTCGGGCTGTTATCCCTTCTGGCCGCAGGCGCTGCTCCCATCGCGAGGGGCGAGGACAAACCCATGCAGCTGGAAAAATTTGTCGTTAACGACAAGCACCTGCTGTGTTTCGGCGTGGCCCTCACCCTGTGGGAAAACCAGAACACCCATCGGGTGATGGCGATGTACGTGAAGCAGGTGCAGCCGGACTCCATGGCCGAGGAAAAAGGCCTGCGCCCGGGCACCCGGATTTGGACGATCGACGGCATGCCGGTGGAGGATTTCCCGGCCAGCTTTGCCCCGGAGAGCGAACTCGGGATAAAATTCCTCAACCGCAAAAGAGGAGAGACCATTGTCCTGGAGATAAAAGTTGAGGGCGAACGGACGACGCAGTTTGTCACGCTGACCCAAAGTCCGCTGAGAATAACCGTGCGGGAGATCCCTCCGACGAAATGAGAGCTTCCCGCCATCCTGCCACATCGGCGGGCTGGTTTGAAGCCGGAAGCCAGGAATCCAAGAATCCTGACTCCGGGTTTCATGGCTTCCGGCTATTAATAATTGGCATCCTCCCGGAGGAGAATGGCTTGCAGAGTTGAAACCGCCTGGTTTGGGAGGGCCCGCCTTCGCCCGCTGGACGCGGGTTACGGCGCGGCAGTCTGCCCGTCGCTGCTGCGACGGGCAAAAAATGGTGGTAGGACCTGGATTCGAACCAGGGAAGGCGTAAGCCAGCAGATTTACAGTCTGCCCTCGTTGGCCACTTGAGTATCCTACCGAAAGTGGAGCGCGAACGCTCTCGGCTCGCCCCCGGTAGTTCAAGGTTTTTTTCAGCCCCGCCTTGCCACCGGTGCCCCGGCGGCGTGTCCTCCCGCCAAGGCCATGCTCACCGATGTGAAAGATCTGCTCGCGGACTTCCTGGCCCGGGGGCTGTTGTCGGACCTCCTGTCAATCGGCGGCTTCATCCTCGCGCTGCTCCTGGTGGCGCGCCTGATGAGCGAAAAGAAGGCCCCCGCCAACACCTTCGCCTGGCTGCTCATCATCATCCTGCTCCCCTACGTGGGGGTGCCGCTCTACCTCATCTTCGGCGGCCGCAAACTGCAGCGGCTGGTGGCGCAGAAGTCCCGCCTCACGCCCAAGCTGCCCGGCCCGCCCGCCACCGCTTCGGCCTTTGCCAAGTCGCCGGTGGCGCATGCGATCATGTCCAGCGGCGCCGGCGCGCCCGTCGCCGCCAACCGCCTGGAGCTGCTGGCCACCGGGGAGGAAACCTACGCCGCGCTGGAGCGCCAGATCCGCGCCGCCCGCCACACCATCCACATCAGCACCTTCATCCTCGGGCGGGACGAGACCGGCCGGCGGCTGGTGTCGCTGCTGGCCGAGCGCGCCCGCGCCGGCGTCCAGGTGCGGCTGCTGCTCGACGCGGTGGGCTGCATGTTTGTCCGCCGCGGTTTCCACGCCGCGCTCCGCGAGGCCGGCGGCGAGGTCGTGAAGTTCATGCGGGTGCTGCCGTTCACGTCCCGCGGTTCGGCCAATCTCCGCAATCACCGCAAGATCGCGGTCTTCGACCATGCCACCGCCATCATCGGCGGCCATAATCTCGCCGACGAATACATGGGGCCGCGGCCCAACCCCAAGCGCTGGCGCGACCTCGGCGCCCTGATCGAGGGACCCGCTGCCACGCTCCTGAACGAGGTCTTCATCGCCGACTGGTGCTTTGCGAGCCGGCAGTCCCCGGCGACGATCCGCCCCGGCCCCGCCCCCGCCACGGCGGCCGACCGCGGCGGCGCCGAGTTGCAGGTCGTCGCCAGCGGTCCCGACGTGCCCGGCGACCCGCTGTACGAGGGCATCATCTCGATGATCCAGGAGGCCGAGCAGAGCATCTGGATCGTCACGCCCTACTTCATCCCCGACGACGTCCTCCTGCGCTCGCTGATCGTGAAGGCGCGGGCGGGCCGCGCGGTCACGCTCATCGTGCCCGAGCACTCCAACCATCCCGTGACCGATTTCGCCCGGCGGCACTACGTCCGGGAGCTGTGCGCGGCCGGCGGCCGCGTGCTGCTGTTCCGGCCCGGGATGATGCACAGCAAGGCGATCATCGTGGACGACCGCATCGGCCTGCTGGGGTCGGCCAACTTCGACCTGCGGAGCCTGTTCGTGAACTTTGAGATCGGCGTGGTGGTGTACACGGCGGCCGACGTGCAGGCGATGAAAGCCTGGGCCACGGCGCAGGCCGCCAGCTGCCGCGAATGGGTCAACCGCGCCAAGCGGCCGCACCGGCTGTGGACGGGCATGCTCGAGGACTTCAGCCGCCTGCTCGCCCCGCTGCTCTGAACCGCGAGCGGAAAGGGCTTTGAATGGAGCCGCGGCGCCCTCGCCGCGGTTGGCTCCAAGACGCGGCGGGGGCGCCGCATCTCCCATCAAGCGCGTTGGGGACAACGCGCTCCACCTTCCAGACCGACCGGACCCTCAGGCGGGCGCGCCCGCCAGCTCCAGCAGGTCGAAGGCGTGGCTCACCTCGTGCCGGATCTCGGCCAGTGCGGCGCGGGCATGCGCCATCCGGACATCCTTCTTTTCCGCGTACTCGGCCTTGAGCACCGCCCACTGTTCGCCAAGCCGATGGAGTTTGTCCCCGGAATTCTGCAGCAGCAGGCGCATGCGGCCCTGCAGCGGCGAAACGCTGCTCGCGAGCCGGGCTTCCAGGCGGCGGCGGGCCTCGGCCAGCTGCATGAGGAGGACCTTTTCCTCGGGGACGCGGCGCAGTCCCCGGGCCAGGCGGAGCTTTTCCAGCGTCCAGATGGACCACTTGGTCGGGTCCCAATGCCACCATTTCACGCCGTTGCGGTAGTCGTGCTGAAACTCGTGGTGATAGTTGTGGTAGCCCTCGCCAAAGGTGAAGAACGCCATGAACCAGCTGTCGCGCGCGCTGCAGCGGTCCGAATAGGGCTGGCGGCCGACCGTGTGGCAGAGCGAGTTGATGAAAAACGTCATGTGCTGCACCGCCGTGACGCGGGCGACGCCCGCAAGCAGCAGGCCGCCGAGCGCCCCGATCCACCCTCCATGCAGCCCGCCCAGCAGGGCCGGGATAACAAACCCGACCACGACCGCGATCGTCACATAAAACCGCGACTGAAACCGGAGCAGCGAGTCCTTCTGGAGGTCGGCGACGTTGTCGAGCGGTGGCTCGGAATCGAGTTTGAAGAGGATCCAGCCCATGTGCGCGTACCAAAAGCCCTGGGTGATGTCGTACGGATCCGCCGCCCCGTCGACGTGCTTATGGTGGCGGCGATGGTCGGAAACCCAGGTCAGGGCGTTGTTCTCGAAGGCGGCCGCCCCAAACAGCAGCGTGAGCAGCCGCACGGGCCAGCGGGCCTCAAAGGCCATGTGGGCGAACAGGCGGTGGTAGCCGAGCGTGATGCTCAGCCCGGTCGCGATGAAGAAAGTCAGGAACAGGCCGATTTGGAACGCGTCCACGCCGTAGTGCCAGAGGTACCAGGGCACAGCGGTGAAGGTGAGGAGCGCGGTACCGATCAGGAATGAGCTGTTGGTCCAGTTGATCCGGGCGGAAGGGAGGCGAAATGGCACGGGACAAGAGGATGGTGCGCCCTGCGGCCGGAGCAAATGCAATCGGATAAATATTCCGGCTAATCGCCTGACAATCAGGATGTGCTTAGCGGCCCGGCTGGCCCGCCCGGAGTGCTTCAAGCCGGGCCAGGTTGTTGCGGGCCGGGGTGAACCCGGGCTTCAGCCGCAGGGTCTCCTCGTACTGCGCCTGCGCCTCGTCCAGCCGGCCGAGCTGCACCAGCGCGTTGCCCAGGTTGTTGTGCGCCTCGGCAAACTCCGGCTGCAGCCGCACCACCTTCGCGTACTGCTCCGCCGCCTCCGGAAAGCGCCGTTCCTGGAACAGCGCGCTCCCGAGGTTGTAGTACGCCGCCACCGAATCGGGCTCCAGCGCCGCCGCCGCCTGAAAGTGCGTGATCGCCTCCTCCACCCGCCCCGACCGGCCCAGCGCCCCGCCCAGCGCGACCTGCAGCGCCGCCGACTCCGGCCGCAGCCGCACCGCCACCGCAAAATGCTCCGCCGCCACCGCCCACCGCCGCTCCCGCATCAGCACGTTCCCCAGTTCCTCCTGCAACCCCGCGTTGTCCGGCTGCAGCCGCAGCCCGGCCTCGCACTGGGCGAGTGCCTCGGCGGTCCGCCCCTCGGACGCCAGGGTATCCGCGAACATCTGTCGCGCCTCCGCCAAATCGGGCCGGATCTTGAGCGTCGCGGCGAACTGATCCAGCGCCTCCGCCGTCCGCCCCAGCCGGAGCAGCACGCCGGCGAGCACGAAATGCGCCTCGAAATGCGTCGGCCGCAGCCGCACCGCGGCCTCCAGCTGCTCGAGCGCCTCCGCCGGCCGGTCCGCACGGAACAGGAAGTTGCCCAGGTTGTAGCGGGGCTCGGCATAGTCCGGCTTGAGCCGCACCGCCTCGGCCAGGTGGACCAGCGCCTCGTCATTCCGGCCCGCGATCGCGAGGGCGCAGCCGAGACTCGACTGCGCGCGCGGGTTTTCGGGCTGCTCGGCCACGGTCACGCTCCACAGCTTCACGTTGCTTTCATAATCCCGGTTGCGCGCGACCGTCAGGGCGCCCGCCCCCATCGCCAGCACCAGCACCACCGGCAGCGTGCGACGGCCCAGCCAGCGATACGCCCCGAGCACAACCAGCGTGATCACGGCCGCCAGCGGCAGGTACATCCGGTGCTCGGCCATCGTCTGCGTGATAAGCGGCACCACGCTGGAACTCGGCGCGAGGATCGCAAAAAACCAGCATCCGAGGAACCCGACGGCCAGCCGGCGGCGCAGGGCGACCAGTGTGCCCGCCGCGAGCAGCACGAGCAGCCCGGCCTGCAGCCACACCTCCGCCAGGCTCCGCACCACCGTCATGCCGTAGTCCACCACCAGCGGGCTCGGCCAGAACGCGAGGCGCAGGTACATCACGATCGCGCGGCACTGCGTGAGCAGATAATCCCACGAACTCACCCCGCCCCCGAAGCTCCCGCCGCGCGAATGCGATCCGGCCACGAGCCATGCGAGCAGCAGCCAGGTTGCGGCCATGCCGGCATACATTTTCCAGCGCGCCTGCCACGCAGCGCGGAACGTTCCCGCCACGAACGTCCGGTCGTACAGCAGCACCAGTAGCGGCGCCGAGACCATGACTTCCTTCGTCGCCATGCCGAGCAGGCAGGCGGCCACGGTGAAAACCTCCCAGCGCCGCGGCGCCGGCGATTCCACCGCGCGGATGAAACCGTAGAGCGTGAGCAGGTTAAACAGCCCCATCAGCGACTCCGACCGCTGGATGACGAACGTCACCGACTCGGTCAGGAGCGGATGCACCGCCCAGAGCAGCGCGACCGCCAGCGCCAGCGGCAGCGCCGCGGGGCCGAACCGCTCCCGCAACGTCGGCCGCAGCAGCGTGCGCCGCACGATCCCGAACAGCGCCAGCGCCGCCAGCGCATGGAACAGCGTGTTGGCCACGTGGTAGCCCGTCACGTTGTAACCCCCGAGGGCGTAGTTGATGGCCAGGGAGAGGCTCACCACCGGCCGGCCTGTCGCACCGGTCGCAAAGAGCGGCGAGGACAGCACGTCGCCCAGCCGGCTTAGATTCCGGATGGTCGGATTCTGGGTGATCGCCAGGAAATCATCGAAGACGAACGGCGCGGACAGGCTGTTCGCGTAGGCCGCGCCCACCGCGATGACGATGACGCCACCGGCCAGGGTGATGCCCCAGCGCGCCAGCAGCCCGGTGGCTTTTCCCGAGGCCGCCGTTGACCCTGAATTTGCACTCGTCTTCGCCATGATTTTCTCGGCGCGCAGCGTTGGCGGACGCCCCCAGTCAGGCAAGGAACACTTATCGGGCCGGCCGGGCCGCCCGCAGCGCCTGCAACTGGGCGAGGTTGCCCCGGGCCGGAGCGTAGCCGGGCTCAATCCGCAACGCCTCCTCAAATTGCGCCTGCGCCTCGTCCAGCCGGCCAAGCTGGGCCAGCGCGCTGCCGAGGTTGTTGTGCGCCTCGACCAAACCCGGCCCCAGCCGCACCGCCGCCGCGCACGGCTCCAGTGCCTCGGCCGGCCGGTCCAGCTCGAGCAGGACATTGCCGAGATTGTAACGCGCCCCGGCATCATCCGGGGCGAGCCGTACCGCCGCCGCGAAATGCGCCTGCGCCGCGTCGAGCAGCCCGGCCTGGGCCAGGGCGGTGCCGAGATTCGTCTGCGCCCGGGCATTGTCGGGCCGCTGGGCCACGGTGTCGGACCAGAGGGACAGTTCGCTGCGGTAGGTTTCGTTGCGGTGCGCCGTGAGACAGCCCAGCCCGGTGGCCAAGACCACGACGACCGCCGTGCTCCACCGCCCCGCGAGGGCGTGCAACCCCATCACCGCGAGGACAACCACCCCGGCCAGCGGCAGGTACATCCGGTGTTCCGCCATCGGTTGCAGGACCACCGGCACCACGCTGGAGGTGGGCGCCAAAATTAAAAAAATCCACGCGGCGGCAAATCCCAGCGCCGGCCGCCGGCGCAGCGCCAACAAAGTGCCCCCCGCCAGCAACCCGATGAGCACCACGCAGGTCGCGGTCGCCGCGGTGGACTGCAACCCGCCGGTGCCATAGTCAAAAACCAGCGGATGCGGCCAGACCGCCAGTCGGAGATAGTCCACCACCACCCGGCACTCGGTCAGCGCATAGCTCCACCCCGTCACGCCGAGACCGTAGCCGACCTGGCCGGCGGGCAGTCCGCGCATGAGCCAGGCGACCAGCAGCCAGCAGCCCGCCAGTCCCAAATAAAATAACCGGCGCTGCCGCCACGCGTCGCGAAACGTCCCGGCAACGAAGGTCCGGTCGTACAGCAGCACCAGCAACGGGGCCGTCACCATGACCTCCTTGCTCGCCGCGCCGAGCCAGCACGCCACCACTGCCAGCACCCACCACTTGGCCGGCGCAGCCGACTCTGCGCCGCGGATGAAGGCATACAGCGTCAGCAGATAGCACAGCCCCATGAGCGATTCGGTGCGCTGCGAAAGATAGGTCACCGCCTCAGTCTGGAGCGGATGGAGCGCCCAGAGCAGAGCTACCGCCCACGCCAGCGGCAGGGCCGCGGGGCCGAATCGCTCCCGCAGCACCGGCCGCCGCAGCGTGCGCCGGACCACGCCAAACAGGGTGAGTGCCGCCAGCGCATGAGTCGCGAGATTGGCCGCATGGTAGCCCCAGACCGACTCGCCCCCGACGGCGTGGTTGAGGGCGAAGGACAGGTTGACCAGTGGCCGGCTGCTCAGCCCGACCCCCGGGGGCGGCGAGAGTACCGGCCCGGGTGGCCACAGGTGCCGGAGCGACGGATTCAGGCTGATCGACTTGAGGTCATCGAAGACGAAGGGCACCGCCAGGCTGTTCGCATAGGCGGCGAAAATCGCCAGCACGATCACGCCGCCGGCCAGCACCACCCGCCACCGGTCCACCGGCGCGGGCGGGTTCCCGGCGCAGGTTGGCTGGAGGGTTGGGCCCGCTGGTGACATGGCATCCGCTCAACTCACGGCGTGTTCCGCGATGAACTGCCGGATGGCCGCCGGGTCGGCCCGCAGGCGGTGCTTGACGACCGGCCGCGACTTCAGCGCCTCCAGCGAGGCATCCTGCGGCTCAATCCCGATCGCGGCGCGGATCGTCTCAGGGAACTTCGCCGGGCTCGCCGTCGCCAGCACCACGCTCATCCGGTCGGGCGACAGGTCCTGGAACGCACAGGCGGTGTGCGGATCGACGATGTAGCCGTAATCGCGGTGCACCCGGCGGATGATGCCGGGAATCTCCGCGTCCGTGCAGCGCGAGGCGGTGAACGTGCCGCGCTGCCAGTTTTCCAGCCGGTAGCGGCCGGTGGCCGCGAATTCCGCCATGATCGCCCGCAGGCGTGCGGGATCGCGGCCGACCTGGTGGTAGAGAAAACGCTCAAAGTTGGACGCCACCTGGATGTCCATCGAGGGCGCCAGGCTCGGGGCGACCGCCCCGACGCGGTATTCGCCGGTCGTGAAAAAACGGAAGAGGATGTCGTTCTGGTTTGTGGCGACCTTGAAACCGCGGATCGGCACGCCCATCTGCTGGAGCAGCCAGCCGGCGAGCACGTTGCCGAAATTCCCGGTGGGCACGACAAACTCGACGCGCTCGCGCTCCGCCGCCGGGAGCTTCAGCCACGCGTGGAGGTAGTAGACGCACTGCGCCAGCACCCGGGCGAGGTTGATGGAGTTGACCGCCGAAAGCCGGTGCCGGAGGCGGAACGTCTGGTCGGCAAAGACCTCCTTCAACGCCGCCTGCGCGTCGTCAAACGTCCCGTCCACCGCCAGCGCGAACACGTTGGCCGCGCCCGTGCAGGCCATCTGCCGCTCCTGCAACGGCGACACCCGGCCGTCGGGATAGAGGATGAAGATCGCGGTGCCGGGCTTGCCCAGCAGCCCGTGGATCGCCGCCGCGCCCGTGTCGCCGGAGGTCGCGCCGAGGACGTTGATCGACTCGCCCCGCACCCGGCACTGGTGCCCGTAAAGATTGCCGAGGAGCTGGAGCGCAAAGTCCTTGAACGCGAGCGTGGGACCGTGGAACAGCTCCAGCACCTGCAGGTTCGGCCCGAGTTTTTTCAGGGGCGCGATTTCCGGATCCGAAAACGCGGTGTAGGACTGGGCGACGAGGGCGCGCAGGGTTTCCGCCGGGATGTCGGTCGCGAAGATCCGCAAAAACTCGAAGCACAGCTCGGCGTAGCCCAGGCCCGCGTAGCGCGTCAACGCGCCCGAGAGGTCGGGCAGCGTCTCCGGGAGGAACAGCCCGCCGTCCGGCGCCAGCCCCGTGGCCACGGCATCGGAGAAGCCGAGCGGTGCGGTCTGGCCTCTGGTCGAGATGAAACGCATGGGAGGTAGGGCGCGTTATCCCTAACGCGCCGGGTTTGGGGTCGGCAAGGGTCAAGGCGGCGGTCCGCCCCGCGCCTAAACCTTGTCCAGCTGGAACGCCGTGTGCGCCACCCGCGCGGCCTCGTCGGCCCGCGCCTGGTCGATCACGATGGAGATCTTGATCTCCGAGGTGCTGATCAGCTCGATGTTGATGCCCGCGTCGGCCAGCGCCTGGAAGAGCGTCGCCGCCACGCCGGAGTGCGTCTTCATGCCGACGCCCACCACGGAAAGTTTCGCGATCTGCTCGTGCACCGCCACCTGGCCGCCGCCGAGCCCCGCGAGCACGGGCTCGAGCGACCGGACCGCCCGCGCGGTCTCGGTCTGCGGCACGGTGAAGGTGAGCGTCGCGACCCCCTGCTGGCCGACGTTCTGCACGATCATGTCGACGTTGATGTTCGAGTCCGACAGCGCCCGGAACACCTTCGCGGCCGAGCCCGGCTTGTCCGGGACGTTGCTGACGATGACCTTGGCCTGGTCCTTGTCCACGGCGACGCCGCGGACCACGACCTTTTCCATGTAGGCGACTTCTTCTTTCACGATGGTTCCTGGGTTTTGGTTGAAGGACGAGCGGACCTCAAAAATGACGCCGTATTTCTTGGCAAATTCGACCGAGCGGGTCTGCATGACCTTGCTGCCCAGCGAGGCGAGCTCGAGCATCTCGTCGTAGGAGATCTCCGGCAGCATCCGCGCGGTCTTCACCACCCGCGGATCCGCAGTGTAGACGCCGTCGACGTCGGTGTAGATCTCGCACTTGTCCGCGTGCAGCGCGGCCGCCAGCGCAATCGCGGTCAGGTCCGAGCCGCCGCGGCCCAGCGTGGTGATCTGGCCGTCGTCGTTGATCCCCTGGAAGCCGGCCACAATGACGACCTTGCCCAGCTTGAGGTCCTTCTCGATCGGCTTGGCGTTGATCGTCTTGATCTTCGCCTTGGTGTGGAACTTGTCCGTGAAAATGCCGGCCTGCGCCCCGGTGTAGCTCACGGCATCGACGCCGATGCCGTTCAGGGCCATCGCCGTGAGCGCGATCGTCTCCTGCTCGCCGGTGGCGAGGAGCATGTCGAGCTCGCGCTCGCTGGGGAACTCGCACACGGCCTTGGCGCGGGCGATCAGCTCGTTGGTGACGCCGGACCGCGCCGAGACCACGACCACGAGCTCGTGGCCCTGGTCGCGCATGGCCTTGATGCGCCGGGCGACATTCTTGATGCGATCGGTGTCACCCACCGAGGTACCGCCGTATTTTTGAACGATGCGTGCCATGACGGAAAACCGGGTTATTCGGAAAAATCCCCGATGCGGAGGAGCAGCGGCTTCCCGAGCAGGCACCGCAGGCGGGCCAGCCGGGCCAGCGTCGCGCGGATGGCGCGCTCGTCGCTCTGGTGGGTGGTCAGGACCAGCGAGGCCTCGCCCGCCGGCTCCTGGGCGCGCTGGATCACGCTGGCGATGCTGACCTGCTGGTCGGCCATCGCGGTGGCGATCTGCGCCAGCACGCCGGGTTCGTCGCGGACCGTCAGGCGCAGGTAGTAGCGGCCGCGGATGTGCTCGGGCGGGGCCAGCCGGCAGGCGCGCTCCGGCCGGGCCGGCGCGCTGCCCTTGCGCGCGGTGATGAAGGCCCGCCGGTCGTTCTTCAGCAGGCCGACCGCGTCGACCAGGTCGCTGATGACGGCGCTTGCCGTCGCGTCCTGGCCCGCGCCGCGCCCGATGTAGAGCGTGGTGCCGGCGACGTCGCCCTGGACCGAGACGGCGTTGAAGACCCCGCTGACCTTCGCCACGACGTGGCTCTCGGGCAGCAGCGTGGGATGCACGCGGACGCTGAGCTCGCCCGTCGTGAAATCGCGCGCGATGACCGCAAGCAGCTTGATGCCGTAGCCGAGCGCCGCCGCGTTCTTGAAATCCTCAGGCGTAATGCGGTCGATGCCCTCGACGATCATCTGCTCGGGCTTCACCCACGTCCCGTGGGCGAGGAACGTCAGCACCGCCGCCTTGTGCGCGGTGTCCCACCCCTGCACGTCCAGCGACTCGTCGGCCTCGGCGTAGCCCAGCCGCTTCGCCTCGCCGAGCACCGCGGTGTAGGGCGCGTCCTGCTCTTCCATCTTCGTGAGGATGTAATTGCAGGTGCCGTTGAGGATGCCGTAGATGAGCGGGAAGCGGTTGGCCACGAGCCCCTCGCGCAGCGCCTTGATCAGGGGGATGCCGCCGGCGACGCTCGCCTCGAACAGGAAATGGCCGCCGTGCCGCCGCGCCGTCTCGAAAATCTCCGCGCCATGCGCGCAAATGAGCGCCTTGTTCGCCGAGACGACGACCTTGCCGCAGGCCAGCGCGGCCAGCGTAACGTCGCGCGCCAGCGTGGTGCCGCCGATCAGTTCGCAGATGATGTCGAGGTTCGGATCGGTCGCGACCGCGATGGCGTCGCCGCAGATCCGGTCTGCGGGAATGTTGACGCCGCGGCGCTTCCGCCGGTCGCGCACGGCGACCCGGGCGATCTCCAGCTTGACGCCGAGCCGCGACTCGAGCTCCGCGCGCTTGGCCGCGAAATGCTTCCAGACCCCCTGGCCGACCGTGCCCAGCCCACAGAGTCCGATCCGGAATTTGACAGGCGGGCTCATGGCGCAGTCGCGGGGGTTTGACCGATCTTGCTCTCCGTGCCGGCCAGCAGCCGCGCGATATTGGCCCGGTGGCGGACGATCACAAAGACCGTCGCGATCAGGGAGACGCCCAGCAGCAGCGGCGGCGCCTGCAGCAGCCAGGCCGCCAGGGTCAGCGCGACGCCCGCGAGCATCGAGGCCAGCGAGGCGTAGCGCGTCAGCACCGCCGTCAGGATCCAGACGACGGCGGCGACCAGTGTGCCGAGGGGAAAGAGCACGAGGAACCCGCCGGCACCCGTGGCGACGCCCTTGCCGCCGCGGAACTTCGTGAAGCAGGAAAACGCATGCCCGGACATGGCGCCCAGCATGCCAGCCACGCCGACGCCGAGCCAGGCCGTACCAGCTACGTGGAAATTGAGCCAGGCGGGGCCGTCGAACTGGACGTCGGCGGAGACTGACGTGTGCGCCAGCAGTGCCCAAACCGCCGCCAAGGCCCCCTTGAACACGTCGAGGGAAAGCACGAGGTTGCCCGCGCCATGGCCGAGGACCCGGCGGACATTGGTCGCACCCGGATTGCTGCTGCCGACCTCGAAGATATTCACGCCCTTCGCCCGCGCGACGAGGTAGCCGAACGGCAGCGAGCCCAGCAAATATCCCACCACGGCGGCAATGAGGAGAGGAATGAGCATGGGGCGTCTACAGCTGCACGAACTTCGCGAGTTTGATCGCGCGGTGCGACTTTAATTCCCGCCGGGCGGTGTCGCTCGGCTCGCTGTCGAGGTTGATGACCATCAGCGCCGTCTCGCCGGCCTGCTGGCGGCTGAGCGACATGTTGGCGATGTTCACCTTGTCCCGGCCGAGCAGCGTGCCGACGTAGCCGATCATGCCGGGCTCGTCGTGGTTCTCGATGATGAGGAGCTTGCCCTGCGCCTCGGCCTCGACCTCGCGGCCGTTGAGCTCCACCAGCCGCGGCTTGCTGGCCTTGCCGATGAGCGTGCCCTGGGCGGAGTGCACGCTGCCGTCGCCGGCCACCGCCTCCACCGCGATCAGCTCGGTATAGTCGGTCTCGTCCGTGGACTTGACGACCTCGAGCTTCACGCCGAGGCGCTCCAGCGCGAGCGGGGCGTTCACGAAATTCACCGCGTCGCCGCTGATGCGGCGCAGCCAGCCGCGCTGGATCGAGCGGGTGACGGCGTTGGCGTCGAGGTCCACCAGCTTGCCCCAGTAGGTGATGCGCAGCGTGGCGATTTGCGCGGGCGCCACCTGCTGCACGAGCGTGCCGAGCTTGAGGCCGAGATCGAGGTAGGGGCCGAGCACCTTGAGCGCCGCCGCGTCGATGCTCGGCATGTTGACGGCGTTGCGGATGATGCCGCCCGCCAGCACGTCCGCGATCTGCTCCGCAATTTCCAGGCCGACCGCGTCCTGCGCCTCGGCGGTCGAGGCCCCGAGGTGCGGCGTCAGCACGACGTTGGGCAGCTTGCGCAATTCGCTCTCGGCCGCGAGCGGCTCCTCCTCGAAGACATCGAGCCCGGCTGCGGCGACCTGCCCGGACTTCAGCGCGGCGATCAGTGCTTTCTCCTCGATGATACCGCCCCGGGCGCAGTTGAAGAGGCGCACGCCCTTCTTGCACTTCGCCAGGGCCGCCGCGTCGATCAGGTAGTGGGTCGCGTCCGTCAGCGGCATGTGGACCGTGATGTAGTCCGACTGCGCGAGCAGCTCGTCCAGCGTCACGCCCTCGACCTGCATCGCCTTCGCCCGGCTCGGGGCGAGGTAGGGATCGTAGGCCAGGACGTGCATGCCGAACGCCTGCGCGCGCTTGGCGACCTCGGAGCCGATGCGACCCAGGCCGACGATGCCGAGGGTTTTGCGGAAAAGTTCGCTGCCAGACAGATTCTTGCGGTCCCACTTCCCGGCCTGCATCGACGCCGCGGCCTGCGGCACCGGCCGCGCGCCGCAGAGGATGTGCGTGAAGGTCAGCTCCGCCGTCGCGATCGTGTTGCCGGACGGCGTGTTCATCACGATGACGCCGCGCTCGGTGGCGGCCTCGACGTCGACGTTGTCCACCCCCACCCCCGCCCGGCCGACGACCTTCAGCAACGGCGCGGCGGCGAAGACCGCGGCCGTGATCTTGGTTTCGGAGCGGACCGCGATCGCCTGCACGTCGCGCACCAGTTCCAGCAGCTTCTCCGGCGACGAGCCGTAGGCCTCAACCACGTCGAGCCCTGGCTGGCGGCGCAAGTAGGCGACGCCCTTGGACGAGATCTTGTCGGCAACGAGGACTTTCATGGGGGCAAAGATGCCCATCAGGGAAAAGTCGCCGCGCCGGGCTAGCAAGGAAAACACGCGGGTTATGACAATGCGGTTGGTCCCGCGGCCCGGCGACGCTTGCTGGCAACCAAGGAGATGCACAACGCGCCAGTCCGCAGCCGCGCATTGCCAAGCTCCCGGCCCCCGGCTTGTCTCCCGGCATGGATGCCTCCTCCCCCGTCGCCCGCCTCGCCCGCCAGATCGAGTTCATCTTCGAGGTGGACAAGCTGAAGGAGATTTTCCGGCAGACCATCAACACCCAAAGCCGCCGCGCGGAGAACGACGCTGAGCATTCGTGGCACCTGTGCCTCTGCGTCATCGTGCTCGCCGAGCACGCCAACCACCCGGCCCTCGACGTGCTGCGCGTGCTGAAAATGCTCATCGTCCACGACCTCGTCGAGATCGACGCCGGCGACACGTTTGCGTACGACACGGCCGCGATGGCCGGCCAGCATGCGCGCGAGGCGATCGCCGCCGATCGCATCTTCGGGCTCCTGCCTCCCGACCAGAGCCGGGATTTTCGCGCGCTGTGGGACGAGTTTGAGGAGAAGCAGACGCCGGAGGCCAAGTTCGCCACCGCGGTGGACCGCTTCCAGCCGATGCTGCTCAACTGCCGCACGGAGGGCGCCGCGTGGAACCGCCACGGGGTCACCCAGGACCGCGTCCTCGCACGCAATAAGCACATCGCCGATGGCTGCGCCGAGCTCTGGCGCTACGCCGAAAAGATGGTGCAAGGCGCCGTGGACGCCGGCCACCTCAAGCCGGCGAACGGGGCGTGAGCGCGGACCGGCCTTAGCTCAGGTCGCGGATCGAGCCGAACTCCGGGTCGAACAGCCGGCGGTAGGTGCGCACGATCATGCCGTCGGTCAGCCCGGCGAGGTAGTCGCAGATCTGCCGCGCCTTGCCCGCCTTGGTCTTTTCGGCGTCGATCAGCTTGCCGACGCGCGTGGGCAGAATGTTGATCACGCGCGGGCCCTTCTCGACGTAGTTGGCCCAGCAGGAATTCCAGAGGTCGAAGACCACCCGGCGCGCCTTGTGCTCGATCTGCTGGAGCTGCGGGCTCTCGAAGATGATGTCGTTCGCCAGCTTCTTGAAGAAGAGCGCCTCCTGCTGCGCCGCCGGCTCCACCACCAGCTCAAAGCGGTACCGGTTGGTCTTCGCCGTCATGAAGTTTTCCCGCTCGCGCAGGCGGCACGCCCGGATGAACGCCCCGATCTTCTGGGAAAAGACGCCCTCGAGCCGGTCCCCGCGCACCGCGTCGAACAGCTCGTCGAGCAGCCGCTGCTGCGGCGCGTTGATCGCCTCGTTCGCCGCCCAGGCCTCGATTTTTTCGCGGGAGAGGAAGCCCGCCTTCACCCCATCCACGATGTCGTTGAGCGAATAGGCGGCGTCGTCCGCCCAGTCCATGATCTGGCACTCCACGCTCTTGAAGAGATTGAGCTTCTCGCCGGCGTGCAGGGCGCGCGGGATCTTCGCCCCGCCGAGCACAAACGCCCTCACCTCCGCCTGCGGGTCGTAGAGAAAGTGGTTCTGCGGCGGCTTGGGGAACTCCCGGAAGAGCTTCTTGTATTTCAGCACCCCGTCGAGGAGCGCGCGCGTCGCCTGCATGCCGCGGACGCTGGTTTCGTTCTGGTACAGCGTCGCCGTCAGCAGGTGCAGCGTCTGGGCGTTGCCCTCGAAGCCGCCCCATTTGACCATCAGCTCCTGCAGGGTGCGCTCGCCGGAGTGCCCGAACGGGGGATGCCCGAGGTCGTGCGCGAGGCAGACCGCCTCGACGAGGTCGCTGTCGATGAAGAAGCCGTCCTGGAGCGGGCCGCCGCGCGTCCGCAGGTAGTGGCAGATCGAGCGCCCGATCTGCGCGACCTCCATCGAGTGCGTGAGCCGCGTGCGGTAAAAATCGTATTCGCCCGAGAGGAACACCTGCGTCTTCGACTGCAGCTTGCGGAACGCATGCGCGTGGATGATGCGGTCGCGGTCGATCTGGAACGGGCTGCGGTAGTCGGGCTTGCGCTCGGCCCCGTACAGCTCGGTGTCGAAGGCGTTGTAAAAGCGATTCTGCATGGAAGGCACCTCGACACGAAAGCCAACCCGCACCCGATGCAAACCCATATGCTCCGCCGGTCCGGTCCGCCGGCGCTAACGCAAGGCATTAAGCGCGCTTAGAGCCTGCCGGGCGGCGCGGCTTCGGGATTGTTTCGGGAACCGGCGCCGTCACACTCCGGTCATCCCTATCCATATGCCTGCCCAAAAGATGCGCGCCATTGCCAAGCTCACGCCCGGACCCGGGCTGCAGATGACCGAGGTCCCGGTGCCCCAGCCCGGCATCAACGACGTCCTGATCAAGATCCGGAAGACGTCCATCTGCGGCACCGACGTGCACATCTACAACTGGGACGACTGGGCCCAGAAAACCATCCCGGTCCCGATGGTGGTCGGGCACGAGTTTGTCGGCGTGATCGAGGAGGTCGGCAGCAACGTGATCGGCTTCAAGCCCGGCGACCTCGTCGATGGCGAGGGCCACATCGTCTGCGGCATCTGCCGCAACTGCCTCGCCGGCCGCCGGCACCTCTGCAAGGATACCAAGGGCGTCGGCGTGAACCGCCAGGGCGCCTTCGCCGAGTACCTCTGCATCCCGGCCAGCAACGCCGTGCACGTCGACCCCGCCATCCCCCTCGACGTGCTCTCCTGCTTCGACCCGCTCGGCAACGCCACCCACACCGCGCTGCAGTACGACCTCGTCGGCGAGGATGTGCTCATCACCGGCGCCGGCCCGATCGGGTGCATGGCCGTGGCCATCGCCCGCCATGTGGGCGCGCGCAAGATCGTGGTCACCGACGTGAACCCCGACCGGCTGCTCCTTGCCAAGAAGATGGGCGCCTCGCGCACCGTGGACGTTTCCAAGGAGAAGCTCCCCGACGTGCAGAAGGAGATCGGGATGAAGGAGGGCTTCGACATCGGCCTCGAGATGTCGGGCAATCCGCGCGCACTGAACGACATGATCGACAACATGGCGCACGGCGGCCGCATCGCCCTGCTCGGCATCATGCCCGGCGCCGCGGCGGTGGACTGGAACAAGGTCGTGTTCAACATGCTCACGATCCGCGGCATCTACGGCCGGGAAATGTATGAGACCTGGTACAAGATGACCTCCATGATCCAGAGCGGCCTCGATATCTCGCCGGTCATCACGCACCGGTTTCCATTCACCGAATTCCAGCAGGGCTTCGACCTGATGCGTTCCGGCAAGAGCGGCAAGATCGTGCTGACCTGGAGCTGAGCCCATGACCCCCGCCTATCTCGCCCACCTGCAGAAGACGCTCGGAGACATCGAGGCCGCGGGTCTCTTCAAGCGCGAGCGCGTCATCACCACGCCGCAAAGCCCGCATATCACCGTCGCCGGCGGGAAGCCGGTCCTCAATTTCTGCGCCAACAACTACCTCGGGCTCGCCGACCATCCCGAGATCGTCCGGGCCGCCCATGCGGCGCTCGACCGCTGGGGCTACGGCCTGGCCTCGGTGCGCTTCATCTGCGGCACGCAGCAGATCCACAAGGAGCTGGAGACGCGGCTCAGCGCGTTCCTTGGCCTGGATGATTCCATCCTCTACGGCTCTTGCTTCGACGCCAACGGCGGCGTGTTCGAGACGCTGCTGTCCGCCGAGGACGCCGTGATCAGCGACGAGTTGAACCACGCCTCGATCATCGACGGCATCCGCCTCTGCAAGGCCCAGCGCTACCGTTACAAGAACAACGACATGGCCGACCTCGAGGCCCGGCTGCAAGAGGCCGACGCCGCCAAGGCCCGCTTCAAGCTCATCGCCACCGACGGGGTGTTCTCGATGGACGGCTTCATCGCCAACCTGAAGGCGATCTGCGACCTCGCCGATAAATACGGCGCGCTCGTGATGGTGGACGACAGCCACGCCGTCGGTTTCATGGGGAAGACCGGCCGCGGCACGCACGAGCACTGCGGCGTGATGGGCCGCGTGGACCTCATCACCGGCACGCTCGGCAAGGCCCTGGGCGGCGCCAGCGGCGGCTACATCAGCGGCCGCCGGGAGATCATCGACCTCCTCCGTCAGCGGTCCCGCCCGTACCTCTTCTCCAACACGCTCGCGCCCGTCATCGCCGCGGCCTCCATCGCGACGCTCGACCTCATCTCGCACTCGACCGCGCTGCGCGACAAGCTGGAGTCCAACACCGCGTATTTCCGCGCCGGCCTGGCCCAGGCCGGCCTGACGCTCAAGCCCGGCACGCACCCGATTGTGCCGGTCATGCTCGGCGACGCCGCGCTCTCGCAAAAGTTCGCCGCCCGGATGCTGGAGAAGGGCGTCTACGTCATCGGGTTTTTCTACCCCGTCGTGCCGCAGGGTGCCGCCCGCATCCGCACCCAGGTCAGCGCCGCGCACAGCCGCGAGGATCTCGACTTCGCCATCCAGGCCTTCTCTGATGTGCGGAAGGAAATGGGACTCTAATCATGCCCGCCAAAATTCCCGCCCCCCTCTGCCGCAAGCTCGAAAAGGCCGCGCGCGCCGCGGCCAAGGCCTCCTACTCGCCCTACTCCAAGTTCCGGGTCGGCGCGGCGGTCCTTGCCGGGTCGGGCAAAATTTATTCCGGCACGAACATCGAGAACGCCTCGTACGGGCTCTGCAACTGCGCCGAGCGCACCGCCATCTTCACCGCCGCCGCCGCCGGCGAGCGCATCGTCCAGGCCGTCGCCGTCTACACGCCGACCCAGACCGCCACCGCCCCCTGCGGCGCCTGCCGCCAGGTGATCAACGAATTCGGTCCCACCGCGCTCGTCATCAGCGTGTGCAATTCGGCCGCTCGCCTCGAGTCGACCCTCGACCGCCTGCTCCCGTCCGCCTTCGGCCCGAAGGCCCTGCGGGTCAGGCGCTGAAATAGTCGCGCACCGCGGCCTGGGCCTGGTCGCGCGGGACTTCGCGCTCGGTGCGGTCGCTGAGATCGCGGATCTTCACGACGCCCTTCGCCAGCTCGTCGTCGCCGTAGATCAGGGCGAGCTTCGCTCCCGAATCGGCCGCCGCCTTGAACTGCTTGCCAAAGGCGACCTCCTTCATCGGGTAGTCCACGCGGCGGCCCGCCGCCCGCAGCGCATGGATGTCGGCGAAAGCCGCGCGCCGGGCCGCGTCCCCGCCAATCACGCAATAAACATCGGGCGCCTGGATGAAATTGGGCATGAGCCCCCGCTGTTCGAGCAGCAGCCCGGTCGTCACGTCGCCGATGGCGAACCCGACCGCCGGCAGCGCCGGGCCGCCGAGTTTCTCGACGAGGTCGTCGTAGCGGCCGCCGCCCGCCAGCGCCCGCAGCTCCCCCTTGCGGTCGAAGGCCTCGAACACAAAGCCGGTGTAATAGGCCAGCCCCCGCACCACGCCGAGGTCAACCTCGACAAACCGGGTGAGGCCCATGGCGTCGAGTCCGCCGAGGAGCTTTTTCCAATCCGCCAGCCGGGCCGGGAGTTTGTCGCTCTGGAGTGACGCAAACATCTGCTCCAGCGCGGCGAAGCTCTTGATCTGCAGGAACCCGAGCACTTTGGCTTTCAGCCCGGCATCGAGTGGGCCGAACTGCTCGACGTAGCCCTTGAAGGCGTCGTCACCGTATTTCTCGTGCTTGTCCACCGCGACGAGCATTTCCCGCACGCGGGAACCATCCAGTCCGAGCGCCTCGAGATAGTAAAACCACAGGTTGCGATCGCTGAGCCGAATGTAGAAATCCTGCTCGGTCAGCCCGAACGCGCACAGGCTCTGCACCAGCAGCGCAATCAACTCAATCTCCGCCTCGGGGCCGGGCTCGCCAAAAATATCGGCGTTCAGTTGAAAGAAGGACCGGCCTCGGCCCTTCTGCATCCGCTCGTAGCGGTAGAATTCACCGATGTTGAACCACTTGATCGGGCGCTTGAGTGCATTCGCCTTGGCTCCGACCAGCCGGCACACCGTCGGGGTCATTTCCGGACGCAAGGCGACCTCACGGCCACCCTTGTCAGTGAAGCTGAAGAGCTGCCCCTCGACCTCGTCGCCCGACTTGGCCTTGTAGAGCTCCAGCGGCTCCAGCACCGGGGCGTCGTATTCGGCGAAACCAAACGCATGGGCCGTTCGCCGCCAGAGGTCGCAGATATGCTTCCGACGCGCGAAGTCGTCGGGGTAGAAGTCGCGGAATCCGGGAAGTGACTGGAACGTCGCCATCAGGTTGAAAATGGCGAACCGCCCCGCGGCAGGGCGATGTTAATTTTCACGCCAAACAAAAAGGCCGGGGCGTCGCCCAGGCCTTTGCACGCGAATCGATGGGGCGGGACTCAGCCACCCGCCTGCAGCTTGGCCAGGTCGAGCTTCTTCAGCTGCTGCTTGAGAATCTTGCCTGACTTGAACTTCACGACGGCGCGCTGCGGAATGACGACCTCGGCCTCGGGCTTGTTCGGGTTGCGCCCGATGCGGGCCTTGCGCACCTGGACCTCCAGCACGCCGAAGTTCCTCAACTCGACGTTGCGGCCGTCGGCGAGTGCCTTTTGAATGATATCAAGGGTGAGTTGAACCGTCTCAACGACCTGTTTTTGGGGGAAGCTGGTCTTCTTGTAGATTTCCAGCACGATCTCTCGCTTCGTTAGGTTGGTGGACATTGATTTTCCTTTCTTAGAAAAAAGCCTGCTCTAACAACGCTAAATTACTCGCAGATGTGCAATTGCGTCAACAATTAAGGATGGGCTAGTTCACCAGCCGACAAACCGTCCCTTTCCATGCCCGATCCCGCCGCCGTCAATTCCATGTTTGCCCGCATCGCCCGGCGTTATGACCTGGCGAACCACCTGCTCAGCGGGGGACTGGATTTTGGGTGGCGGCGGCACCTGGTGAAGGCAGTCGGACGGCAGGCGCCGGCTGAGGTGCTCGATCTCGCGACGGGCAGCGGGGATGTGGCATTCGCCCTGAGCCGGGGTCTGGCCGCGGGCACGCGCATTGTCGGCATGGATTTTTGCCAGCCGATGCTCGATCAGGCCAACGCCAAGAAGGCCGCCCTCCCCGCCGGCGAACAGGCTGGCCTGACGTTCCTACCCGGCGACGGCCTGGCCTTGCCGCTGCCGGATGCCAGTTTTGACGCCGTCACGATCTCGTTCGGGCTGCGCAACATGGCCGACCGGCATCGTTCCCTCCAGGAGATGCACCGCGTGCTGCGCCCGGGCGGGCGGCTGTACGTGCTCGAGTTTTCCCAGCCCTCGGCGTGGTTCCGGCCGCTGTATTTCTTTTATCTGCGCCGGCTCCTGCCATCGATCGCCGGGGCCGTCACGGGCGACCGCGCCGCCTACGTCTATCTCAACGAGACCATCGAGCAGTTTCCCGGCCGGGAGGCGCTGGCGGCGGAAATCACGGCCGCCGGGTTCAGCCGCGTGACGGCGACGGCGCTGACCTTCGGCACCGTGGCGCTGCACGAGGCGGCGAAGTGAACCGGAGGGCCCGCGCGGTCAGCTGAAGGACTTGCCGCAGCCGCAGGTGCTCTGCGCCTGGGGATTCTTGATGGCGAAACCCTTGCCGTGCAGGCCGTCGTCAAAATCGATGTCCGAGCCGTCGAGGTAGGCGAGGCTCGAGGGATCGACGAGAAACGGCACGCCCTCGCTCACCAGCTCGGCGTCGCCGTCCTTCCGCTCGTCAAACGACATGCCGTATTGGAATCCCGAGCAGCCGCCGGACTCGACGAAGACGCGCAGCCGCTTCGCCGGGGCATTCAGCTCGGCCTGCATGGTGCGCACGCGGTCGGCGGCGCGGCGGGAAAGGGTGATCATGCCCGCACGGTAGGTTCGGATTTCGGTCTGTCAATTTCTGCACAGCAGATTTCGCGCCGAATTCCGATTGCACACTTGCCACTCGCCGCCAGCGGTCTTTTTCTGAGGTGTCGTGGCGGCCATCAAACACCTCTTCAACGAGATTCACTACGAGATGCTGAGCAAGCTCGCGGAGGGCGGCATGGGGGTCGTGTACGAGGCGGTGCAGCTCGGCGTCGGCAATTTCCGCAAGATCGTCGCGGTGAAGCTCATTCGCGAGGAGTTCTCCGCGATCGAGCAGTTCCAGAAGAACTTCATTGGCGAGGCCCGGCTCGTCGCGGACCTGATCCACACCAACATCGTCCAGACCTACCACCTCGGGCAGGTCGGCGGCCAGTATTTCATGGTGATGGAATTCGTGCGCGGCGTGAACCTCGAGGTCTTCCTCGACAAGCACCGCGAGCTCAACCGGCCCATCCCCGTGGACCTCGCGGCCTTCATCGTCTCGCGCGTCGCCCGCGGCCTCGCCTACGCGCACCAGAAGTGCGACCGCGAGGGGCGCCACCTCAACATCGTCCACCGGGACATCGGCCCGAAGAACGTCCTGATGGCCCACGAGGGCGACGTGAAGCTGACCGACTTCGGCATCGCGAAGGCCCTCGACCTCATGTACAACGAGGAAGGCAAGGTGATCGCGGGGAAGGACGAGTATCTCTCGCCGGAGCAGGCCAACTACGCGGTGACCGACGCGCGCGCCGACCTGTTCCCCCTCGGCATCGTCCTCACCGAGCTGCTGCTGGGAAAAAACATCTTCCGCTCGCCGGACCGCGCCCAGTCGCGCCGGAACATCCTGACGATGCCGATCCCGCAGTTCTCCACCCTGCGCCCGGAGATCAGCCCCAAGCTCGAGGCCATCATCCAGAAGGCCCTCACGCGCGACCGCGACAAGCGCTACCAGTCCGCCTTCGACATGCTCACCGACCTGGAGATGTGCCTCTACGGCCAGGGGTACGGCCCCACCAACGAGAAGCTCGGCGTCTACCTCAAGGAACTTTTCGGCATCAAGGAACTCGGCGGCACCTCCGTTTCCTCCCGACCCCCTTACCCCACACCCCTGCGATGAGAACTGCCGGTATTCATCCAGTCTATGAGTGGGCCCTCCTTTAGCCACGATCTCCGCCAGCGCCAGACCCAGTCGCTCGTTCTTGCGCCCCAGCTGCGGCACTCCCTGAAGATCCTGCAGGTCGCGGCGCTGGATTTGCGCTCCGTGATCCAGGAGGAATTGCAGGCCAACCCCACCCTCGAGGAGCTGCCGATGGACGGGGAGAGCATCGACAAGACCGAGGCCCCCGCCGACGACGAATCCGGCCCGGGCCCCGCCCCCGCCGACCAGGGCGAGCAGCGCGAGGAAATGGATTTCAGCAAGCAGTTCGAGATCCTCGGCAAGATCGACCAGGACTGGCGCGACCACCTGTCGAGCGCGGCGAGCACGCAGTCCTACTCGGCGGAGGACGCCGAAAAGCGCCAGCATTTCTTTGATTCGCTCGCCAGCGAGACTTCGCTGCAGGAGCACCTCATGCAGCAGGTGGCGCTCGACGAGCTCGCACCACCGGTGCTCGAGGCGCTGCGCCAGCTGGTCGGCAGCCTCGACGACCGCGGCTATCTCGCCCAGCCCCCCGCCGACATCGCGCTGCAGGCCGGCCTGCCGTACGAAACCGTGCTCGCGGCCCTGAAGCTGCTGCAGGGCTTTGATCCGCCGGGCATCGGCAGCCAGACCCTGGCGGAGTGCCTGCAGGCCCAGCTGGCCGCCCGGGGCCGCGGGGACGCGCTCGCCGCGCGCATGCTCCGCGATCACTTTGAGCTGCTGTCGCGCCGCCGGATTCCCGAGCTGGCCCGCAAGCTCGGCGCCCCCGCCGACGACGTGCAGGCCGCCATCGAGGAAATCAGCAAGCTCGACCCCGCGCCCGGCCGCCGCTTCGCCGAGGACAACAACCGGGTCGTGGTGCCCGATGTCACGGTCGAGAAGGACGGCGACGAGTGGAAAATCCACCTCAACAGCGACTACATCCCGCGCCTGCGCATCTCCAGCACCTACCGCGACCTCATCGCCAAGGGCTCGCTCAGCAAGGAGGAGCGCGACTACCTCCGCGAGCGGATGCGCTCGGGCAAGTTCCTGATCGACTCGATCGAGCAGCGCCAGCGGACCATCGAGCGCATCACCCGCGAGATCATCAAGGCGCAGACGCCGTTCTTCGAGCACGGCGTCTCGCAGCTGCAGCCGCTCACGATGACCCAGGTCGCGGACATCGTCGGGGTGCACGAGACGACCGTCAGCCGGGCCATCGCGAACAAGTACATGAAGACGCCCCACGGCATCTTCGATTTCAAGTTCTTCTTCACCACCGGCTACCAGGCCGACAGCGGTGCCAACGTTTCCAACACCAGCGTGAAGGAGATGCTGGCCGACCTCATCGCCGTCGAGGACAAGGCCGCCCCACTCAGCGATCAGGACCTCGTCGCCAAGCTGCACGAGAAGGGGCTCAGCCTCGCCCGCCGCACCGTCGCCAAGTACCGCGAGGAACTTGGCATCCTCCCGAGCAACCTCCGGCGCGACTACAAGTAGCCGGTGACCTGGACCAGCCCCGCGCTCGGCTCCACCCGCAGGCCCAGGCCCGCCGACCCGTCGACCCCCGCCGGATCGGCCCACGCGGCAAAGGCGATCATCCCCGCGTTGTCACCCGTGTGCTGGGGCTGCGCGGCGAAAAACGGCAGGCGCAACCGCTGCGCCTCCGCCGCGAGCGCCGCGCGCAGGGCGCGGTTATTGGCCACGCCACCCGAGAGCCCGAGGCTGCGATACTTCCCCTCGCCCTGCTCCAGCGCCGCGCGCGTCTTGCGCGCCAGCGCGTCGAGCACGGCCTGCTGGTAGCTGGCGCAGAGGTCCGGCAGGCGCGCCGACACGTCCGCGGGCGACATTTTCTCAATGAGATAGCGCAGGCTCGTCTTCACGCCGGAAAAGCTGAAGTCCAGCTCGCCGCGCCGGCCGATGCCGCGGGGAAAATCAAACGCGTCGCGCCGCCCCGTCAGCGCCAGCTGCTCGATCAGCGGTCCGCCCGGGTAGCCCAGCCCGAGCAGCTTGGCGCCCTTGTCCAGCGCCTCGCCCGCCGCGTCGTCGCGTGTCGAGGAAAGCACCGTGACCCGGCGCGCGGCGTCGAGCGCGAAGAGCAGCGTATTGCCGCCCGACACGATCAACCCGAGATGCGGTAGCAACGCCTGCAGCCGGGCGTCAAAATCCGCCGGCGCCTCCGCGTGGACCGCGATGAAGGGCGACCAGACGTGGCCGCGGAGATGATTGACGCCCACCAGCGGCACGCGGAGGTCGAGCGCCAGCGCCTTCGCCGCCGCCACGCCGATGGCCAGGCAGGCGGCAAGGCCGGGGCCGCTGGTCACCGCGATCTGCGACACCTGGTCAAAGCCCACCTCGGATTTCGCCCGCGCCAGCAGCGGGCCGAAGTGCCGGAGGTGTTCGCGCGTCGCGAGGTCCGGCACCACGCCGCCATGGCGCTCATGCAGCGCGATCTGGCTGTGCACCCATTCGCCCGCGAACCCGCGCACCGGGTCAAAGGCCGCCACGGCGGTCTCGTCGCACGAACTTTCAAGCGCCAGGATCATGCGCGGCTAGTGGACCTCGGGCGCGGCGCGCTCCGCCAGCAGGTTGACGCCCCGGAGCACGTCCCGGGCGGCCTGCAGCTGCCGGTCCTCGATCGGCTCGAAGCCGAACCGCTCCTTGAAATCCTTCGGGTCCGCCACGTCCGGGCGCAAATGCTGGAGCCGGACCCGGCTGTCCTCCTCCGGCGTCATCACGACCGCCACTTGCGGCGTGATGCCCTTCTCGTGGATGCTCACGCCACCCGGCGTGAAGTAGCGTGCCGTGGTCAGGCGCAGCCCCTCGCCGTTCTTCAGCTTGAAGATGGACTGTACCGAGCCCTTGCCGAACGACCGCTCGC
>CAIQKV010000104.1 GCA_903872505.1 uncultured Opitutia bacterium
GGGCGATTCCGCCGCCGGCTCGCTCACCGCCACGCGCGACGTGCAGACGCAGGCGGTGTTCGCACTGAAGGGCAAGCCGCTCAACACCTACGGCCTGTCCAAGAAGGTGATCTACGAGAACGAGGAGTTCCACCTCCTGCAGTCCGCGCTCAACGTCGAGGAGGGCCTCGACGGGCTGCGCTACAACAAGATCGTCATCGCGACCGACGCCGACGTGGACGGCATGCACATCCGCCTGCTGCTGATCTCGTTTTTTCTCCAGTTCTTCCCCGACCTCATCCGCAACGGGCACCTCTTCATTCTCGACACGCCGCTTTTCCGGGTGCGCAACAAGAAGACGACGCGGTACTGCTACTCCGAGCAGGAGAAGCAGGCGGCCGTCGTTGAGCTCGGCGCCAGCCACGAGATCACGCGCTTCAAGGGCTTGGGCGAGATCTCCGCCGGCGAGTTCAAGGACTTCATCGGCGAGAACATCCGGCTGGAG
Source organism: uncultured Opitutia bacterium (assembly GCA_903872505.1). Taxonomy (GTDB): domain Bacteria; phylum Verrucomicrobiota; class Verrucomicrobiia; order Opitutales; family Opitutaceae; genus Opi-474. Next base: position 485 of record CAIQKV010000104.1, read on the forward strand.
CCGGTCAACCTCCACCACCTCTACAGCAGCGACGAGCTGCTCTCGTTCTTCATGGGCAAGAACACGCCGGAGCGGCAGGACTTCATCATCGACAACCTCAAGGTCGAGAAGGACCTGGTGGAGGTATGATGCTTATGATGGCACGCAGAGACGCAGAAACGCAGAGAGATCTGAATGGTTTTTCGGATCAGAGCGTTGCCACCTCTTTTCAGGTTCTGCCTCCTTCTTTGCGCCTCCGCGTCTTTGCGTGAAATTATGCTGTCCCATCGCCAACTAATGAACTCACGCGGAGGCGCAGAGACGCAGGGGGACCTGAATCAGATTTCGGGTCAGATCGTGGATGCGGCAGTCCGCGTTCACACCAGGCTGGGACCCGGGCTGCTGGAGTCGGTCTACGAGCGGGTGCTGGCCTATGAACTCGAAAAGCGCGGCCTGGCCGTGGAACGCCAGGTGCCGGTACCCATCGCCTACGACGACATTCGCTTCGAGGAGGGTTTTCGTGCCGATCTGATCGTGGCGAAGTCTGTGATTGTGGAGCTTAAGTCCGTCGAGACCATGGCCCCCGTGCATGGCAAACAGCTGCTGACTTACCTCAGGCTGATGGATTACCGCCTGGGTCTGCTGATCAATTTCGGCGCCCCGCTGCTCAAGGATGGCATCAAGCGCATCGTAAACGACCTTTGAACCACTCTCCGCGTCTCTGCGCCTCTGCGTGAGACCAAACTCCCCATTCGTAAATGGCCAAGAAAAAATCCTCCAAGAAAAGCGACCAGGCCGAGCTGCCGCTCGACGCCACGCCGGCCCCCGAGCCGAAGGCCGAGGCCAAGCCCGCGCCCGTCGCTCCAGCCGTGCCTGCAGCCGGCCCGGCTGAAGCGTCCGATGCGCCCAAGCGCAAGAAGGGCCAGAAGGTCCAGGACGACAAGGCGCCGCTCGCCCAGAGCTACCGCAACTGGTTCCTCGACTATGCCAGCTACGTCATCCTCGACCGGGCCGTCCCGCACATCGACGACGGCCTGAAGCCGGTGCAGCGCCGCGTGCTCCACACGCTCTGGGACATGGACGACGGCCGCTTCCACAAGGTCGCCAACATCGTCGGCGCCACGATGAAACTCCACCCGCACGGCGACGCCTCCATCGGCGCCGCGCTCGTGGCCATCGGCCAGCGCGCCTGGCTGATCGAGCCGCAGGGCAACTACGGCAACATGCTCACCGGCGACGAGGCCGCCGCGCCCCGTTACATCGAGGCCCGACTGACGAACTTCGCCAAGGACGTGCTCTTCAACCCGAAGACCACCACGTGGCAGCTCAGCTACGACGGCCGCAACCGGGAGCCGATCACGCTCCCGGCCAAGTTCCCGGTCGTCCTCCTCGAGGGCGCCGACGGCATCGCGGTCGGCCTCTCGACCAAGATCCTCCCGCACAACTTCAACGACCTCTGTCGCGCGGCCATCAACCACCTGCAGGGGAAAACCTTCCGCATCCTGCCGGACTTCCCCACCGGCGGCACCGCCGATTTCGCCGAATACAACGACGGCGAGCGCGGCGGCAAGGTGAAGGTCCGCGCCAAGATCGAGGAGCGCTCCAAGTACCTGCTCGCCATCACCGAGCTCCCGTACGGCGTCACGACCGAGTCGCTCATCGAGTCCATCCTCGCCGCCAACGCCAAGGGCAAGATCAAGGTCAAGCACGTCGACGACAACACCGCCGACAAGGTCGAGATCCTCGTGCACCTGCCGCAGGGCAGCGACCCGGAGCAGGTCATCCAGCAGCTCTACGTCTTCACCAGCTGCCAGGTGCAGCTCAACCCTGCCGCGTGCGTCATCGTCCGCAACGCCAAGACCGGCGACGACAAGCCCCAGTTCCTCGGCGTCCGCGACATCCTCAAGGCCAGCGTCGAGGCCACCCGCGAGCTCCTCAAGCGCGAGCTCGAGATCAAGCTCGGCGAGCTGGAGCAGCAGTGGCACTGGGACTCGCTCGAGCGCATCTTCATCGAGGAGCGCATCTACCGCCTCATTGAGAAGTCCAAGACGTGGGACAGCGTGCTCGCGGAGATCCGCGGCGGCCTGAAGCCCTTCCTGAAGCAGCTCCGCCGCGAGGTGACCGACGACGACATCGTCCGCCTCACCGAGATCCGCATCAAGCGCATCTCCGCCTACAACCGCTTCCAGGCCGACGAGGCCATCACGAAGATCGAGGAGGGGATCAAGGAGACGAAGGCCAACCTCAAGCGGCTGACCGACTACGCCATCGCGTGGTTCGAGATGCTGCAGGAGAAGTACGGCAAGGGGCTGAAGCGCCGCACGAGCTACGACGAGATCGAGCAGATCAACGCCGCCGAGGTGGTGTCGGCCAACCAGCGCCTCTACGTCAACCGTGAGGACGGCTTCATCGGCCTCAACTGGCGCCAGCACGAGTTCGTGCAGGAGTGCACCATCCTCGACAGCGTGCTCACCATCATGGGCGACGCGTCGCTCAAGGTCAGCAAAGTCGCCGACAAGACCTTCATGGGGCTCGACATCCGGCACGTCGCGATCTGGCCGAAGGAGGGCGACACGAAGTTCTACACGATGATCTACCGGAACGGCCCGGAAGGTAAGTCGTACGCGAAGAAGTTCCAGATCGGCGGGCTGAGCCGCGACAAGCTCTACCCCCTGGCCAAGGCCGAGGGCTCCCGCGTCGTCTACTTCGAGGTCAGCGACAAGGAGAAGGACATGCCGAAGACGGTCCACATCTCGCTCGACGGCCGCAGCGGCGCCCGGGTGCGCGAGTTCGACTTCGACCTGACCCCGGTGCCCGTTTCCACCCGGACCTCCAAGGGCCTGACCGTCACAAAATGGGCCATCAAAGAGGTCAAACGTAACGATCTGGCGCTAAAGTAGGGTAGGGCGAGGCCTCCGGACGAGCTGTGGAGGCGCAGTCTCGCTGCGCCCTTGGCCGATTACAAAATATCGTCGCTCTTGCTCAGGTTATGAGCGGCACAGAGGAGTTGGATGTTTTCGACGTTTGTGGAGGAACCTCCGCGAGACCACGGGATGATGTGGTCGAAATGGAGATTCTGGTCAGAGCCGCATTGCGCGCATTTGCCGCCATCCCGTTTCCATACCTCCCGCTTCACTGAAGTCGGAATCATTCGCCCCGGATTCGGATTATAGGAGACAGGTTGAGAATCGTCTTCCTCTCCCTGGACTGCCGTCAGCTTGAACTTAAACACCTTCCGCTTCTCCGCCTGTTCAGTCCAAGCGTCCTCAAGGTGAAAGACTCCGTTGTAGGACCAGATGCCATCCTTGATCTTCTCATAGACCCGGACGCGCTCAGGCGGCTGAGAGCTAGACTTGAAGGCCAAAGCTGCCTCCTTGAACTTTCCATTCTCAGTTGGACGCCCGGTCTTTGTGAACTCGGGCTGATCAACTAGGTCCGGGTATTTGCAGTCAGTCGTCTTGTTCTCGTTATGGCCCTCGTAGATCAGCACTCGGCCTTCCTCTTCTACGCGGTCGGCATAAGGCGCGTTCGGCCGCACAGACATAAGGATCACGGAATGTTTACCATGCAGGTGGAAATTCATCCCGCGCTGGAGGCTCGTGCCTTCCCGTTGGCACATCTCGTAATACGGAATGATGTCGTTGACCCGAGGCATAGGCATCAGCTCTCGGTGCCCAATAACCAACTCACCGTAACGCCTAGCGCCGTAGCCAAGGCCTTCACCTCAAAGTCAGATACGTAACGGCTGCCTCCCTCGAGCTTTGCGATTCCAGCTCGGTCAATCGCCACGCCACGCCCTGCAAGTTTGCCAGATAGCGCATCCTGCGAGAGCTTGGGTTTCAGAGCGAGCCGCGCTCTCTTAACGCGCTTACCAACAAGATTATTGTTCTTCTTTGGAACACCCACCCGCCCAGGTTACCAGGTCTGGGCTAAGAAAGTGTTCTAAACTGGAACAGCTACTATCCATGCAAGATAACCGGCCCCCTATTCTGACAGGTTTTGTTGGGCACCAGACACAAAAAAAGCCACGCGGCGGGCGCGTGGCTTGAGAGTGGCGGGGACGGGCCGGATTACTTCTTCGGTGCCTGAGCCTGGATGACGGCGAGCCGCTTGTCCATCTCGGCCATCCGCTTCATCAGGTCTTCCTCGACCTTCTTCCGCTCGCTGCTCGAGACGATGCTAAGGCTGGCGGCGTCCTGGACGACGTTGGCCGGCAGCATGAGCAGGCGGGTGATGAGGCCCTGGTCCTTGAACGAGCTGAGGTAGAGGGCGGTCAGCTCGTGGGAGAGCTTGAGGGAGTCCTGCGCGACGGTCTGGGTGGCGACCAGGTTGTTCTGCAACACCTGGTTCTTCGCGAGCTCGGAGGTGAGCACGTTGCCGACCTGGTCGGAAATCTTCTGGCTGTAGGTGGCGATGGAATCGCGCGTGAGATGCTGGTCGCTGGCCATCTCGTCGAGGATCGGCCGGATCTTCTCGGTCATGCGGGAGGAAACCTTGTCCACCTGCTCGTTCTGCATCTTCTCGGCCTCCTCGGGGGTCTTCGGGAGCGGGTTGTAGGGCTGGACCTTCTTGGCCACGGCCTCGGCGAGGGCGTTGATCTTCTCGGCGTTGAGCTTGTTGACCTCCTCGTCGGTCATGAACATGTCGGCCTGGCGGCGGGAAATGGCGTCCTTGAGCAGCTTGTTCGTCGCCTCGATCTGCCGGCGGTTCTCCTCGCCGGAGGCCTTGAGCGCGTCATTTTGCTCCTGGAGCTTGTCGGTCGCCAGCTTCTCCTGCGCGGCCAGGTCGTTGACAGTCTTCTGGTGCAGCCAGAAGGCGGCGCCCGTGATGATCAGCGCGGTAAGGATGACGGTGGGAAGCTGCTCTTTGAGTTTTTGCCACATGGACGAGGGGGGTTGGGTTGGGGGAGTGATAGCGGGGCGTAACAGAATTGCAATATTGGGATGGGGCGGGCTTTGCGGTTGTTTTTCACCCCTGCCGGGGCAGGTTGGCGGCATGAGCCTGAACCGCACCGAGCAACGGTTGTTTGACTACCTGATGGGGCAGCCGGACGAAAGACAGCACTGGTTGGTGAAGGTTCAAAGTATCGCCGCCGCCCTCGGCGACCCCCACGCCGCGGCCATGCGACTGGAGACGGAGCTGTCGTATTACCTCAGGGAGCGGAGCGGGGTGGTGACGAAGTTAAAGGACCTCGAGCCGCGCGAGGGGGCGGGGCGGACCAGCCTGCGGAACCTGGCGGAGCATCTCCTGCGGCTGTGGGTGGCGCAGCGTCCGAAGAAGCCCGCCTCCGCCTGAAGCTTCGGCGAGGCGAGCCCGCCTCCGGGGCCCAGAGGTAGGCCGCCTGCTTGCAGGCGCTTTGCTGCTTATGATCTGGTAGCCACGAGCGTGAGCGAGTGGTCGAAC
>CAIQKV010000105.1 GCA_903872505.1 uncultured Opitutia bacterium
CTGGCTTTGATCCGGTAGCTACGAGCGTGAGCGAGTGGTCGAACCTCCACTCGCTCACGCTCGTAGCTACATTGAAAGCGCGAGCAATCTCGCGGCCTATAAAACGATCCTGAGCCCTACCTCTGAACATTGCGCTTCGGCGCCCAATCCATCTAGTCATCCGCCAACCCCATCCCCATGCGCTTTTCCCACCGTCTCGCCCTGTTGGCGTTCGTCCTCGGCAACCTGCTTCCCGCCGCCTCCGCCGCCGAACGCAGCTACACCATCGCCGTCATCCCGATGGGGACGACGCATGAGTATTGGAAGATGATCCACGCGGGCGCGCTCAAGGCGCAGGCGGAGCTGTCGGCGCAGGGGACCGCGGTGGAGATCATCTGGAAAGGGCCGCTGCGCGAGGACGACCGCGACCAGCAGGTGCAGGTGGTGGAGAACTTCATCGGCCGGCGGGTGGACGGCATGGTGCTGGCGCCGCTGGATCACCGGGCGCTGGTCGCACCGGTGGAACAGGCCGCGAAGGCGGGCATCCCGGTGGCGATCGTGGACTCGGGTTTGGATTCCAAGGCGCAGGTCAGCTTCATCGCCACGGACAACTACAAGGGAGGCCAGCTGGCGGCGGACCGGCTCGGCGAGCTGCTGCACGGCCAGGGCAACGTCATCCTCCTGCGCGTGCAGGTCGGCTCGGGCAGCTGCGAGGCGCGCGAGGCGGGTTTTTTAGAGGAGCTCGCGGCGAAGTTTCCCGCGATCAAGGTCATCTCCTCCAACCAGCATGGCGGCGCGACGCGCGAGACGGCGATGGCGGCGTCGCAGAACCTGCTCAACCGCTTCGGGACGCAGGTGGACGGGATCTTCACCCCCAACGAGTCGACGCAGGCCGGCATGCTGCTCGCGCTGAGCAACGCCGGGCTCGGCGGCGGCAGGGTGAAGCTGGTCGGGTTCGCCAACAGCGCCTCCTTCAACGACGCCTTCAAGCGCAACGATCTCCAGGGCATGATCCTGCAGGACCCGGTGAAGATGGGCTACCTCGGGGTGAAGACGATCATCGCGGTGCTGCGCGGCGAGAAAGTGCCGGCCGTGATCGACACCGGCGTGTACCTCGCGACGGCGGAGAACCTCACCGATCCGAAGATCGCCGGCCTGATGGCGCTGCCGAAGTGAGGGCCCCTGCTAAGGTGCTTTGGCTTGGCGTTTAAATATCAACAGCACGCCAGTAATAATGAATGCGATTCCCGCAAGCCGAGCGGGGACGCCCTCACCCCTGATAGGTCCATCGTAGGCCACTCCGCTGAACAATGCTAACGAGCCACCATAGCAGAGAAGTCCTCCTAGCGCATACCTTCTGATCGCCATCAGAGTTTTCACGGTACCTTGCTATGCATGTGCCGGCAATGCGGTATCCGCTTCCTGCACTCCTTCAGTTCGCAACCAGCGGGAAGAGTTCGCCGCTGAGCTTGTCGCCTTGCTTGAGATTCAGCGGGTCGGTGACGGGGTGGGGTACCTTGTGGTACGTCGTGCCCTCCGGCATGTAGATGATGGCGATCGCCTCGCGCATGCCGTCGGAGCGGTTCGGGCCGGCGTAGTGGAAGGTCATGCCGTTGTGCACGGTGACGGAGCCGGCCTTGAGCTCGCAGGTGACGGGCTTGAGACCCTTGGTCTGCGGCGCGACGGCGTAGAGGTCCTGCGGATTGCCGAGGTTGACGGGCTCGATGTCGAGGTACCGGTGCGTGCCGGGCAGGAAGGAGAGGCAGCCGTTCGAGACAGTGGCGTCGCGCAGCGCGACCCAGATGGTGAGCTGGTGCATCTTCTGCTCGTGCGGCCAGTAGGGCGTGTCCTGATGCCACGGGGTCTTCGCGCCGGTGTGCGGCTCTTTGAAGAGCGCGTGGTCGTGCCAGATCTGGACGGGCGTGCCCATGAGCCGCGCGGCGATGCGGGCCAGTCGGTGGTCGAGCACGCAGGGCTTCACCTTCGGGTAGCGGTGCCAGAGGTTGACGCACTGGATGAAAATCTGCTCGTAGCTGCCTTTGACCCGGTTGGGGTCGAGCGTGGCGGTGTCCTGCTTCACGGCGTCGTTGACCGAGTCGCGGAAGGCGGTCAGGTCGGCGCCGGTGATGACGTCGTTCAGTTGGATGTAGCCATCACGCTGGTAGGCGGTGATTTGCTGGATGGTGAGGGGATAGTCGGCGGTCACGGGAGGGATGGGTCAGATGAACGAACCGAAGGGCGCGGTTTCGTCAAAGTTTTTGTCGCGCCGGGGACCAGCAGGTGGTGCGTCCGCCGACAGTGGCGCGGGCCAGCGGTGCGCCGGTGCGCGGGCAGCGTCCGCCGGCCTCCCAGCGGTGGCGGAACAGCCAGTTTTTTGGGATGTGAGCGTTGAGGTCAGGCGGCAGGTATTTCCCGCGGCCGGCGATGGTGTCGAGTGCGAGGCGGCAGACGCGGCGGCACTCGCGCCAGAGCGCGCGCACCTCGGCGGGGCGGAGCGAACCGGCGCGGCGCTTTGGGTGGATGGCGGCCCGCCAGAGGATCTCGTCGGCCATCCAGTTGCCGACGCCCGGAAACCGCTCCTGCATGAGCAGCACGGCCTTGATCGGGGCGCGGGCGCGGCGCCGCAGGAAGGTGGCGACCGCCTCGACGGTGAAGGCGTCAGAGAGGATGGCGGGAGCGATCTTGGTCCACCACGGCGGCGTCACGCCGCGATGGAACTGCACGCGGCCGAACATCCGCGGGTCGATGAAAACCAGCGCATGTTTCCGGGTGTCGAGCACGAGGTGATCGTGTTTTTGGGCGACGTAGTTGCCGGGTTCGACGCGGAGTTCGCCGCTCATGCCGAGATGGACGCCGAGCGATACGCCACCGCTGAAGCGAAAGAGCATCTGCTTGGCCCGGGCCTCGGAGCCGGTGAACTTCGCGCCGGCCAGAGCTCGGCGGATGGCGGCGGGATTGGAGCCGCGGAAGATCTTCGCGGCCGGATGCAGCCGGACCGCCAGGATCCGCTGGCCGGCAGCCGCCTGGTGCCAGCGCTTCCGGAAGAATTCAGCCTCGGCGAGCTCGGGCATGGTTATCCCTGAGAAAGCCGGCCGTAACTGCGCAGGGTGCGCAAATCCGCCAGCGTGAGCACGGCCTGCCATTTCAGCTTCGCCTGCGGCCAGGCTTCCGGGAAGGAATCACCCCAGTTCCAATGCGGGTGCCAGGAGCCATCCGCCGCCTGGGACTGAATCAGGAAATCCAGGTTGGCTTCGATTTCCTTGGCGAGCAGGGAACGCCAGGGCGAATCGCTCCGGGGGGCCACATCCAGCGGACGCAGCCCGTAGCCGTTCCATTTGGCCGGATCGCGCTCGACGCCTTGGGCGATGGACTGGGGAAGAACGCGTTCCAGTTCCGCCTTGAGTTCAGGGGACAGATTGGGCGCACGGTGCAGGCGCAGGTAGCAAAGCAGGCCGTGCATCTCGATCGCCCCCATCGTCTCATGGAGCCGGGCCAGCGTGGCGCCGGTGACTCGCGCGACCAGTTGCCGGGTTTGCTCGGAGGGAAAGGACAGCAGGCAGGCGAGGACATCGGGGCGCGGGTTGTCCACATAACCCTGCCAGTTACCGGCGGATTCTTGGGAATAGTGCCACCACGGCGCATGGGGCTGGGAGTTGTCGTGGGGCGGGATGATCGGCCAGACGCCCTGCGACTCGTCGTAGGTCGCCCGCAGGTAATCCAGTGCCCGCTGCACCATCGGGTGCGTGACCGGCGTGTCCAATTCCTGGAGGATATGCAGGGCGTGGCAGGTGCTGAGCACGCTGGAGAGGGGAAACCCGATGTCGGCCTCGAGGCCGTGGAATCCGCCGTCATGGTTTTGGAATGCCTGCAGGGCCGCGCGCACCGGGTCGGCACCGCCGTGCTCGAAATGATAGGTGAAGAGCGCCCGTTCCAGTGGCCGGGCCTGCCGCAGAAACGTGGCGGCACGGGCAAAGGCCGGAGCCGGCAACGGTTGGGAGGAATTCATGGGCGAGTGCGGTTCTGGAAGAATTCGGCCTCGGCGAGCTCGGGCATGCGATTAAACCAGCGTGGCGGCGAACTCGGCGAAGCTGGGAAAAACCGGGATGCGGTGCAGGGCGACCTCGGGGAGCGTGGCCGGGTCGGTCTTGCCGGTGCGGACGGCGGCGACGTTGATCTTGGCGGCGAGGGCGGAGCCGATGTCGGCGGCGGAGTCGCCAACCATCCAGCAGAGCTTCGGGTTCAGCCGGTGCCGGGCGATCTGCTCGAGGATGTAGCGCGGCGAGGGCTTGCGGTAGAGGACGGGCTGGCCGGGCGCCTCGGGGGCGATGCCGACGCCGGTGAACAGCGGCGAGCCGAGCCCGAGGAGCTCCTCCATCCGGGCGTTGACGCGGAGGGTGTCCTCCAGCGTGTGCAGCCCGCGCCCGATGCCGGACTGGTTGGTGAAGAGGAAGAGCTGGTAGCCGAGCGCGCGGGCGCGCTGCAGGCCGGCGGCGGCGCCGGGGATGAGTTCCACGCCCTCCGGGTCGGCCAGGTAGACCTTGTCGATGATGAGCGTGCCGTCGCGGTCGAGGAACAGCGCGCGGCGATTTTCGATTTTCAATTTTTGATGTTCGATTTCCAAGCGAAGGGTGCGCGGGGGTCTGCAGCTTGGACGAATGACAACCGGCCGCCGGGACCAAACTACTTTTCGTGCGCGACGTAGGCGGCGAGTTCGGCGGGGGTGACGGTGGCGGTGCCGAGCTTGGCGACGACGACGCCGGCGGCGGCGTTGGCAAAGTGTGCGGCCGCCTCGAGCTTCGCGCCGGCGGTGAGGGCCAGCACGAGGGCGGCGAGCGAGGTGTCGCCCGCGCCCGACACGTCGAAGACCTCGCGCGCGGCGGTGGGGATGGTCTTCTTTTCCTTGCCGTTTTCGCTCAGCAGGATGCCGCCCTCGCCGAGCGTGATGACGAGGTGCTTGGTCCGGAAACGCCGGTGCAGCTCGGCGCAAACCTCGGCGGCGGGGAAGGGCGCATGGGGCCCGACCGAAATGCCGGCCAGCTCAAGCGCCTCGCGCTTGTTGGGCGTGATGAGGTCGAGGCCGTGGAATTTGAGTGGGCGGCGCGGCTTGGGATCGAGGGCGACGAACTTGCCGGCGGCGTGGGCGAGCTGGGTCACGCGGGCGACGACCTCGTCGTTCAGGATGCCCTTGGCGTAGTCCGAGAGGATGACGGCGTCGCAGGCCTTGATTTCGTCCGCGAGCAGCGTCTCGGCCTGGCGGGCGGTGAGGTGGTAGGCGGCGGGCTTCGATTCGCGGTCGAGCCGGCAGAGTTGCTGGCGCTGCACCATCACGCGGGTCTTGCGGATCGTCTGGCCGTCACCGGGCGTCGGAAGGGTGGCGATGCCCTTGGCCCGGAGCACCTCGCGGAGCTTCCGGCCGGTCACGTCGTCGCCGATGAAGCCGGCCACGGTGCAATGCGCGCCGAGCGCGGCGAGGTTCAGGGCGACGTTGCCCGCGCCGCCGGCGGTGAAGGTCTCGTCGAACACGTCGATCACGGGCACCGGCGCCTCGGGCGAGATGCGCGTGGCGTCGCCCCACAGGTAGCGGTCGAGCATGACATCGCCGACCACGAGGATGCGCAGGCGGGCGATCTTCTTGAGCAGGGCCGGGAGGTCTTTCATCGGAGTTCCCATTCGTAGTGGTATTTGGAAAGGAAGCGGGGCGCGCGGTCGGTGACCTGCACGACGTCCTCGAGGCGGCAGCCGCCGAGGCCGGGGTAGTAGAGGCCGGGCTCGACCGTCACGACCGCGCCCCGCTGGAGTGGCATGGAAATCGTCGGGCTGAGGCGCGGCATCTCGTGGATGGCGAGGCCGAGGCCGTGACCGGTGCCGTGGAAGAAGCCGACCGAGCCGTTCTTCGTCGTCCGCGTCTTGTAGCCGGCGGCGAGAAACGTGTCGCAGACCCGCTGGTGCACGGCGCGGCCGTCCACGCCGGTGCGGATGACCTTGAGCGCGGCCAGCTGGGCGGCGCGCACGGCCGCGACGAGCTTACGCTGGGCGTCGCTGGCGCGGCCGCGGAGGAAGGTGCGGGTCATGTCCCCGTAGTAGCCCGTCTCCGTCACGCGCGGGAAGATATCGAGGATGATGAGGTCGTGGGCGCGGAGCGGGCCGGAGCCGCGGTTGTGCGGGTCGCACGCCTGGTCGCCGCCCGCGACGATGGTGTCGAGGGACACGCCGCCCTCGCGGAGGATGGCGCTCTCGATCGCGAACTTCAGGTGCTCGGAGGTGAGTGTCCGGCCGGCGTGCCGGAGAAAACGGCCCTTGGGGCGCGCGGCGCGGAGGATGGCCTCGGCGGCGGCGAAGCCGGCGGCGCTGAGCCGGTTGCCCTCGCGGATCGCGGTGGCCTCGGCGTCGGTCTTGATCTCGCGCTCGGGAAACATCGGCCCGTTGGCCGGCTCGACCCGCACGCCGAGCGCGCGGAGCCGGAGGTAGAGGGCGACGGGGAAGTCGTCCGGCACGCGGAAGCCGCGCACGCGGTAGGCCCGGGCGAGCTCGGCGATGATCTCGGCGGGGCCGGCCCTGCGGCGGGGATAACGGGCCTCGGCGCGGGCGCGCCACGCCTCGAGGGGCAGCACCGCGTCGAAGGTGCGGGCCTTCTTGATCCGGCCGAACTCGAGCGCGCTCTGGACGGTGAGCCGTTTCTTGCCGATCCCGAAGGCGATGAAGGGGTCGTGCACGCCGACGCGGCTGAAATAGAGCTGGTCGGCGCTCGTGGCGGTGTCGGCGAAGAGCAGGGGCGGGAGGGGGGATTGGGCCACGGATGAGAGAGAGGTTGAATTGGGGGGCGGTGGGGATTAGCCAACGAGTCTGTGAAAAACGCAAATCTGGTTTCTCTGGCCTGCTGCGTGCTGGTGCTGGCGGTGGCGGGCTGCGGGGCGAAGGAGCCGGCCGTGGCCGCGCCGAAGACGATCGCCGATTACTTCGCGATCAGGGTCGGCGACCAGACCGTGCAGATGCAGCTGGCGGTGCTGCCGGTCGAGATGGAGCACGGCCTGATGGACCGCCGCGACCTCGCGCCGGACTCGGGCATGCTCTTCGTCTACCGCTCGCCCCAGCAGATGAATTTCTGGATGCATAACACGCCCACGCCGCTCGACATCGGTTACTTCACGGCGGACGGCGAGTTGGCGGAGATCTACCCGATGCTGCCCTTCGACGAGCGCACCGTGGCGTCGCGCAGCCTTGAGCTGAAGTTCGCCCTCGAGATGAACCAGGGCTGGTACCGCGACCACGGCGTGCGGCCCGGCGCGAAGCTCGACCTCAAGGCGCTGGCCGCCGCGCTCAAGGCACGCGACATCGACCCGCTGCGGGTGGGGCTCGGGGGATAGCCCTCGGAACGGGAAGTAGCTACGAGCGTGAGCGA
>CAIQKV010000106.1 GCA_903872505.1 uncultured Opitutia bacterium
CATCGCCTACGTCATCGCGGCCGTCTTTCTGGCCTTCTACATGATGCTCGACCGCGACCGGCTGCGCGGCGCGCTGTATGCCGTGGTGCCCCGCTCGCATCATATCCGGCTCGCGCGCGTGCTCCTCAACCTCGGGAGCATTGTCGGCGGTTACATCCGCGGCCAGCTGCTCACCTGCGCCCTCATGGGTGGATTCATCCTCGTGCTGCTGCTCGCCTGCGGCGTGCCGAATGCGCTCGCGATCGCGGTGTTCGGCGGCGTCATGGACCTGCTGCCCTACATTGGGATCGTGCTCACCATGGGCCCCGCCGTGCTGGCGGCGGCCGGCGAGGGACCGGCCATCGCCGGCATCGTGTTTGCCCTGATGCTCGCCTACGAGGAACTCGAAAGCCGGGTGCTCATTCCTCTCGTCTACGGCCGGGCCCTGCGCCTGCCCTCCTCCGTGGTGTTTTTCTCGCTCATCCTCGGGACCACGCTGGCGGGGATCATCGGCGCCCTGCTCGCCCTCCCGCTCGCCGCCGCGGCTCTGATGCTGGTCGAGGAACTGCGGGTCGAACTGCCGGGCGAGGCGGTGACCCCCGCGGACATCGCGCAGCGCCGGGAGGACAATCGTGGCGAGCAGGAATACGAACGCCGCGCGGAACACATGCCCGCGGCGCAGGCGGCGGCCATCGCCGTGAAGATTTCCGGCGACCGCAAGTTGGAGGAAGCCGGAGTCGCGAAGGAGCAGGGAGCGACCGGGCAGGCGAATTCGCCAACGGATGGGACGGCGTAAGGGACGTCAACTTGCGCTCGCCAGCCGCGGGTTGGGCCGCTTTTTTTCCGGCAGCCCGTTTATTGAACCCCACCACCCCATGCCATCCGACACCCCCGCCACCTCGATTCCGGCCAAACTGCTCTGGACCGGTCGCATCCTAACCGTCCTGCCCGTGCTGCTGCTGGCTTTCAGCGCCACCATGAAGTTTCTCCGGCCGCCGGGTATGGCCGAGGGCTTCATGCATCTCGGCCTTCCCCTGGCCCATGCCACCGGACTCGGCATCGTCGAGCTGGCCTGCACGGTCATCTACCTGATCCCCCGGACCTCCATTTTGGGCGCGATCCTGCTGACCGGCTACCTGGGCGGAGCCACGGCGACCCATGTGCGCGTGAGCGATCCCTACTTTGCGACCATCCTGCTCGGGGTGTTGATCTGGGGAGCGTTGTTTCTGCGCGAGCCGCGACTGCGGGTGCTGATTCCGTTCCGCCGCTGAGCTCCATCCGGGTTGCGCTGCCCCACGACGCCAGTCGCCACACCCCGGAGCGTGCCCGCTCAGCGTCCCCAGCGATAGCCGAGACCCAGCAGGAAAATGTCCGAGTCGCGGTTGTAGTTGCTCATCACGCGGTCGAAGACCAGCCGCAGGACCCAGTGCTCGGAGAGCCGCGTGGCGAACGTGAGCGACGCGATCGGCGCCACCGCTCCGGGCACTTTCTGGCCAATGGTCGTGGGGTGCTTGTGGTCGATGAAGAAATAGGCACCGAGTCCGGCACCCACGGCGATGCGCTGGTTGAAGAACGTGTTGACCGCCCAGAGCTGGGTGGCGAGGCCGCTGCGCCGGATGATTTTCGGGTCGCCTTCATAAATGCCCGAGATGGTCCAATCCAGATGCGGGATGAGGCCCCGGCGGTATTCGCCGGCATAGGCGCGGGCTTGCTGGCTCAGGAAGGTGTTGGCGACACTCTGGCCGCCAAAGGCCGTGAGCTCGTTTTCCGTGACGTAGGAGTAAGCTTCCGGGGCATCGCCGAGCTTTCCGGCGGTGGGTTTCCGGTCCTGGCCGAACCAGAAACCCGCGCCCACGGTCACGGTGTTGACCTGAATCTGGCCGGAGGGGCTGATGCGGTTGAACAGGATCCGGTAGAACCAGCGGTTCGAGAGGTAGCCGGTGGCGGAGAGGCTGTAGATTGGCGCTGTGCCGTGGACGTTCGCGGTTTCGCCGCCCGGGCGGGGCTGGGTGTCGAAGTATCCGTATGCCCCCGCGCCCAGCGCGATGGAGAAGCGCCCGTCGAACAGCGGCAGGCGGCCCCAGGCCTCGACGGCGGTGCCGTCCCGGTGATGGGCCCGCAGGTGACCCTCGTTGATGTAAGCGATCGAGGCCGCGAAGTTGGGATGGAAATCCTGACGATAGTCGACCTGCCAGGTGTAGCTGGATCGCTCGTTGCTGGTTTCCGGCAGCAGACCGCCCAGAAACGTCAGCTCCTGGGCCGGAAGCTTCAGGACGGTGCAGGCAAGGAGAAGAAGGGCGGAAAGCTTCCAGCTGCGAAGACAGTTAGTCATGGCGAGGCGGTTAGGTTGTGGGCGGCTGTTTCCGGTCCAGGCGGACGCGAAAGCGTTCCATCAGGAACATCACGCCCGCGATCGTCGCGAGCAGCCCGGCAATCCACATGGGGAGGGAAAGTCCGAACAGGAGGTTCAGACCGAAGACGAGCAGGAACAGGGCGAGGAACAGGTGGGCCATGGGAGTGGTGGTTGAGGGTTCGAACTTATCGGAAAGAGAAGTCGTGTTTCACCGCGGCAGGTTAGCCTTGGAGCCGGGACCTTGCTATGGGGTGTAGGCCTGCCCGCAGTCCGACCGGGGCAGTTTCCGCCCGCGCGAACGTCGGGTAATACCCCATATCCCCCGGCAGGCGCCCCGTGTAGGTTTCAGCACCATGCCCGACGCTCCCATCCCTGTTCCGGTAAAACCGGCCGTCACCACTCTGGCCAAGACCCCGGCTGCCGAGGCGAAGCCGACCCCGCCCGCCGCCCCTGTTGCTGCGAGTAACCCAAAGGCAGCTCCCCCTCTGGCCACGACCTACCCCAAGACCACAGCTCACGACTCAGACGAGGAGGAGGCCGATCAACCCGAGGCCGCTTCCACGAGTCTCTTTCCGTGGATCATCGCACTGGGCGCCCTTGCGGCCATCCTGGTGGTCGTGGTGCTCGTGATGTGGAGCATGGTCGGAGCCCGCGAGGCCACGATTGAGGAAAACAAGAACCGGTCTGACCAGGTGCAAGTCGCCGCGACCCAGCTGCAGACCCAGCTGGACGATGCCAAGACCGAGGCCACGCGTTTGACGAAGCAACTGGCCGAGGCCGAGGCGGTGTCCGCCCAGGCCAAGGCCGACCTCGACAAGGCCAAGGCCGCCACCTTTGAAATCCAAGGCCGGCTCGACAAGGCGCGCGTGCTCGCGACCGGTTTTCAGACCCAGGCCGAGGAGGCGAAGGTTGCCTCCCTCAAGCACCAGGGCGAAGTGGAAGTCGCCCAAGCGCAAACTGCCGTGATGCAGGCGCAGTGGAGCAAGGCCCAGACCGACATTGCCGATCTCAAGGCGCAACTGGTCGAGTCGCAGAACAAGCTCGAGAAGGCCGAAGCCGATCTCGCTCTGCTGAAGAAGCCGCCGGCCAGGAAGTAGCCCCGGCAGGCCTTCACCCCATGGCGACGGCTTGGAAACCGGAGCATGATGAACTCATGACAAACCAAATCTCCCTGGGCCGCGACCGGGTCGGTCTGATCTCCGTCACCGCCTGCCTGGCCGCGCTGGGCTTGGCCGCCTGCGTCTATCCGGATTCGGGCCGGTCGACGGGCTATCGCGAGGGTCCGCCGATGCAGGCCACGGCCGTGGTGATGGTGCAGGACGACTACGTGTATTACCCGCAATACGAGGTCTACTACAGCAGCAGCCGGCACCAATACGGCTATCGCGATGGCAATGCGTGGGCCTGGCACCCGGCACCGCCGCAGGTTTCGCTCAACGTCCTGGTGGCCTCCCCGTCCGTCCGCATGGACTTTCACGACACGCCCGACCGGCATCATGGCGCCGTGCTCCAGCAATATCCGAAGAACTGGAAACCGGCATCCGACAAACAGGGTGGCACCGCGAACAAGGAGAAAAGCCAGAAGGACGATCACAAGGGCGGTCAGAATCATTGAGTGGCCGAAGCTGCGCGCCTTGCACTTGAGGTAATGGTCGCCAATCGCACCGGACGCTGTCCTCGTGTGTCCCATCACCTCCCACCCCGACCTTCCTCCGTGCGCCGGCTGCGGCCGCTGCTGCCACTTGGTGGTCGAGTTGCGGGCGGGTGACCTGGTGCCCGAGGAACTGGTCGTCGAGCACGCCGGCGCGCGCTGCCTGGACCAGCGGGGCGACGGCGCCTGTATCGCCCTCGATCCGGTCACGCGGCTCTGCACCATCTACGAGACCCGGCCGCAGACCTGCCGCGATTTCACCCGCGGCGAAAGCCTGTGCCGCCGGATCCTCGCGCAGGGTCCGCGGCCAGTCTCCGCTTAGGCCCTGGACTTCAGCCCCGGCAGAACCTCATCGCACCGGTTCAGGCACGGCGGTCTCCGCATTCATCGTGTAAGGCAGACGCCAGACCTTCTCGCCGGTGGAGTCGCAGAAATACAAGCGTGACGCGCTGAGCTTGCGCGGATCACCGTCCGCCCAGAACGCAAAGAAGGGATCGTGCGCGTCGACTGGCCGCCGGGCGTAACTATGGTTGAACGCGCTGCCGGCCGTGATGGCGCGGCGGCGCGTCCAGGTCTTTCCCTCGTCACGGCTGGACCAAAGCACCATTTCGCCGCCCGTGCCCCACGGCTGGGGGCCTGCGTCGGTGGGAGCGATCACCCGCCATTCACCCGGCAGCACATAGAGGCTGCCCATGTCGTAGTTGTGGTCGGAGGTGGCGACCGTGGAGCATTCCCACTGGCGGCCAGTCCAGTGCGCGACGATCCACTCGCGCGGACCGCCGGCTGGGCCCGGCTTGAAGTCGCGAGAGAGCACGTAAAGCAGCATCGGGCGTCCCGCGGAATCAAAGTTGAGGTCGCACGTGTAGAGGAGCCGGCCTTGCGCCGCGTAGTCGACGACCAGGGCGGCGTTCTGGACGTGGTCGAGGGGCAGCTTGAGGGGCGTGCCGTCCGCCGTCGTCCAGGTTTTCCCGAAATCCTTCGTTTGCGTGTAATAAAGATTCGTACGGCGATCGACGTCGCCGCCTGGGTGATAATTGAAGAACGAGGCCACCATGCCGTTCTGGGCCCCGCTCGTCTGGTAGTGTCCGCCAAAGCCCGCCAGCTGGCGGGGGGCAGTCCAGGTCCGGCCATCCGGGCTGGTTTCCCAGTAGAGCTCTCGCCCATTCGTATAGCGCGTGAAGAGATGCAGGAATCCCCGCCCCGGGACATACCAAGGTTGCGGATAGGTGATGTCTTTCTCCGCGATGCGTTCAAAGCGGGAGATATCGTAGGGGGCCATGCTGCGATAAATGAACCCGGTCCGCTCGGTGGTACGGCCACTGACAAAGACCCAAAGGTAACCCTCTGGGTCGAGACTGAGGCTGGGATTGTCGTGCGGATCGCTGACCTGGAGTTTGTCGTGGACGATCACCGGACGTTCGACGCGGCCGGTGCGATGATCAAAGCAGCCGATCATGCACTGGAGTCTGCGCTCACCAGTCGGTGAGCCCCCGTAGACAAAAAACGTTTTCGCGACCGCGGGCGCATAAACGGCGAGCGGGTTGTGATTGGCCGTGTAAGTGCCGAGTCCCCCGGAGTACTTGTCGCCATACTCCGAGACTTGGCCGAGCGTAAACCAGATGCCGCGGTACCCGGCGGCGCGCGGGGCCGGCGCGAGCTCTTGGGCGCCCAGGGCAATGGTGGCGGTGACAAACAGGATGCAGCGGGGAAGAATCATGGGCGAAGAGGAGCACTCAGGCGCCCGTATCATTGCCGAATGCTCACTTCCGGCTAGCAGAATGCGCGATCCCCTGCTGGGCCAGGACGGCCTTGCCCAGCCTGGTCACTGAGGTGCGGCCGCAGCAGGACGGCAGGGATCACCCCGGGCAAGGCGCGAGGCGGGATCACTGCCTCGCCAACTCGGGATAACCAGTCGGCCCGGTGACCCTCGGCGCCAAATCCTATGGCTTCAACCCCGCACAGAACCGCGCCAGCCGCGCCACACCCTTGGCGATGATCTCGTCCGAGGTCGCATAGCTGAGCCGGAGGTAGCCCTCGGCGCCAAACGCCGAACCGGGCACGGCGGCCACCTTCTCCTGCTCGAGCAGCCGGGCGCAGAAATCGGCGTCCTTGAGCCCGAAGCTGGAGATATTCGGGAAAAGGTAGAAGGCCCCCTCGGCCAGGAGGCACTTGATGCCGGGGATCCGGTTGAGCTCGGCATGCAGGAACTTCCGCCGCCGGTCGAAGGCGGTGAGCATCGCGGCGAGCGCGGCGGCCGTCTTTTCCTTCTCCACCAGCGCGGCGAGCGCGCCGTACTGCGCGAAGGTGGTCGCGTTGGACGACATCTGGCTCTGCAGCTCGGCGCAGGCCTTGCTGATCGGGGCCGGGGCCACCAGCGTGCCCAGCCGCCAGCCGGTCATGGAGTAGGTCTTGGAGAAGCCGGCCACGATCAGCGTGCGCGCCTCGACTTCCGGACCCAGCGTGGCGACGCAGGTCGGCCGCGCGCCATCGTAGACCAGGTGCTCGTACATCTCGTCGGAGAGGATGTAGAGGTTGTGCTGCACGGCGACCTCGGCCAGCGCCGCCAGCTCCGCGCGCGTGTAGACCGCCCCGGTCGGGTTCGACGGGGAGTTGATGATCAGCAGCCGCGTTTTCGGCGTGATGGCCTTGGCCAGCATCGCCGGGGTGAGCTTGAAGCCGGTCGTGTCGTCCGCGAGCACGCACCGCGGGGTCGCGCCCGCGAGTTTGACCATTTCGGGATAGCTCACCCAGTAGGGCGCCGGGATGATGACCTCGTCACCCGGCGAGCAGGTCGCCATGATCGCCAAGTAGCAGGAATACTTGCCACCCGGGCTCACGACCACCTGCGCCGGCTGAACCTTGAGGCCATAGTTTGTCTGGTAACTCCCCGCGACCGCCGCGCGGAGCGGCTCGATGCCCGGCGTCGGCGCGTACTTGGTCTTCCCGGCCCGGAGCGCGGCGATGCAGCCGTCCTTGATGTGACCGGGGGTGTCGAAGTCCGGCTCACCCGCCGCAAAGCTGCAGACGTCCTCGCCTGCGGCCAGCATGGCCTTGGCCTTCGCATCGACCGCGAGGGTCGGCGAAGGCGAGATGTTACGGGCCCAGATGGAGAGCGGAAGCGGTGCGGAGCTCATGGGATGCACCCGCCACTCAAAGGACGCGACACGGACAATGGCAAGCCCGGTGGCTGTCACCATCCCGGTGGCGACGCCGGAGGCGGCGGGCCGACACTCAGCTCCGCCGGGCCGCGCGCGGCGGATTGACGGGCAGGCCCTCGAGCGCGAGCCGGAGCAGTTCGCCCACGCTGGTGTCCTTGCCGCGGGCGTAGCGCTTCAGCATGGCGCGCTGCGGCGCCGCGACGCGCACCGAGATCTGGCGGTGCGGCTCCCGGCTGGGCCGGCACGCTTCAAAATCGAACCCCTCGATGGCCAGCCGCACGACCTCGCTGGCGCTTTTCAGCCCGCGGCTCTTGCGGGCGGCCTTGATCTTGGTGATCAGCCCCAGCGGCAGGTCGAAGGTGAGCGGGGCGGATTTTTTTGGGGAACGAGAGGCCATGGGGGCGCGGGGCGGCGGACGAGTGCGAAACGGCCGCTATCTGGCCCCGCCCACGCGGATGGAGCAACGAAAATTTGCCTGCACATAAAAAATTGACTCAGCGCGGGATTGCCTGAGCTTCTTGCCCTAGCTTTTTCCCCCGACCCCATGGCCAAAGTTATCATCGAAGACCTCGTCAAGACGTATGCGGAGAAACACGGCCCGGGCGTCCGGGCGGTCAACAGCATCAACCTGACGGTGGAGGACCGGGAGTTCATGGTGCTGGTCGGCCCGTCCGGCTGCGGCAAGTCCACCACCCTGCGCATGATCGCCGGGCTCGAGGAAATCACCGGCGGCACCATCACGATCGACGGCCGCGTGGTGAACAACGTGCTGCCGAAGGACCGCGACATCGCGATGGTCTTCCAGAACTACGCGCTCTATCCGCACATGTCGGTCTACGACAACATGGCCTTCGGCCTGAAGCTGCGGAAATTCCCCAAGGCCGAGATCGATGCCCGCGTCCGCGAGGCCGCGACCATGCTCGGGCTCCTGGATTACCTCGAGCGCAAGCCCAAGGCCCTGTCGGGCGGCCAGCGCCAGCGCGTGGCCGTCGGCCGCGCCATCGTGCGCAAGCCCAAGGTGTTCCTCTTCGACGAGCCGCTCTCCAACCTCGACGCCATGATGCGCGTCTCCACCCGCACCGAGATCTCGAAGCTGCATGCGCGCCTCGGCGCGACCATGATCTATGTCACGCACGACCAGATCGAGGCGATGACGATGGGCGACCGCATCTGCGTGATGAAGGACGGCAACATCATGCAGGTCGCCGAGCCGCTCGAGCTCTACAATCACCCCCAGAACCTCTTCGTGGCCGGCTTCATCGGCAGCCCGCCGATGAATTTCTTCAAGGGCACCGTCAAGCGCGCGGGCAACCACCTTTCCTTCGTCGAGAACAATGCCAAGGGCACGCCGCTCACCGTGCAGCTGGGCGAGTCGCTCGCCGCCAAGGCCGCGGCCCATGTCGACAAGCCCGTCATCCTGGGCATCCGCCCCGAGGATGTGCAGGACTCGCTGACCCTCTCCACGCCCAACCCCGCGCACACCGTCGAGGTCACGGTGGAGGTTTCCGAGCCGATGGGCGCGGAGACCTACCTCTATCTCGACACCGGGGCGCATTCGTTCATCGCCCGCGTCCGGCCGACCGACCGCTTCGAGGTCAACCAGAAGGTCAAGGTCACGCTGCGGATGGACACGGCCCACCTGTTCGACGCCGCCTCCGAGCAGGTGTTGAAGTAAGCTGGTTCGTCCCGCGGGGCGCGGACTGGACCGCTCAGCCCAGCGCTTTTTTCAACTCGCGCAGGTAGCCGAGTCCGTGGCGTTTTTCCGGGAGCAGGAAACTGTACTCGGTCCACTCGTTCCACGCGTTGACGAAGACCGCGAAGGGCTGCTGCGGATCCTGCCGCACGTGTTCCGCCGCGCGGCGGCAGAGCTCGCCGAAGCGCCGCGGGGTGTTGCCCACCACGACGTGACAGTAGGGATAGTCATGCTGGCCGGTGCGTTTCGCACGTGGGAACGGCCAGGGCAGCTTCTGATCGCAGCGCATCGTGACATCCCAGCCCATGGTCACGACCGGGCAGTGCGGCAGCGGGGCGGCCGCCAGTTCCCTCCACTTCCGGGAATGCGCCTCCACCAGCTCCGCGTACGGCTGGACGAGGCCGGCGTTCGCCGCCCCGGTGGAATTGATGTTGTAGGTGGTCGTGCTGTGGAAACCTGCTTCCTTCAGCGCGGCGACTGACTTGGTGTCCCAGACCATGGCGTTCCAGTGCATCGGCGGCAGGCCGGCCGCGTGCAGTCGGCGGTCGATCCGGGCAAACAGCCGGCGCGTGGCCGCCGGCCCGCCGAGTTGCTTCACGAGTTCCTCAGCCTGGAACAGGCTGAAAAACAGCCGCCCATCCACGCACCAGTAGTTCGGCTGGCGGAAATAGTGCGCGATGGCGTAGTCGATCACGCGGGTCAGGTCGCGGGGCGAGTGGCGGATGGGCAGCCACGAGTTCCACGGCTGATCGAATGGCGCCGGAAAATAATCGGCCCAGTTGTGGTTGGCCCACATCAACGCGAATTTCAGCCGGCGGCGGTTGGGCGCCCGGAGAAAGCCGCGCTCCAGCGCCTCCTCCATCAGCTTCACGCCGCTGTACCAATACCAGTCGAAGATGAAGACATCGATGCCGTGGTCGGCCGCGAGCCCGATCTCGCGCGCCGCCCACCGCGGATCACTCTCGTCAAAAAACCCCCAGCTCGGCTTGAGCGGCAGCTGGTGGCCCTTGAAACGCGGGATCGCATTTTTCACCAGTTCCCACTCGCACCAGCCCTCCCCCTTCCATGCCGTCGCGTGGTCGTAATTGTGCCAGAGCGGGCAATAGATGGCGGCCACCTCCGGGCGCTGATGTTGCCGGTTCATGTTGCAACTTGGGTTACGGCATCGAGCAAGGCTCATCCTGCCCGGGACGCAAGCCCGGTGCCGGCAGGCAGCAGCGTCAGGACGCGGACAACTCGGCCCGCACCACGGCGTAGGCCTCCGCCGGTGTGGTCACCGCGCGCCAGGCCTGGGCCCGCAGCGCAGGGTCGACCGGCCGGTCATGGCTGATCAGCAGCGTGCGCACACCGCATTCCACGCCGGCAATCACGTCCACGTCCGCATCGCCGACAAACAGGGCCTGCTCCCGGGTCACGCCGAGCTGGCGCAGTGTCTCCTCCAAGCCGCCGGGGTGCGGTTTGTGGGTCGGCAGATCGTCGCCGCACACGCAGGCGTCGAACTTGGGCCCGAGGCCGTGTTCGGTCAGAATCCACTCGGTGGTCTCCCGTTCCCGGCCGGTCCACAGGCCGAGCGGATGCCGGGCGCCGCGCAGGTGGTCGAGCAACCCGTGCATGCCCTCGAAGGGTCGGATCAGCCGCCAATGTTCCGCGGTGTAGTCCATCAACCGCTGCATGGCCTCGGGAATCTTCTCCTGCTCCCTGATCAATGCCCGGAACGTCCGGTCGGGCGGCCCGCCCAGGTTCGCCGTGATTGTCTCCGGGGTCAGGTCACCGCATGTGGGCCGCAGCGCATGGGCAAAGGCGCGCAGCACGAGCGGCATGCTGTCCACCAGGGTGCCGTCGAGGTCGAAGACCACGGCGCGAGTCGGCGCCGAGCGACTCACGGGACGATGTGCTCGATCTTGCCGGGCTCCGGCGGGGCGATCCCGTCGGCCAGCCCCGCGGGCGTGAACACCGGGCCGGCAAACTCCAGGCCGAGCGCCGCGCCCGTGACCTGGAAGCGGGTCTTGTCGCGCGTCGCCTCGATGCGCAGGTCGATGGACTTGGCGATGTACTGCGCGCCGACCTTCTGCAGTTCGACGAGCGAGAGGGTCCGCAGCACGCGGCCGCGCGCATCAAGCAACTCGGTCTGGACCGGCGCGTTGAACTGGGTGTCGAGGTAGGCCCGCACGGCTCCGATCTCCGGATGCCGCGCCGCCCACTCCGCCGGCGGACGAAAGAAAAACACGTGGGCGGGACGGCTGCGGATGCGGGTCACGCTCTCGAGCACCGCGTCCGGCCAGTAGATGAACGGCATCTGGAGCTCAAAGGCGGTCAGTTCCACGCCGGGCACCAGCGGCGCGAAGTCCTCCACCGGCCGCGGTGCGCCGCCGGGAGTGTCGCTGCACCAGATGGCCGAGTGCTCGCCGTTCTGGATGAGCAGGCGTTGTTCGCGGCCGCCGGCATCGGTCACCGCCACGCGGCTGACTGTTCCCTGCTCGTTGCGGCCGCCCCAGAGCTTGCCGTGAAACACCCGCTCCTCGCCCCGGCGCGGCATCACGCGCAGGTCGAACTCGAGATAATACTGCCCCGCGATCCCGGCTTGGCGGAACTGGGCGAGGACGCGCCGACCCTCCGCTTGGTCTGGCCGGCTGAACTGTACGTATTCCGCCGGTGGCTGGTTCGCCCCCGTCGTGGGCGCCGCCTGGAGGCCCGAGCCGCCCAGCAGTGCACCAATAAAAAACGCCCGCCAAATTACGGCGGGCGTGTGCAGCGAATCCGGCATGAGATCAGGGCTTCTTCGGCACAACCGGGGCGGGAATTGCCGGACGGCCGGCGGGAGCGGCGATGCTCGGCAGCGCGTCACCGGTCGCGATGGCATGCTTGCGGACGTAAATGTGGCCGAGATAGAGCACGAAGCTGAGGACGAAGAACGCGATGGCGGCATTGATCGTCGCCTTGCTCAGCACGTTGCTGGTGTCGGCGCCGAAGGTCGCCTCGGTCATGCCGCCGCCCAGCGCGCCACCCACGCCGCCGTCGGTCTTGGCCTTCTGGGCCAGCACGACGAGGATCAGGAAAAGTGAAATGAGGATCAGGACCGCCGTCAGGATGTTGAGGAGAATGCTCATGTAAAAGGTCAGAAAATCAGGCGGAACCGCCGGTTGTCAACCACGCGCTCCGGCGGTTTCCCCTGCCCCGGAACCGGAATTTATGTCTCGATCCCGAGCTTTTCCAGCAGCCGCTGGAGATCCTCATTGCCTTGGTATTCAATGACAATGCGGCCTTTCTTCGCCGAATGCAGCACGGCCACCCGGGCGCCGAGATGGGAGCTGAGTTTCTTCTCGATGTTCGCGACCGCCTCGGCGTCCTTGGCGGAAAGGCTGCGCTGCTTCGGCTTGCGACCGGAGCCGGTGGTCAGCTTGCGCTCCTGCACCAGCTTCTCGGTCAGGCGCACGTTGAGGCCTTCCTCGATCACCCGGCGGGCCAGCAGTGCGCGATGGGCGGTGTCGGCGATCCCGAGCAGCACCTTCGCGTGGCCCACGCTGAGCAGGTTTTTCGCGATGAAGCCCTGGATCTCGGCGTCGAGCGTGAGCAGGCGCAGCGTGTTGGCCACGGTGGCCCGCGCCTTGCCGACGCGGTCGGCGGCGGTCTCCTGCGTCAGGTCAAAGTCCCGGATGAGGCTGGCAAAGCCGTGGGCCTCCTCGATCGGGTTGAGGCCCTCGCGCTGCAGGTTCTCAATGAGACCGAGAGCGGCCGCGGAGGCGTTGCTCGCCTCGACAATGCGCGCCGGGATGGACTTGAGCTTGAGCTGCTGGAAGGCCCGCCACCGGCGCTCGCCGGCGATGAGCTGAAACTTGTCGCCGGTTTTCCGCACCACGATGGGCTGCAGCAGGCCCTCCGAGCGGATGCTGTCCGCCAGCTCGGTTAGCTGCTCGGGCGTGATCTCGCGCCGGGCCTGGTAGGGGCTCGGCTCGACGAGATGAACGGCGACCTCCTGGTAGCCGGGTGCCGTGGTGGCGGGCGCGGCGGCCACGGCCTCGGCTTTGGGCGCGGGGGAAGCGCCGCTGGAGATGAGGCCGCCGAGTCCGCGGCCAAGACGTGATTTGGGTGCTGCGGACATGGAATTATTTGGCTGCGGGGGCGGCGGGGATGAACAGGGTCTGGCCGACCAGGATGCGCGACGGATCGGCGATCTTGTTCGCGTTGATGATGTCCGACGCCTTCGCGCCGGTCTTCTTGGCAATGACGGCCAGAGTGTCACCCTTCTGCACGGTGTAACTGACACCCTCCTTGGCGTAGTTGTCGCTGAAGGTCGTCTGGATCACCGGACGCGTGGCCATCCCCTTGGCCAGCGAGTCGATCGCGACGTTGGTCGCGTCGCCGAGCTTCCGGATCTGCGCGGATGCGCGCTCTACGGTGGCCTCGTCGCCGGACCGGATGGCCAGTTTGAGCTCCGCCACTGCCTCGTTCAACTGGGAGAGCGTGGCATAGGACTGGGCGTTCTTTTCGCGCAGCTCGCCATTCTGCCGCTCGAGCTGCTCAATCCGCAGGGAGAGTTCGCCCACCCGCTGCGTCAGCCCGCGCACATCCTCGCGGAGGTTCGCCATCTCGACCTGCCCGCCGGATTGGGCGGGCGCACGCGCCGTCAGGGCGACGAGCAGGCTGCAGGTGAGAAGCGTTCGGGTCAGCATGAGTGGAGAGCTTGCGGAAAGGGTCTCTGAAAACAAGGAAGACCTAGCGCCGGAACGGCGTGGCCGCAACCAAGGGTGGCATCGGCTGCGACGGGATCTGCGATCCGGCGGGGACGGGAAATCCGCGCAGAAAGTCGGATGCTGGCAGGAGTTTTCCGCCCGGGCGTTGCAGGCGGCGGAGGCGGAGGATGCCGTTTCCCGTGCCGACCAGCAGGCCTTCGGCGTCGGCGCCGAGCACTGCACCGACGGCGCCGGCACCCGGCAGGGCATCGGACAGGCCGAGTCGCACTTCCTGCCCGAGAAGGGAGATCCGGCAGGAAGGCCAGGGGAAGAGCCCATTGACCCGCGCGGCGAGGACGGGCGCGGGCTGGCTGAAATCAAGTGCGCCATCAGCCTTCTCGTGCCTGCGGCAGTACGTCGCCCCGGCTTCATCCTGTGGGGTGAAATCCAGCGCCCCCGCCTGCAATCGCGGCAGGGCTCGTGCGACGAGCGCCACGCTGGCGGCGGCGAGCCGGGTCTCGACCTCGGCGGCAGTATCCAGTGGCGCGATGGGCGTTCGCTCGACATCGGCAACCGGGCCGGAATCGAGTTTTCGAACGATGCGCATCAGCGTCACGCCGGTCTCGCGCTCGCCGCTGGCGATGGCGGTCTGGATCGGCGATGCGCCACGGTACTTCGGCAGCAGGGAGGTGTGGAGATTCAGGGTGCCCAGGCGCGGCAGCGTGATGAACTCGTCCCGCAGGATATGCCCGTAGGCCATCACGAGGGCGACGTCCGGCGCATAGCTGGCGAGCTGGGCCTGCACCTCGGCGGTCAGTTCTTCGGGCTGATGCACCGGCAAGTTGTAGGCCGTCGCCCAAGCTTTGATCGCGTTGGCCGCAACCATCTGCCCACGGCCGGCCGGCCGGTCCGGCTGGGTGACGACCGCGACAACCCGCGCCACGGCGCTCCCCTCGCCTGCCAGCCAGTCGAGCAGCGGCAGCGCGATCGGATCCGAGCCGAGAAAGACGAGCTTGAGCGCGCTCACTTCAGCTTCGCTTGCCATGCTTTCACGGCCGGCGCCAGCGACTTGGCGAAAGCCGCATCCGTGCTGGGTTTCGGCAGGCCGTCAAACACGCCCCAGTATTCGACATGCGTCGCGGTCCGGCCCGGCGCCAGCGGCGCCAGCGGGCCGAGGGTTTCCAGTTCGACCATCGCCCCGTTGGTGAAGATCTCGAAGCAGCTGCCCAGGTCCGGGTAGCGCGCACCGGCGATCACCGGCGAGTATTTCACGAAGGTCGTGCCCTCGAGCCAGTACGCCGACCAGCCGGGATAATTCGTGATGCCGAGTTTCTGGGCCTGCCGTGCCTTCGACACTTCCACGCCGATGAAATCGCGGCGCGGCTGCCACACCGGCAGCGCGAGATCGGTGAAGCTCCACGGCACGAGCGCATACGTCGGCAGGAGGTCGCCGCGCGCATGGTCGCCCTTGGGCAGCAGCGGCAGCACGGCGTACCCCCCGGCGCGGAACATCGTCAGCGCCCAGGGCGCGCATTCGACCGGCCAGAGCCCGCGATTGGTGAGCGTGTGCGTCACCTTCACGGCGCGCTCGCCCAGCAGCTCGATCTTCATGCCTTTTTGCAGGCCGGTCATCGTCTCGGTGGGCTGCGTCAGGGCCACGCCCCGCGGCAGCAGCTTCACGGCCAGCGGATCATCGTCGGGCTGGTAGCTGCGGACGATGTCCTCGGGCGAGTGCCAGAGCCGGTGACCGCCGCGCAGGTAAAATCCGTGGTAGCGCGGTGCGTTGGCCGGGAATTCCAGGAACAGGTTGCCCGCCCGCCCGGCCAGCGACCGGAGCGACGTGATGCGCGGCCCGACGGAGGTCGTGACCACCAGCTCAAGTGCGCGGGTGGCCAGCTTCAGGGCGCTCCCGCCGTGATAATCAATCTTCGATAGTTTCATGCGGTGAATCCTCCGCGGTCGCCTCGCTGGCGCGCCACTTGGGCGTATGTGCCTCCGCGCGGGCGGCCTTGCCGGTGTACGGGGTGCCGGGCTCGTGCTTTTCCTTGCCGACGAGGTCGAAGTAGACCGGGCAGCCGTTCAGGTCGAACTCCTTGACCAGCCCCGCCTCGAGGTAGCGGCGGTACTGCTCCGTGAGTTTTTCCTCCCGGTTGCAAAACAGCTTGATCCGGAACGGCCGGTTGCCCGTCTGCGTGGCGTAGTAGATCCGGAAGCGGCGGCCGCCGACGGCCGGGGGCGGCATGCGCTCGGTGAGGAAGCCCAGCACCTGGTTCAGTTTCGCGGTCGGCAGCTTGATATCGAGCTGGCGGTTGAGTTTCACGGCCGCGTTGAGCATCCGGTCCACCTCGTAGCCGCTCATCGCCGACACGAAGATCACGGGTGAACCCGGCGTGAAATAGAGCCGCTCGAACAGCGCGTGTTCGTACTTTTCGCGGTAGTCGCGCTCGCTCTTGTACGGCTCGAAGCCGCCCTGCTTCTTGAACGCGTCGAGGATCAGGTCCCACTTGTTCACGACGATGACGATGGGCTTGTGCTCCTTGATCGCCTCGCCCGCGATCGCCTTGTCCTGCTGGGTGACGCCGTCCACCGCATCGAGCACGAGGAACACGACATCGGTGTTCTTGATCGCATCGAGGGAGCGCAGGCGGGAAAAATACTCGATCGGCGACGCGAGCTTCGTGGCGGCCTTGATGCCGGCGGTGTCGATCAGCCGGAACGGGTACAGCTTCCCGTCGCGGCCCTTGAAATCGAACGGCAGTTCCACCGCGTCGCGAGTCGTCCCCGGCGTCTCGCTCACGATCAGCCGGTCGCTCTGCAGCAGCCGGTTGCTCAGGGAGGACTTGCCGACGTTCGGGCGCCCGATGAAGCACACGCCGAGCGCCTGGGCGGAGTCGCGGCCACGGTCGAGGTCCTCGACCGGCCCGAGCACCGCCAGGATCGCGTCGCGCAGGTCCGCCTCGCCGCGCCCGTGCTCGGCGGAGACGCGCAGCGGCTCGCCCAGGCCGAGCCGGTAGGCCTCCGCGAGCTGGATCTTGTCGTCGTCAAAGTCGGCCTTGTTGATCACCAGGCGCACCGGCTTCTTGCTCCGGCGGAGCATGGCCGCGATCTTCGCGTCCAGCGACGTAAGCCCCTCGAGCCCGTCGATGATGAAGAGGATCAGCGCGGCTGTCTCCATCGCGAAGGTCACCTGGGCCTCGGAGGCCGCGGTGAGCGCCGCGGGCGTGTCCTTGCCCTTGTAGCCGATGCCGCCGGTGTCGAGGAGCGTGTAGTTGCCGTCGGCGACCTCGGCCGAGATCACGTCGCGCGTCACCCCGGGCTGGTCGTGGACGATGGAGATGCGCTTCTTCGCCAGCCGGTTGAACAGGCGGCTTTTGCCGACATTGGGCCGGCCGACAATGGCGACAGTGCGATTCATAAATTTGTTTTTACAGGAGAAAACCGGGGCAACCGAGAACGAAACGTCGTTCCCGGGGCGCCCGGCGGGAGGCTTATTTCGCCCTGGCCTGCACGAACCGCTCGATGCGGTCGCAAGCCTCCACCAGTTGCTCGTAGCTCGTGGCGAAGCACGCGCGCACATGGCCGGCGCCGTTCGCGCCGAACGCCGTGCCCGGCACGACCGCAACCTTGTGCTCCTGCAGCAGCCCGACCGCGAAGTCCTTCTCGGACAGGCCGGTCACACTGATGCTGGGAAACGCGTAAAACGAGCCGCGGGGCGAATGGCATTTCAACCCGATCTCGTTGAAGCGGCGCACCACGAGGTCGCGGCGGCGATGGTATTGGGCGCGCATCTGCTGCATGCTGTCCCAACCGTGGCGCAGCGCCTCCAGCGCGGCGTCCTGCGCGATGATTGAGGCGCAGAGCATCGTGTACTGGTGGACCTTCATCATCGCGTCGATGAGCGGTGCCGGCCCGCAGGCGTAGCCGATGCGCCAGCCGGTCATGGCAAAGGCCTTGGAAAAGCCGTGCAGGAAAATCGTCCGCTCCGCCATGCCCGGCAGGCTGGCGATGCTGGTGTGGATGCCGTCGAACGTAAGTTCCGAGTAGATCTCGTCGGTCAGGACGAGCAGGTCCTTCTCGCGGCAGAAATCGGCGATCTTCTGCAGTTGCTCGCGGCTGCAGGTGCCGCCTGTCGGGTTGCACGGCAGGTTGAGCATCAGAATCTTCGCCCCCGGCTGCCAGGCTGCGCGCAGGGACTCGGCGGTGACGGCGAAATCGTCCTTCGCAAAGGTCGGCACGGCGATGGCCTGCCCGTGCGCCAGCACGATGCTCGGGTGATAACTCACGTAGCACGGCTGGTGGTACATCACCTTATCTCCCGGGTTGATGAAGGCCCGGCACGCGAGGTCGAGCGCCTCGCTGACGCCGACGGTCACGATCACCTGGTCCTCCGGCCGGTACGCGACATGGAAGTGCTGCTCCACGTACTTGGCGATCTCCTGCCGCAGCTCCAACTCGCCCAGGTTGGAGGTGTACGAGGTCCGGCCGCGATTCATGCACGCGAGCGAGTAGTCCCGGATGTGCTGGGGCGTGACAAAGTCTGGCTCGCCCACGCCCAGCGAGATGACGCCCTGCCCCTTCAGCTTCGTCACCAGCTCAAAAAAGTCGCGGATGCCGCTTTTCGGCAGGGCGGCGACGTGCGACGCGACCCAGGGACTGTTTGTGGCGGGGGTGTTCATGTGATAACTTTCCATCAGCGTCGCAGAGCGGGTGGCGTCTAGGCCACCAAAATCTCGTTTCTCGGGCCAATCCCCCGCCCAAATCGCAGGATTTCGCGTCGTTTTGATTGCCGCGCCGCGGCCCGCCGCTCTTATTGCCTGCTCCCATGTTCGAATCCCTGACCGAAAAACTTGGCAGCGCCCTCCGCAACCTGCGTGGCGTCGGCCAGCTGACGGAAGCCAACATGGCGGACGCCCTCAAGGAAGTGCGCACCGCCCTGCTCGCCGCCGATGTGCATTTCAAGGTGGCCCGGGACTTCGTCGAGCGCGTGCAGTCGCAATGCGTCGGCCAGGACGTCCTGAAGGGCGTCGCGCCCGGCCAGCAAGTGGTTAAGATCATCCACGACGAGCTGGTCCGGCTCCTCGGCGAGGGTGAAAACAGCCTCTCCGCCGCCCGCCCGCTCAAGATCCTGATGGTCGGCCTCCACGGCTCCGGCAAGACCACCTCGACCGCGAAGCTCGCCAAGCTCCTCAAGAAGCGCGGCTACCGCCCGCTGGTCGCCGCCTGCGACATCTACCGCCCTGCCGCCATCGACCAGCTCGAGATCCTTGCGAAGCAGGAGGAACTCGCCTTCTACGCCGACCGCACCTCGCGCGACGTGCCGGCGATCGCCGCGGCCGCGCTGGCCGCCGCGACGGCGGCGGCGTGCGACTGCGTCATCTTCGACACTGCGGGCCGGCTCCAGATCGACGCCGACCTCATCGCGGAAGTGAAGCAGCTCGGCGCGCGGGTCACGCCCGACGAGGTGCTGCTTGTGGTCGACGGCGCGCTCGGCCAGGAAGCCGTCAATGTCGCCAAGACCTTCCACGACGCGCTTGCGCTCACCGGCCTGATCCTGACCAAGCTCGACGGCGACGCCCGCGGCGGCGCGGCGCTCTCAATCAAGTCGATCACCGGCGTCCCGATCAAGTTCATCGGCACCGGCGAGAAAACCGGCGATTTCGACACGTTTTATCCCGACCGCCTCGCCTCCCGCATCCTCGGCATGGGCGACGTCGTGTCGCTCGTCGAGAAGGCGCAGGAGAACATCGACCAGAAGGAGGCCGAGCGCATGGCCGACAAGATGCGCAAGGCGGATTTCACCCTCGAAGACTTCCTCGCGCAGATGCAGCAGGTGAAGAAGATGGGCTCGATGCAGAGCATCGTGGGCATGCTGCCCGGCATGAGCGGCGTGGACCTCGGTCCCGGGGCCGAGAAGCAGATGGCCCGCACGGAGGCCATCATCCACTCGATGACCCGGCAGGAGCGCCGCAAACCCGAGCTGCTGAACGGCAGCCGCCGCCAGCGCATCGCCCAGGGCGCGGGCGTGAAGATCGTCGAGGTCAACCAGCTGCTGAAGCAATTTCAGCAGATGCAGAAGATGATGAAGATGATGAAGGGCAGCGGCGCGAAGAAGATGATGCGCCAGATGGAAGCGATGAAAGGCAAAGGCGGTTTCCCGGGGATGTGAGACCGATTGAACCGCTAATGAACGCGAATAGACGCGGATTTTAACCAGGATTTTTCACACGAAG
>CAIQKV010000107.1 GCA_903872505.1 uncultured Opitutia bacterium
CAGCCACGGCATCCTCCTTGAGCGCGCCGGTCACAACCTCGGCCGCGCTGGCGCTGCCGGCATTGATCAGAATGGCGATGGGCAGCCGGAGCGGCTCGCCGTTGGCTTCCGCGCGGAATTCCTCGCGGTCGGACGGCTTGCGGCCCTGCGTGTAGACGATCAGCTCGCCTTTCTTGAAAAACGGCTCGGCCACGTCGACCGCGGCGTCAAGCAGGCCGCCGGGGTTGTTGCGCAGGTCGATGACGAGGCTGTCGATCCCTTCCTTCAGGAGCTGGTCCAGGGCGTGGTCGAATTCTTCGCCGGTGTGGTCGGAAAACTCGGTGACCTGGATGTATCCGGTGTGCGGGGCCAGGACGTGCACCTCCCGGACGCTCTCGAGCTTGATCAGCTCCCGTACCAGCGTGAGCTCGATCAGCTTGCCGGCACCCGGGCGGAAGAGGCTGACCCTCACCTTGGTCTTCGGCTTGCCGCGCAGGCGGTCCACCACCCCGTCGAGCGAGAGGCCCCGCTCCAGTTCCCGGCCATCCACGCTGACCAGCTCATCGCCGCGCAGGATGCCCGCCCGCTCCCCCGGCGAACCGGCGATCGGGGCGATGACGATGACCCGGCCCTTGCGCAACTCCACCTGCA
This sequence comes from uncultured Opitutia bacterium, assembly GCA_903872505.1. Taxonomy (GTDB): domain Bacteria; phylum Verrucomicrobiota; class Verrucomicrobiia; order Opitutales; family Opitutaceae; genus Opi-474. The sequence continues at coordinate 631 of CAIQKV010000107.1, forward strand.
CGCCGATGCCGCTGAAATCCCCGCTCAGTTCCTCCTCGAGCTCCGCGTAATCCTTCGACTCGAGGAACTCGGAGTGCGGATCGAGCGACTCCACCATGCCGTGGATGGCAAGCTTGGCGAGCGGGTCGTAGCCCGACGCCTTGGCATCGACGTAGTTCTCGTTCACCAGCTGCAGCACCTCGCGCACGTAGGTCGACGAGCGGTCGAGCTCGCGGTTGGGAAACAGACCCCAAGCCAGCGCGACCCGGGCCGCCGCCAGGGAAAGGGTCAGACCAAGCACCACGCCGGCGGCGATGATGAGAATGCGTTTGAGCATGCCGGCGACTGTGTGCATCTGCTTCGTTTTGTAAATGGGTTCGTCACCACCGCCATCCTCCGCGCCTTCCGGGGAATTCCGCGCCGCCTTCCGCGCCCGCGCCGGGGCGGGCATGAGCCTGACGTTCGCGCAATTCATGGAGCTCGCCCTCTACCACCCCGAGATTGGGTATTACCGGCGGCCCGCCACCCGGGTCGGGTATGGCGCGGGCACGGATTTTTTCACGGCGAGCACGAGCGGGCCGGTGTTTGGCGAGCTCATCGCCGCCGCGGCGGTCGAGCTGCTGGGAAAAAACCACCCGCGGGACTTCACCTTCGTAGAAATCGGTGCCGAGCCCGGGGGCGGCGTGCTGGCCGGCGTCGCCCACCCGTTCGGCGCGGCGCGCAGCGTGCAGGTGGGCGGGACGCCCGGGTTGGCCGGCCAGTGCGTCGTGTTTTCCAACGAGCTCTTCGACGCGCAGCCTTTTCGGCGTTTCGTCTTCCGGAGCGGCACCTGGCGCGAACTCGGCGTGGCCCTGCGTGACGGAGACCTGGCCGAAATCGAGCTCCCGGCCACCGCCCCGGCTCCCTTCTCGGCCGCCGCCCCCGAAGGCTACGTCATTGACGCCCCCTTCGCCGCCGCGGAGCTGGCGGGGCAGATCGCCACGCTGCCCTGGACGGGCCTTTTTATCGCCTGCGACTATGGCAAGTCGTGGCGGGAGCTGACCGAGGCCTGCCCGGCGGGCACCGCCCGGGCCTACCACCGCCACACCCAGTCGAACGACCTGCTGGCCCGACCCGGCGAGCAGGACCTCACCTGCCATATCTGCTGGGACTGGCTGGCGGAGGCGCTCTCGGGCCACGGTTTCGCCGCCCCGACCATCGAGTCCCAGGAGGCGTTTCTGGTCCGCCACGCCGGCGGTTACATCGCCGCCACCACCGCCGCGGAAGCCGCGCGTTTCAGCCCGAAGAAGCTGTCCCTGCTCCAGTTGCTGCACCCCTCCCACCTCGGGCAGAAATTCCAGGTACTGCACGCCCGGCGCGACCGATAAAATTGCCCTTGCTTCGACTTCGACCGGACCTTTACTCATGACCCTTTAACCAACTCGAAATCACCATGGCCAGAATCTGTGCAATCACCGGTCGCCGTCCCGTCAAGGGCTCGATCATCAACCGCAAGGGTCAGTCCAAGAAGAGCGGCGGCATTGGCACGCACGTGACCAGCATCACGAAACGCAAATTCCGCCCCAATCTGCAGCGGATCCGCGTCCGGATGCCCAACGGCGGCACCAAGCGCCTGCTCGTGTCCGTCAAGGCCATCAAGGCCGGCCTCGTCCAGAAGGCCTGAGCCTCGCTGCTCCCGGTCCTTTCCGCCCGCGGTTCACCCCCGCGGGCTTTTTGTTGGCTGGGCCCGGTGGGGTGAACCCGGCATGGCCGCGCCGGAGAATTCGCTTCCGCTCGCGATGATTGTCGGCAGATTGACCATCGCGATGGATTTGCCTGCATCCTCCACCCCCGCCCCGGCTCTCGACCCGGTGATCGAGCGCCGGGTCGAGGACCAGATGACCCGCCTGCTGTACCGGTCGGCCAGTTTCGGACTCTTCGCGAACTTCTCCCTGGCGGTCATCCTGGCCCTGGTTGCCAGCCGGTTTTTCCCCGTTCACCTGACGGCCTGGTGGCTCGGCAGCATCCTCGCGGTCTCGGTGCTGCGCCTGGCCCTCAACCTGTCCTTCCAGCGTCGCGACCCTGCTTCCAGTGAACTACCCCGCTGGCGCGCCCTGTTCCTCGCCGGGGTGGCCGTGGCCGGCATCACCTGGGGCATGGCGGGCTGGTTCTTTTTCAACACGGCCGAGGTCCTGCCCCGGATGCTGCTGATCTTCATCATCGTGGGCATGAATGCCGGGGCCGCCCGCTCCCTCGCGCCCGTGCTGGCCAGCTATTGGCTCTACGTCTCCTGCACTTTCGCCCCGGTGCTCGCGCGCGTGGTCATCATGCAGGACCCCGGCGCGCTGGCGCTCGTGCTCATCACCGTCGTCTACGCCGCGTTTCTGCTCCACACGGCGTACCTGCACCATGCCTCCGTGCGCCGCCTCTACCGGCTGATCTTCCAAAACGAGGAACTCGTGGACACCCTGAGCGAGGCCAAGCTGCGGGCGGAGGCGGCCAGCCAGGCCAAGAGCGACTTCCTCGCGACCATGAGCCACGAAATCCGCACGCCCATGAATGGCATCATGGGCATGCTGCAGGTGCTGCAGACTTCGCCGCTCAATCCCGCGCAAAAATCCCAGGCGGAAATCGCCTCCGGATCGGCCGACGCGCTGATGCGGCTGCTCAACGACATCCTGGATTTTTCCAAGATTGAAAGCGGCATGCTCGACTTTGAATCCCTGCCTTTCTCCGTCCCGGTCGTGGTCGGGGACGTGGCCGCGCTGCTGCGTTCCAATGCGGCCGAGAAGAAGCTGGACCTGGCCGTCCAGCTGGGTCCCGACCTGCCCGGCTATGTCGTCGGTGACGCGATGCGCCTGAAGCAGGTGCTGTTCAACCTGCTCCACAACGCCATCAAGTTCACGGAGCGCGGCAAGGTGACGCTCTCCGTGACCACCCTCCACCGCGACGCGCACTCCGCCACTCTCCGTTTTGCGGTGCGCGATTCCGGGATCGGGATCGATGCGGCCACCCGGCAACGGCTTTTTCAGGTGTTCACCCAGGGCGACAGCTCGATGAGCCGGCGCTTTGGCGGCACGGGACTGGGCCTGGCGATTTCCCAGCGATTGGTGCAGCACATGCACGGGTTGATTTCGGTGCGCAGCGAGCCGGGACAGGGCTCGGAATTCAGCTTTGACCTGACCCTGGCCATCGCCTCCGGCCCAAGCGCCGCGCTGCCCGCGGGCAGCGGCAGCCCCTTCAAGCCGCTTTCCGGCCGGGTGCTGATCGTCGAGGACGACCGGGTGAACCAGCACGTCATCCGCCTGATGGTCGAAACGCTCGGTCTCCAGGCCACCGTGGTGGACAACGGCGAGTCCGCCGTCGAGCTCGCCTCCCGCCAGCTGTGGGACGTCGTGCTGATGGATTGCCAGATGCCCGGCATGGACGGTTACGCGGCGACGCGCGCGATCCGGTCGCGCCTCAATGGCCAGGCCTTGCCGATCATCGCCCTCACGGCCAACGCCATGGCCGAGGATCGCGCCGCCTGCACGGCCGCCGGGATGGATGACTTTCTGGCCAAGCCCGTGCGCCGCGAGGAATTGCACGCCTGCCTGAAGAAATGGCTCGGCGCCGCCCAAGCCCGGACGCATGCCTAGTCCCGGCGGCGCCTGGCCTAGGGCGGCGGCCGCACCGGCGCCAGGTTGCCGGACCAAAGCTCCCGGTAGATCGGGCTGTCGGGAATCGGGATGCGGCCGAGGTTAAAGTCGCGTTCCTCGACGTAATCCAGGCCGTAGTGAAACGCGGCGAGCAGCAAGGGATAGGAAAACGTGGTCTTCCGGTGCAGGTAGGCCCGGGAATAGGCGAGATAGTCGATCCCGGCCTCGAGGTTGGAGCGCCAGTTCCAGACCGCCGGCTCGTACGGCACCGCCGACACCGTGCGCCACGCGCGGGGCGTGATCTGCAGGAGGCCGCGCGCCGCGCCGTTGCGGGCCCGCGGGTCGAAATTCGACTCCGCGGCCACCAGCGCGTAGATGAAGGCCGGCTCAACGCGGTAGCGCGCCGCCAGCGGCTGGATGGCCGCCCAGATCTCGGCGCGCGTCGGCGGGGGGCCCGCGTCCGCCGCAGGCGGCCGGTCCCGGCTGCAGGCCGCGAGGCCGAGGACAAGCAGGCCGACACAGACCGCCCTCATGGTTTCGGCCCGCTACAGGGCCCGGAAAACCACCGCGGCGTTCTGGCCGCCAAAGCCGAGGTTGTTGCTCAGCACCGTGCGCACCTTCGCCGCCCGCGCGGTGTTGGGCACGTAATCGAGGTCGCAGTCCGGATCGGGCTCCTCGAGGTTGATGGTCGGCGCGATCATGCCGGTCTGGATGGTCTTGACCGAGATGACCGACTCGATGCCGCCGGCGGCACCGAGCAGGTGCCCGGTCATGGACTTGGTCGAGCTGACGGCGAGCCGGCGCGCGTGGTCGCCGAAGAGTTTCTTGATGGCGAGGGTCTCGAACTTGTCGTTGTAGGGCGTGGAGGTGCCGTGGGCGTTGATGTAATCCACCTGCTCAGGGAGCACGCCGCCGCACGCCAGCGCCCGCTTCATCGCGAGCGAGAGGCCCTTCCCCTCCGGGTCGGGCTGGGTGATGTGAAACGCGTCGCAGGTGGCCGCATAGCCGACCAGCTCGCAATAGATGCGCGCACCCCGCGCCTGGGCGTGGTCCAGCGACTCCAGCACGAGGATGCCGGAGCCCTCGCCCATGACAAACCCGTCGCGGTTCTTGTCAAAGGGCCGGCAGGCTTTTTGCGGCGTGTCGTTGCGCGTGCTCATCGCCTTCATCGAGCAAAATCCCGCGTACGACTGCTGCGTGATCGCGGCCTCGCTGCCGCCCGCCACCATCACGTCCGCATCCCCGCGCCGGATGGCGTGAAACGCCTCGCCGATGGCGTGCGTGCCGGTGGCGCAGGCCGAGACGATGCCGAAGTTGGGTCCGCGCGCCCCGAGGTCGATCGCCACCAGGCCGCTGGCCATGTTGCCGATCAGTGCGGGAATCATGAACGGCGAGACCTTCCGGGGGCCGCGTTCGCGCAGCACATCGTGCTGCGTTTCGATCGTCTGCATGCCGCCGATGCCGGAGCCGATGATGACGCCCACCCGGTCGCCATTCTCGTGGGTCACATCGAGCTGGGCGTCGGCCACGGCCTGCCGCGCGGCGGCAAAGGCAAAGTGCGTGTAGCGGTCGTTGCGGCGCGCTTCCTTCGGATCCATGTGCTGCGCCGGGTCCCAGTCGCGCACCTCCGCGCCGATCTGGCTGGCATACGCCGCCGGGTCAAAGTGGGTCACCCGCTCAATCCCGCAGCGTCCGGCCAGCAAGCTGGCCCAGAAGGCCTCGACGTTGTGCCCGATGGAGGTGACCACGCCCAAGCCGGTGATCACCACCCGGCGTTGTATGATGGGGGTTTCCATGCGCAGTGGGGGCTACTTCCTGATGTCAGGAAACAAAAAAGGCGTTCTGCATAAATTTCCGTGGGGAAACAGGCAGAACGCCAAAGATTTGGTTGAACGCAGACTCAGGCCTTGCCCGCCTTGGCTTTGATGTAGTCGATCACCTGGCCGACCGTCTGGAGCTTCTCGGCGTCGGCTTCGGGAATCTCGCCCTTGATCTCGTCCTTGAACTCCTCTTCGAAAGCCATGATTAGCTCGACGGTGTCGAGCGAGTCGGCCCCGAGGTCGTCAAGAAACGAGGCCGTCGGTGTAATCTGCTCCTCGTTCACGTTGAGCTGATTAACGATGATCTCCTTGACGCGTTGTTCGATGGGTTTTTGGTCAGCCATGATTGTAGTTTCGGGGTGATTTGGAGGGTTCACATCGCCATGCCGCCGTCAACGGCAAAAACTTGCCCCGTGATATATCCTGCTTCCTCGGAACAGAGATAGGCCGTCATATGGGCGATGTCCGCCGCCTCGCCAAAGCGCTTTAAGGGCACGGCCTCGAGGACTTTGGCGGAGATCTCGGGGTTGTTGACGAACTCGGTCGTCATGTCGGTCTTGATGAAACCGGGGGCAACCGCGTTGACCGTCACGCTCCGGCCGGCGAATTCCCGGGCCAGGGTCTTGGTGAGGCCGATCATGCCGGCCTTGGCGGCGGAATAATTGGCCTGGCCGGCGTTGCCCATGATGCCGCTGACCGAGGTGATGTTGACGATCCGGCCCCAGCGGGCGCGCGTCATCGGCCGGGCGAGGTGCTTCGTCCAGTGGAAGCAGCTCGTGAGGTTGGTCGCGATGACCTCGTTCCAATCGCCCTCGCTCATGCGGAAAAGCAGGCCGTCCCGGGTGATGCCGGCGTTGTTCACGAGGATGTCGATCGTCGGAAATTCGGCCAGCAGCGCCTCGGCGGCCTTGGCCACCGCGGCGCCATCCGCGACGTCCACCGCCAGCGCCTTCGCCTTGCCGCCCGCCGCAGTGATCGCGGCCGCCGCCGCGCCGCAGGAGTCGGCCGACTTGGAGACGCAGATGACCGTGACGCCGTGGCGGGCCAGGGTTTCGGCGATGGCCCGGCCGATGCCGCGGCCCGCGCCAGTGACCAGGGCGGTGCGATGGTTGAACGTGAGCATGATGATCGGTGAAAGTATGAAGTCATCCGGCGGTCGAAGGGAAACCCTTTCTCGCGCCCGCCACGCGCCCCGGGTTTAATAGACGTCGCGCTGGTAACGCTTGTCCTTTTTCAGCTGCTTCACGTATTCGGCCGCCGCAGCGGCGTCCATGCCGCCCTGCTGCGCGATGATGTCGAGCAGCGCGGCGTCCACGTCCTTCGCCATGCGCTTGGCATCGCCACAGACGTAAAAATAGGCGCCGCCCTGGAGCCACGACCACAGCTCAGCGGCGTTGGCGCGCATCCGGTCCTGGACGTAAATCTTCTGCGGCTGGTCGCGGGAGAATGCCGTGTCGAAGCGGGTGATCCGCCCCTGCGCGAGCCAGGCGGTCCATTCCTCCTCGTAGAGAAAATCCGTCGCCCGGTGCTGATCGCCGAAAAACACCCAGTTCCGGCCGGTCGCGCCGCCCGCGATCCGGTCCTGCACAAACGCCCGGAAGGGCGCGATGCCCGTGCCCGGTCCGACCATGATCAGGTCCTTCGACCCGCCGTCCTCCGGCAGCCCGAAATGGGAGTGCGAGACGAAGACCGGCACCATGCCCCGATCGAGGGGCACGCGCTCCGCCAGGTAAGTCGAGCACACGCCCAACCGCTCGCGCTGGTTCGTCTCGTAGCGGACGACCGCGACCGTGAGGTGGATCTCGTCCGGGTAAACCTTCGGGGACGACGCGATCGAGTAGAGCCGCGGCATCAGCTTGCGCAAGTGGTCCACCAATTCCTGCGGGGTGAGCTTCGCGCTCGGGAATTCCGCCAGCAGGTCGGCAAACTCCCGCGCCTCGAGCAAGGCGGTCAGCGCGTCCTTCGCCTCCGGCAGCAGCAGGCCGGCGAGTTTCGCCTTCTCGTCCGGGTTGGCCGCCTTGGCCGCCAGGGTCTCGACGATTTTCCGCGTCGGACCGGCCAGCGCGAGCCGTGACGTCAGGGCGTCGCGCAGCGGGATCGGCGCCGGCAGCTTGAGCATGGCCGGCGACACCGGTTCCTCGCCCGTGGCGCCGAGCCGCGCCAGGATCTCCGTCACCGCCGCAGCCGGGTTCACCGGGTAGACACCCAGCGAGTCGCCGACCTTGTAGTGCAGGCCGCTGCCCGTGATCCCGATGACAAAGTGCCGGGTCTCCTTCGCGGAGCCGGGTTTGCTCAACAGCCGGTTCTCGATCAGCCGGGCGGGAAACGGGCGGTCCTTCGAATATTCCGTGGCCTCCAGGGTTTCAGACATGGCTGCGCAGGAAATGGTTCGCCCATGCCTCTGGCAAGCACGGTTTCGCCGTGCGCGCAGGCTTGCTACGCCCCAAAATCTCCCGCCAACTGACCTTCGCCTTATGTCCGACTCCGAAACCATCCGCCTGCAGAAGTACATCGCCGATGCGGGCGTGTGCTCCCGGCGGTCGGCGGAGGCGCTCATCGCCCAGGGCGAGGTCTGGGTGAACGGCGCCAAGGCCGCGCTCGGCCAGAAAATCACGCCGGGCGTCGACAAGGTCACCGTCAGCGGCAAGTCCGTGCGCGCCGCCGCCCAGCCGCGCATCACGCTGGCCATGAACAAGCCACGCGGCCTCGTCTGCACCAACGAGGACCCCCACCACGCCAAGACCATCTTCAGCGTCCTGCCGCGCGAGTTGTCCAAGTACCGCTTTTTCTGCGCCGGCCGCCTCGACATGGACAGCGAGGGTCTCGTCATCCTCACCACCGACGGCGACCTCGCCCACCGGCTCATGCACCCGTCCAACGTGGTCGTGAAGCGCTACCATGTCGTCCTGAAGCAGCCTTTTCCGGCCGCCCGCCTGCCGCTCCTCGTCAAGGGCATCGTCCTCGAGGGGGAACGCCTCAAGGTCGAGCGGGCCGCGCTGATCAGTCCGGGCGCCGGCGGGACCGCGACCAACCTCGATGTGCACATGCACCACGGCAAGAAGCGCGAGATCCGCCTGCTCTTCACCACTCTCGGTTATGACGTGAAAAGACTCCGCCGCTACCAGATCGGGGCGCTGCAAGTGAAGGGAATCCCGTTGCACGCGATGAAGATCCTTACTACGAAAGAGATCGAAATGCTCTTCCATTCGCCGCGCACTCCGCATGCGGCGCTCGAAGCCTCCGCCACTCCCGCCGACTCCTGACCATGAAGACCTCCCTCCGTCTCCTGTCCGTGTTTCTCGCCACCGCCGCCGCTGCGGTCGCCGCACCCCTTTCCGCCACCACCGCGGTTCATACCCAGCCCAACGAGGCGTCGCCCACCGTGACCGTGCTGAAGGCCGGCAGCGAACCCGTCGCCGCGCTGGACGCCCTCGCCAACACGCCTGGCGACTGGATGGCGGTCGAGCTCCCCGGCCCGTTTGAGGGCTACGTGCAGAACCGCGACATCATGAAGAGCCTCGACGTGCGTGACGGCGCGCCCATCCACCTCGCGCCCAAGCCCGAGGCCGGCGTTCTCGCCACGATGGAAAAGTCGGACAAGGCCACCATCACCGGGCTTTACGGCAAATGGACCCAGATCAGCCTCCAGAAAAAGCTCATCGGTTACATCCACCTCGCCGGCCGGTCCGGCTATGTGTCGTCCGCGACGACGGTCACGGCACCGAGCGCCCCGGTGTCGCCCGCCCCCGTCACGCCCGTCGCCTATGGCGTGACCACCGCCGGCCGGCCTGCGCCCATGGTCAACCTGGGTGACGGCGGTTCCAGCACCCTGCCCCGGCTGTTCCAGGGCAAATTCGTCTCCACCCGCAGCGCCTTCCATCCGCGCCGCCCCTTTGACTGGGCGCTCGATGACGATGCCGGGGAGCGGTACGCCTATCTCGACATCAGCAAGCTGCTGCTCACCGAGCAGCTCGACAAATATGTCGACCACCACGTGGTCGTCTATGGCGCGGCCAAGTCCGTCCCCGGTGGCAAGGACATCGTCATCGAGGTCGAGAGCCTGCAGCTGAAATAACCCTTTGCCGGCCACCCCACGGCGGCTGGCATTTTTCCCATGGAACTCATCGATGGTAATCAAATCGCCGCTGCCCTCATCGCCGAACTCAAGGCCGAGGTTGCCCAGATCAGCGGACGCAAACCCTGTATCGCCCTCGTCCGTGTCGGAGAGGACCCCGCATCCGTCTCGTACGTGAAGAAAAAGGAGAAGACGGCCGCGGAAATCGGGATCACCAGCCGCGTGATCCTGCCGCCCGTCACGATCACGCCGGCCGAGCTCTTCGCGCTGCTCGACCAGCTGAACTCCGACCCGACGGTGGACGGGATCCTCGTGCAGTCCCCGCTGCCCAAGGGCTTCGACGAGGTCGCCGTGTTCCGCCGCGTTCTGGCGACGAAGGACGTCGATGGCTTCAACACCCTCAACCTCGGCAAGATCGCCCAGGAGGATCCGAGCGGCTTCGTCTCCTGCACCCCCGCGGGCATCATGGAACTGCTCGCCCGCAGCGGCGTGGACCTGAAGGGCAAGCATGTCGTGGTCGTCGGCCGCTCCCTGATCGTCGGCAAGCCCGTCGCCCTCCTCGCGCTGCAGAAAAAGGCCGGGGCCAACGGCACGGTCACCATCTGCCACTCGCAGACCCGGGACCTGCCCGGGATCGTCCGCCAGGCCGATGTGCTCATCGCCGCGATCGGCCGGGCCGAAATGATCACCGCCGATATGGTCAAGCCCGGCGTCGTCGTGATCGACGTCGGCATCAACCGCCTGCCCGACCCGTCCAAGAAGTCCGGCTTCCGCTTGGTCGGGGACGTACACTTCCCCACGGTCTCGCTGCTCGCGAGCAAGATCACGCCAGTCCCCGGCGGGGTCGGCCCCATGACGGTCGCCATGCTGATGAAGAACACCGTCAAGGCGTTTCGTCTCCAAGCCGCGCACTAGCTTGCGCTTGGGCGATTCACCCCCTTTGCTCGCCCCCCGGATATGACCGCGCCCACCATCCTGATCGTCGACGACCAGCCGATCAACGTCCAGCTGCTCAAGCGCAAGCTGGAGCGGGAGGGGCTGCAGGTCGTTCCGGCGTACAGCGGGCTCGAGGCGCTGGAACTCGTCGCCCAGTCCAAACCCGACCTGATCCTCCTCGATGTGATGATGCCCGACATGGACGGCATCGAGGTCTGCCGCCGGCTGCAGGAGTCGGCGGAGACGCGCGCCATCCCGATCATCTTCGTCACCGCGCGTACGTCGAAGGAGGGCAAGCTTGAGGGCCTCCGGGTCGGCGCCGTCGACTACATCACCAAGCCCATCGACCTCGACGAGACGCTTGCCCGCGTCCAGACGCAGCTTCGCTTCCTCGCCATCAACCGCGACATGATCGCCCTGCAGCGCCGGCTCGTCGACGCCCGCCGCGCGGCGACCATCGGGGCTGTGACCCAGGGCATCGCCCACAACCTGAACAATCTCCTCGGGGTCGTCATGGGCCATCTTGACCTGATCAAGGCCTACCCCGACAAGCCGGACCAGGTGAAGAAAAACGCCCAGCAGGTCGACAACGCCGTGGCCCGCATCGTCTCCATCATCAAGCAGCTCAGCCTGCTGGTGGTGCGGACCCACCCGCCGTACACCAAGGGCAACCTGCAGCATCTGCTCGAGAGCAGCGTCCAGCGTTTCCAGAACGACAACAACCTCACGGGCGCGGTCACCATCGACAACCCGCTCGGCGAGCTGAAATTCGACACGAATTACGAAGTGTTTGAGGAGGTGGTCTCGAAGGTGCTGATCAATGCTTGGGAGTCCTACGACGCCAAGCCCGCGGACGCCCGACCCATCTCCATCCACACCTCGCTCGTCGAGCGGTCCGCCGGGAATCAATTCCTGCAGATCCGCATCGACGACTCGGGCCGCGGCATCGACCACGAGATCCGCGACCGGGTCTTCGAGCCCTTTGTCAGCACGAAGCAGACCGTCGGCGTCGGCATGGGCCTGACGATCGCACGCCACGCACTGCGCAACCTTGACGGCGAGGTGACCCTGACCGACCGCAAGGGTGGCGGGACGAGTGTGATCCTCCTCCACCCCTTGGAGCAGAAGTCGCGCAAGGGCGCCCATGCCTAGGTTTGCCTTCCTCGGTGCCGGCAACCTGGCGTCCGCGATGGTGGACGGCCTGCTCGCCAAGGGCGTGGTCGCCCAGACCGACCTCAGCTGCCTCGGCGGCGCCGGTCGCAGCGCCCCGGACCTCGCCGCCCGGACTGGGATCGGTTTGGCGAAATCCCTCGAGGAACTCACCGCGAAGGCCGACACCCTGGTCATCGCCTTCAAGCCGCAGCACCTGGCCGCGGCCGATCCGCGGCTCGCCGCGCTCACCGCCGGCAAGCTCGTGATTTCCGTCCTCGCCGCCAAGCGCCTCGACCGGCTCGCCACCACCTTTCCCGCGGCGCGCAACCTCGTCCGCGCCATGCCCAACACCCCTTCGCGCATCGGCGCGGGCATGACCGTGTGGTGCAGTCGCGTCCCGCTGAGCGGGGCTGACCGCACGGCCGTGGACGCGCTGCTCGGCGCCCTCGGCCACGCCCTCGAGATCGACGAGGTGCTGATGGACACCGCGGCGGTGGTCAGCTCCTGCGGCCCGGCCTTCCTCTTCGAATTCGCCGCCGCGCTGCGTGATGGCGGCGTCGCAGGCGGGTTGCCCCCCGCCATGGCCCAGGCGCTCGCGGTCGAGGGCGTGCTCGGGGCCGCCCGGCTGCTCGCGCGTACCGGCGCCGACCCCGAGGAACTGCGCCGCCAGGTCACCTCGCCCAATGGCGTGACGCTCGCCGGGCTCCGCCGGATGGAGGCGCGTGATTTCCGCGGCCTGATGCGCGAAACCGTCCTGGCCGCCAAGACCCGCTCCGAGGAGATGTCCCGCGACGCATGAGCACGCTCGGCGGCCGCATCCTCGTCACCGGCGGCGCCGGATTCATCGGCAGCGCCATCGTCTGGGCGCTCAACCGGCGCGGGCTCCGCGACATCGTCATCGCCGACTTCCTCGCGCCCGAGATGAAGCGCACCAGCACCGACGCCGACCTGGGTGAGAAGCGCAGGAACCTCCGGCCGCTGCAGTTCGCCGAGTATGTCGAGGCCGACGAACTCCGCCGGCGCCTCGCGCGGTATCCCCTCGCCTTCGGAAAATTCTCCACCGTATTTCACCTCGGCGCCTGCTCCTCGACGACCGAGAGCGACGCGGCCTACCTCGACGACAACAACCTCGCCTACACGCGCGAGCTCGCCACCTGGTGCCTCGCGCAGGGCACGCGGTTCATCTACGCGTCCTCCGCCGCCACCTACGGCGACGGGACGCAGGGCATGGATGACCGGGACGCGAACCTCGCCCGCCTGCATCCGCTCAACCTCTACGGCTCGTCGAAACAGAACTTCGACCTGCTCGCCCAGCGCGAGGGCTGGCTGCCGCGGATCGTTGGCCTGAAGTATTTCAACGTTTTTGGGCCCAACGAGGACCACAAGGGCGACATGCGCTCGCTGGTGAACAAGGCCTACCAGCAGATTGTGGCCACCGGCCGGGTGCAGCTGTTCCGGAGCCACCGCCCCGACTTCAAGGACGGCGAGCAGCAGCGGGATTTCCTCTACGTGAAGGATGCGGTCGAGATGACGCTGCACTTCGCGGAAAAGGGCGCGGCGGCCGGCGGGCTCTACAACCTCGGCTCCGGCGAGGCCAACACCTGGCTCACGCTCACCCGCGCGATCTTCGCAGCGCTGGGCCGCGAACCCAGCATCGAGTTCATCGCGATGCCGGAGATCCTGCGCGGCAAGTACCAGTATTTCACCCGGGCCGAGATCGGGAAGCTCCGCGCCTCCGGCTACGACCGGAAGATCACGCCCCTGCCCGAAGCCGTGCGCGACTACGTGCAGGGCTACCTCGTTCCCGGCAAGAAGCTCGGCGACTAGGCCGGCCGCGCCCGCTCAGGGCAGCTTCAGCAGCTCTTCCTGGGACCATTCCTTGCGGTCGCCTTCCTTGGTCCGGATGGCGGTGACCTGGTCGGCGGTGATGGCCGGAGAAGTGTTGCCAAAGGACGCGCGGACGTAGGTCAGCGTGGCGGCGATCTTCTCGTCACTCCAGTTATAGCCGGAGCCCGCGACCTTGCCGAAAACGGGCATGGCGGCGGCGCCGTACTCGACGCCCTTCACCTTCACGGGACCCTTCAGGCCGTAGAGCACGATCCGGATGAGCCGCTCGTTGGAGCCACTGACCCACTCGGAGCCGGCCAGCGGCGGATAGATGCCCGGCACGCCCAGGCCCGTGGCCTGGTGGCAGGTGGCGCAGACCGACTCGAAGTTCTTCTTGCCCAATACCAGCGGGTCAACTTTCACCGCGGGACCGGCGCCGGTGTTGGCCGGCGCGTTCTCGTCGAACGCCGACGGACTGTACCGCACCGAGTACTTGTTGAGATAGATGCCGGCGTAAAAGATGAGTCCGCTGAACGCGAACAGCAGCACGAGCGGGAGCATCCGGTAATTCGCGCCGTCGTCGGCCTTCCAGCCGCGCAGCTTTTCATGCGCCGTCAGCAGGCTCTCGTCCGAGGCGCCGGCCTGTTCGAGGCGCGGGTCAATGGGATCCTGGTCGCTCATTTGTGCTCCCCTTCCTTCGTGGCGGCCGGCACGACCGGACGGGCCTCGGGATACTCGTAGACGTTGGTCAGGCTCTGCAAATAGGCCACCAGCGCCTCGGCGCGGGGCGTCGGGACGATCTCCCAGCCGGCGGGGGCCGCGGCCCGGAGCGCCTTCGCCGAGCGCTCGCCCGTAACCTTGCGGGTCTCAAAAAGGAACCGGTAGGCCGGCATGCCACCATGCTGGTCGTACAGGTACTGCGTGAGCCGGTCGGCGTCCACCGCCTGCGGCCGGGCGCCAAAGTTGGCCAGATCCGGGCCGATGCGGCTCTCGCCGAGTTGCACCTGGACTTGGCTCACATAATCGCGGGCCACGCTCTGCCGGTCGCCCCAGCCGCGGGCCTTGTCACTGCCGAAGTCCGGCCGCCGCACCTGCTGCGTGTGGCAGGAGGCGCAGCCAAGGTCCTGGTAGACGAGCTGGCCGCGCGCGGCGATGCCGGGCATGCGTTCGGGGAAGGCCTTGCCCTCGCTCTCGTCGAAATACGGCGCGAGATGCCCCAGCTGGAGGTGCGAGCCCAGCACGATGCCGGCCCACGCCAGCCCCAGGGCCAGGAACAGTCCGACGAAAAAGGTGAATCCGTTTCTCATGACGCGGGCGCCTCCATCGCGGGAGCCGGGCGGAACAGGCCGGCCGCAGGGGCGGCCGACTTCGCAGCGATGAGCCGGACCAGATGGGCGGCGAGCAGCAGGTTGCCGAAGAGCAGGATGGCCTGGGCGGCGGTGGCAATCAGGAGCCAGGGCCGGACATGGGCGGCGATGGCCGCGAAGGAAACCAACGGGTCGCGCAAGTCATGTCCCTGGATCCAGCCGGCGCCCGCGAGCGCGATGACCAGGCCCACCGTGCCGGTCAGGGCGGCGGCATAATGCGCGCGGATGAGCACGACGGAGGGCCAGGGCTGGCCGGTGATGCGCGGCGCCAGGAAGTAGATGGCGCCGTAGAGCAGCATCGAGAACGCGCCGGTGAGCGCGAGCTGGGTTTGCGCCGTGCTGAAATAGGTGAACTGGGAGAAGGCGGCGACGCTGCGCAGGGCGGTCGCCGCATCGATGAAGCCGCCGAGCACGTAGGCGCCGAGGCCGAGGGCCATGAACTTCATCACCGTGCTGCCGCCGCCGGAAAATGCCGCGCGGAGGTTGAGCGCCACCACGATGTAGTGGAAGAGGAGCAGGGCGCAGGACACGACCGCGATCGTGGGGATCCAGGCGGGCACCGGGCCGCCGATCAGGTGGCGTCCGCCGGTCCAGGCCCCGACGAAGAGCAGCGTCCAGAAGCTGAGCGCGGCAAACTCATAGCTGGTAATGGTCCGGCCGCTGAGTTTCGGGACGAGGTAATAGGCCGCGGTCAGCGCGAGGGGCGCGAGCCAGAGCGTCCAGGCACCCTGCACGAACCAGCCCGCCACCAGGGCCTGCAAGACGCCGCGCTCGGGCACAAACACCAGCATCACCTGCGCCAGCGAAAAGATCCAGGGGAAGAGGAACAGCGCCGCCACCCCGTACCACTGCGCGGCGAAGGCCGTTTCGTGCCGCCGGCCACTCCAGGCCAGCACGCCGGGCACGGCGATCGTGCCGTAGGCCACCAGCATCATGGGCAGGACGTAGCGCGGGAGGTGCAGCCAGGCGTTCGAGGTGCCGTCGCCCGTGGCGATGCCGACCAGCCCGAGCGCGATCGCGAGGTTCCAAAAGACCGTGCCGGCCATCACCCAGTTCAGCGACCGGAGCGGCGAGCCGCCGAGGCGGGCGAGGATCCAGAGCGCAACCGCGAGCCCGGCATTCGCGGCCCAGCCGTAGATGAAGGCGGTCTCCTGCAGGGCGTGGGTGCGGCCGTAGGTCAGCAGGGAGCAGTCCGCCAGCAGGGCGGGCGTGTGCAATTGCACCAGGTTCACGAGCGCGAGCACTCCGCTCACGACCAGCCAGAGCACGGCGAACGCCAGCAGCAGCAGCAGCGCGCACCGCGCCGAGGTGTCGACCTCGGTGACTTCGGCATTATCGGCGGCGTGGGGGGCGGTGGTCATTGCGAAAAGATTGGGCGCTTATTTCTTGGCGGCGTATTTCTGCACCGTGAGTTCCATCGCCACCTCCAGCGGAAGCTGGACGACCCCGGTTTTCTGGTCGACCCAGGCATAGTGGGTGGCCTGCGCCGTTTGCTTCTTCCGCAACTCGGCGAGGTTGATTTTGCGCTGCTCGGCGGTGCGGATGCCGTCACCGGTGAAAGGCCCGGTCGAGCGCGGCAGATAGGCGAACCAAGCGACCAGCAGGAACAGCGCAAAGCCGGCCAGCACGATCAGGATCGTCGCGAACGAGGCGGAGCGGGAAGGTTGGTCAGTCATGGTGGGACAGGCACTCGCCGATGCGCGGGTCGCGGGTCGGGATGAGCTTGGTGGTGGGGAAGCTCCGCAGGTACGCCCACACGCAGACGCCGCCGACGCCGATCACCGAGGTCAGCACCCAGAGCAGGTTGACGGAGAGGAACGGGCGGGAGTCGCCGTGCCCGTCCTTCAGCGCGGGCAGGATGTTGTAGCAGAGGTCGATCAGGATGATCGTGAGGACCCAGCAGGCGATGCGGCGGATGATGTGCGGCGTGACCTTGAAGCGGTAGGACAGCAGCAGCAGGAACGGGACGACGAAGTGGCCGAAGAGGATGACCAGGCCGACATACCACCACTGGTTCGTCGTGCCGTCGTGGTTCAGCTCGCGGAGGTTGTACCAGAAGGTTTCCTCGGGCACGTTAGCGTTCCAGATCAGGAAATACTGGGAGAACGTGACGTAGGCCCAGAACACCGTGAACGCCAGCATCAGCTGGCCGATGCTGTGAAAGTGGTTCGAGTTGACGATGCCGCGGTAGTCGCCGCGGTGGTAGAGCCAGACCATGATGAGGACGCCGCTGCAGAGGGCGCCGCGCACGCAGTTCGCGAAGAACCACACGCCGTACATCGTGGAGAACCAGTGGTACTCGAGGCTCTTCACCCAGAAGATCGCGGCAAAGGTCAGCGTGAGCGCCGCCACCGGCAGCCCGAGGGCCGCGGCCTTGCGGCTGGAATAAGTCCATTTCACGTCGCCATCGCTGTCCTGCGTAAACGAGGCCTTGCGCAGCCAGGCGGAGAGCCCGATCCAGCTGAGGAAAAATACGATCGTCGCGCCCGTGAACACAGGGAGGTTCAGGAGGACGGCTTTCTTCTGGTAAAGGATGTCGGTACCCACGGTGCCATGGCCGTGCAGTTCGTGCTTCAAGTCCATCCAGGGCCAGACGTAGCCGGGCTTGAGCCAGGCGAGCACGAGCAGGGGCAGAAACAGCAAGGCGAGCCACTTGAACGCCGCGAGGCCGTGCTCCCACTGGCGGCGGAGCACCACCGACCACGAGGAATCGGTGATGTGATGGATCAGGATCATCAGCAGCATGCCAATGGCGATGGCCGTCCAGTAGGTGACGCCCACGAGGTAGGACATCGCGATCCCGTGCCGGTCGGGCGAAATCAGCGCCCCGAGGGCGGTGAGCGCGAGGCCGGCAAAACCGACGGCGAGCGCCCGGCCCGCGAGGGAGGCGGTCGGCGTGGCGGGGGCGGTGGTGGCGGCGGTGCTCATTTCAGGCCCAGAGTTTGTTTCCCGGCAGCGTCGGTGACATCGGAAGCCCGGCCGGTTTGGGCGCGCTGGAGGGCGCGGACGTAGAGGATGACGGCCCAGCGGTCCTCGGGGACGAGCTTGTCGGCATAGGACTGCATGTTGTTCTTGCCGTTGGTGATGGTGTTGAAGATCTCCCCCTCGGCCATGTCGCGGAGCCGCGGGTCATGGTAGGTGGGCGTGGCGCCCATGCCGTATTGCTTGGTGATGCCGTTGCCGTCGCCGACGGCGCCATGGCAGGGTGAGCAATAGATCGTGTAGCGTTCCTTGCCGCGCGCCATGAGCTTGGCGTCGACCGGGACCGGGAAGCCGCGGAGCCAGGCGCCGCCGGAGGCCTTGCCGGCGTAGAGCGTGTCATCATTCCGCAGCGGGTCGCGCGAAACGACGCCCGCAGGCAGCGGCCGGTCGGCCCGGCCGTCGGCAAAGAATTTGCTCTCACCCTGCGGTTTCGGCTTGGGCTGGCGCTTCATGCCGGGGAAGGCCCACTCGGGGAAGACGTCCATCGGCGGATGCGTGAACTTCGTCCCGCGCAGCCCGAGCACGGAAACCGCCAGCACCACCGCAAACGCTGTGACTAGGTAGACGTGGCGCATGGGTCAGGCTTCCAGCTCCTTGATTTCCTTGCCGCCGGCCTTCTCGAGCAGGGCCGTGGTGTTGGCGAGGTTGAAGCGCGGGTCGCGCGCCTCGATCACGATGAAGAAGGCGTCGTCCATGCCGCGCTTGATCTGGCTGTACTTGAGGACGGGGTGGTAATGCCGCGGCAGGCCGTTGACGACGAACATGCCGATGATGGTGGCGAAGGCGGTGAAGAGGATCGTCAGCTCGTACGAGACGGGGAAGGCGAACATCGGGCTGAAGAGCGGCTTGCCGCCGACCGTCAGCTTGTAGTCGTAGGCGCCCGTCCACCAGATCAGCGACATGCCGGTGCAGAAACCCGTGATGCCGCCCGCGAGCGAGATCCGCGGGACGATGGAGCGCCGCAGGCCCATGGCCTTGTCCAGGCCATGCAGCGGGCACGGGGAAATGACGTCCCAGTTCCGGTACCCGGCATCGCGCACGACCTGCGCCGCGTGGTAGATTTCCGGTGCGGTCTCGAAGGTGGCGATCAGGCCATAGGAGGGTGCAGCCATGGTCGGGGTGATCAGTGGTGGTCAGAGCCGTGCACGTCAGCCTGGGGGGTGACGGCCTTGAGCTCCGCCATCGGCATGATGGGCAGGAACCGGATGAAGAGGAGGAACAGCACCGAGAACACGCCGAAGGTGCCGAAGAAGGTGAAGATCTCGACGATCGAGGGGCTGTAGTAGCCCCAGCTCGACGGCAGGAAGTCGCGGGCGAGCGAGGTGACGATGATCACGAAGCGCTCGAACCACATGCCGACGTTGACGAAGATGGAGAGCACCCAGACCAGCGTGGTGTTGGCGCGCACCCGGCGGGACCAGAAGAACTGCGGCGTGATCACGTTGCACGAGATCATGATCCAGTAGGCCCAGGCGTAGGGGCCGAACGCGCGGTTGATGAAGGTGAAGCCCTCGTACGGATTCGAGCTGTACCACGCGATGAAGAACTCCATCGCGTACGCGTAGCCGACGATCGTGCCCGTCGCCAAGGTGATCTTGCACATGCAGTCGATGTGGTACTGCGTGATCAGGTCCTCGAGCTTGTAGATGGCGCGCAGCGGCAGCATCAGCGTGAGCACCATGCCGAAGCCCGAGAAGATGGCGCCCGCGACGAAGTACGGCGGAAAGATGGTCGTGTGCCAGCCCGGCAGCAGCGAGACGGCGAAGTCGAACGACACGATGGTGTGCACCGAGAGCACGAGCGGCGTGGAGATGCCGGCGAGGATCAGGTACGCCATCTCGTAGTTGCTCCAGTGGCGGTTCGAGCCGCGCCAGCCCATGGCGAACAGGCCGTAGAGGAACGAGCGGAGCTTGTTGCCCGCCGCCTCGAAGCGGTCGCGCAGCACGGCGAGGTCGGGCAGCAGGCCGATGTACCAGAACAGGACGGACACCGTGCCGTAGGTCGAGACGGCGAAGACGTCCCACTCGAGCGGCGACCGGAAATTCTGCCAGATGTAGTTGGAGTTCGGGATCGGGAACAGGAACCACGCGTACCAGATGCGGCCAACGTGGAAGACCGGGAAGATGGCGGCGCAGACGACGGCGAAGATCGTCATGGCCTCGGCGGCGCGGTTGATCGACGTGCGCCACTTCTGGCGCAGCAGGCAGAGGATGGCCGAGATCAGCGTGCCGGCGTGGCCGATGCCGATCCAGAAGACGAAGTTGACGATGTCCCACGCCCAGTTGACCGGGTTGGCGTGGCCCCAGACGCCGACGCCCGTGGCGACGAGGTAGGTGAGGCCGGCGACGGTGAAGGACGCGACAAAGCAGGCGACGCCGAAGCACCACCACCACCAGGCGGGAGTCTTGCCCTCGATGATGCCGCAGATCTTGTCGGTGATCCACGAGAAGCTGCGGTGGTTCGAGACGAGGACGGCGCGCGGCAGCACCGCGGGTTTGACCTCGGCGAGGATGGCCGGCAGGGCGGCTTGGTCGGCGTGGGCCATCAGCTGAGTCCTCCCAGGTTCTTGGCGACTGCGCTCACCGCATGGCCGGCTTCCTTGGCCTCACCGTGGCCGTGGGCGTGCTCCCCTGCCCCGCCGGGATGGTTCTTGGCGTTGTATTCGGTCCGGCTGAAGGGAAGCGCGGCGTAGTCAGGCATCGACGGGTTCGGGTTGCGGAGCTTGCCGAGGTAGGTGGTGCGCGGGCGGATGTTGAGGTAGCCGAGGAGCGCGTAGTCCTGCTGGTGGGCCTTCGCCTGCGAGACGGCGCTGTTTGCGTCGAGGATGTTGCCGAAGACGATGGCCTCCGCCGGGCAGACCTGCTGGCAGGCGGTCTTGATCGCGCCGTCCGGGACGAGGACGTCGCCTGGGTTGCCGGCCTGCGCGGCCTTCACCTTCTGCTCGATCTTGCCATTCTGGATGCGCTGCACGCAGTAGGTGCACTTCTCCATCACGCCGCGCATGCGGACGCTGACCTCGGGGTTCTTCACCATCTGCACGAGCTCGGGCATGCCCTTCGGGCCGAGCTGGCTGAGGTAGAGGCTGTCGAGCTGGCGCTGGTTGAAGTCGAAGAAATTGAACCGGCGGACCTTGTACGGGCAGTTGTTCGCGCAGTAACGGGTGCCGATGCAGCGGTTGTACGCCATCGTGTTGAGGCCCTCGTTGTCATGCACGGTAGCGTTGACGGGGCACACAGTCTCGCACGGCGCGAGCTCGCACTGCTGGCAGGCCACCGGCTGGAGCGAAATCTGCGGATCCTCGGGCAGCTCGTGGTTGCCTTCGCCGCCGAAGGCCGCGCCGTCGGCGTGGCCGTCGGAATAGTAGCGGTCGAGTCGGATCCAGTGCATCTCGCGACCGCGCCGGACCTGGTCCCGGCCCACGATCGGGATGTTGTTCTCCGCCTGGCAGGCGACGACGCAGGCGTTGCAGCCGATGCAGGTGTTGAGATCGATCGACATGCCCCACTGGTGGAGGCCGTCGAACTTCGGGGTCGAATACATCGAGCCGCCGCGGGGAATCTCCGTGGCGCGCTGGCCGGGAGTCATCTCCGTGCCAACCTCGCCGAGGATGGACGGGCTGTGCGACTCCATGCCGATGCCCTTCACGTAGGCCAGGCCGGGGCCGCCCTCCTTGGCGACCTCGTCGAGGTTGGCCTCGCGCACGAGGTCGCGGCCTTCCATCGACCAGTGCTCCTGCACGTTGGCGAGGAGCGCGCGGGTGCCGGTGTCGGTCAGGGTCGCGCCGGTGGCAAAGTGCATCGCGGCGCTGGTGCGCAGCGGATAGGCGCTGAAGCCCGCGCCCGTGCCCACGTGGCCCGTCGCGGTGCGCCCGTAACCGAGGGCGATGACAATCGTGTAGTTCGAGAGACCGGGCTGGATGTGGACCGGGCCCCGGATCGTGCGACCACCCACCGTGACCTCGAACACGCGGGAGTTTTCCTTGCCGATCTCAAACTCGTTTTCCTCGACGCGCGCGACCTGCAGCAGCGAGCCCTTCGGGTCGATCTTGAGTTCTTTGCCGAGCCTAGGGCTGACGAGGATGGCATTGTCCCAGGAGATCTTCGTGATCGGGTCGGGGCATTCCTGCAGCCAGCCGTTGTTGGCGAACCGGCCGTCGTCCATCTTGTGGTCCGTGATGAACCGGACCTCGAGGTTGTGGAGGGAGAGGGACTCGAGCTTCGGAGTGGACGAGAACAGCGTCCCGGCACCGTTGGGGTCGTAGCTCACCGCGACCTTCGGGTAGGCGGAGCCAGCCAGCAGGCCGTCGTGCAGAAACTGGCGGAAACCCTTCGCCGCGTCGCCCGAGACGAGCCCGGCGATCGTCAGGTACACCTGCGTGTAGGGATCCGGCTTATCGTCGCCCAGCAGCCGGGCGAGGACCTCGATCTCCGTCAGGCCGTTGAACAGCGGGAGAATCATCGGCTGCACCGGGACGATCGTGCCGTCCACCGTGCGGGCGTCGCCCCACGACTCAAGGTAGT
Organism: uncultured Opitutia bacterium; assembly: GCA_903872505.1. Classification (GTDB taxonomy): domain Bacteria; phylum Verrucomicrobiota; class Verrucomicrobiia; order Opitutales; family Opitutaceae; genus Opi-474. Next base: position 22,906 of record CAIQKV010000107.1, read on the forward strand.
GCGCGGCGGCAATTTGCGTGCCGGCCAGCGCGGAAGTCTCGTCGGCGTAATAGCCGAGCCGGATGACCTCGGGCACGGATTTCTGCAGGCCAGCCCAGTCAAGGTCGGCCGGCGCGTTGTAGGCGGGATTGCCGCCGAGGACGAGCAGGGTCCGGACCGAGCCGCCCTTGATGGCGGTGGCGAGGCCCTCGATGCTCGAGGCGTCGCTGGAACCGGCCGCGACGAAATCCACCGTCGTGCCGATGTTGCCGAGGAAAGCGTTCAGCGCATAGGCGATCGCATGGACCGCCGCGGGCTGGTGCGCACCGGCAACCACCACGCAGGCGCCGCGGTGGTCGAGCAGATCCTGCGCGCAGGCCGCGAGCCACTTGTCCTGATCCTTGAATTCGAGGCCCTGGGCCAGGGCGTCCAGCGGGGACGAGCCCATGACCTTGCCGGCGAGCGCGGCGGCGAACGCCGCGATATGGCTGCTGGCGAGCCGCAGGCGGTGATCGGCCATGCTGCCGGTGAGGCTGAGGCCGCTCTCCACGACGTAGAGCCGATTCATCGGGTCGTCCGGCTTCGTGACTCGGCGACCCTTGGCGAACTCCCGCGCATAATACAGGCTGCCGGACTCGGCGTGGAAGAAATCGGCGTCGAGGCTGACGATGCGGCGGGCGGCGGCGAAGCGGTAGATCGGCTTCACGTCGCGGCCGAAGCACGCGCGGGCGGCGGTCGCCGGCGGCTCATCCTGCACCGGCTCATACTCGGCCCAGACGGCGCGCGGGAATTTCTGCTTCAGCTGGCCGATCAGCCGGGCGCGCGTGGGGGAACCCGATTCCTCCGCGAGGAACGCGAGGCCCTCGCCCTTGGCGTCGGCGTAAGTCTTCCCGAGGCTGGCGAGCAGCTCGGCCACCTGGGCCGTCGTCGCTTCCGCGCCCTTGACGAGATGCTTCGTGGCGCGATCCGGATCGTAGAGGTCGAGCACGGAGGCCTGGGCCCGGAGCGTGCTGGCGCCGCCGTGCGGCGGGTAGGTCGGGTTGCCCTCAAGCTTGGTCGGGCGGCCCTGGTGCGTCTCGGCCAGCAGCGGGATGGCCGACTTGCGCAGCGGCATCGCGGTGGCGAAATAGAGCGGGAGGCCGGGGATGACGCCCTCGACGGACTTGCCGTAGGGCAGCACGTATTGCTCGGGGCGGCGGCAGCCGGCGAGGCCGAGGCCGCCGAGCGCGAACGAGGCCGCCATGATCTTGGTGAACTGGCGGCGGTCGACGCCCTCGATCGAGGATGCGCCCTCGGGAAATTCCCGCGCGAGCTGCGCCTGAAAGCCCGGCGTGGCGGCCAGTTCGTCAAGGCTGCGCCAGTATTTCGGGCCGGCGGCTTCGCCGGCCGCCGGTGCGGGATGGTGAAATTGGCGTTTCATCGATGGCAGCCGGAGCAGCTTTGCGGGGGTTTGATCTTCCAGTCGCGCACCATCTTGTCACCCAGCGCGCGCTGCGTGGCGTCGTCCGCCGGGCGCCAGTCGAGGTTCGTCACCTGGTCGCGCGGGCGGAGGCGCGGGGCGGGATCGCGGTGGCAGTCGAGGCAGAAGCCCATGCTGAGCGGCTTGTCGTGGACCACGACCTCCATCTCGTTGATCTGGCCGTGGCACTCCCAGCAGCTCACCCCGCGGTTTACGTGGACGGCGTGGTTGAAATAGACGTAGTCGGGAGTTTGGTGGATCTTCACCCACGGCACGGACTCACCCGTCTCAAAGCTGTGGCGCACAACGGCGAGCAGGGGGCTGTCCTTCTTCACCTGGTTGTGGCAGTTCATGCACGTCTGCGCCGTCGGCAGGTTGGCCACGCCGGACTTTTCCACGTTGCTGTGGCAATAACGGCAGTCGAGGCCGAGCTGGCCGGCATGGAGGGCATGGCTGTAGGGCACCGGCTGGACCGGCGCATAGCCGACGCGCGTGTACTTCGGCGTCATGTAGTAGTTGGCGCCCGCCGTCAGGACCCCGCTGAGCACGACCAGGTAGACGATGATCTGCAGCGGAAGCTTGTTCGCCGACTGGGGAAAAATATTCGACATGGGCCAGGGTTTCTCGGGTCAGGCGCGGCTCAAACCGCGCCATCCTGGCGGGCCACTGCCCGGGCATCGGGCCGGAAGGCGACCGGCGCAGGGGCCGGGACCGCCGATCCATTCGCCGGGATCAGGGCCGGCGCGGCGGGGGCCTTCGCGAACAACCTTGGCGCCAGGCCCGCGACAGCCACCAGCCCAAGCAATCTGGCCAGAAAATGTTTTCGCGATGGGTCGTGGCTCACAGGTCGTCGTTGTGTGGTTGGAATCGCTGTCGAAGGAAGGAGGCGAAGTTTCGGTTGTAAACTAAAATTTCCGGGGGATTTTTCATTGCCCCCGTCATAAGCGCCAACTAGCGCGCGGCGCAGCCGAACTTATCGTCCGCCCCGCGAATTCGCCCGCCGGCGGCCCAAGACCGGCTAGATAAACACCCCGTCGCGCATCGGGAGGACCGAGTCGCAACGGTTGGCGATGTCCGGGTTGTGCGTGACGAGGACCACGGCCTGCCCGTGGTCCTTGGCGAGCCGGGTGAGCAGGTCGAACACCATCGAGGAGTTCTTGACGTCGAGGTTGCCGGTGGGCTCGTCGGCGAGGATGATCGTGGGCTCGTTCGCCAACGCGCGGGCGACGGCCACGCGCTGCTGTTCGCCGCCCGACAGCTGCGTGCCGAGCCGATGGGTCTTATCCCCCAGCCCGACCGAGTCCAGCAGGCTGTGCGCGCGGTCCGCCATGGCCTCGGGGGTGAGCTTCGCCAGTTTGCGCATCGGCATCATCACGTTCTCCAGCGCGGTGAACTCGAGCATCAGAAAATGGAACTGGAACACGAAGCCGATGTGCGCACCGCGGGCCGCGGTGCGCGCCGCATCGTCGCTGTTCGACATGAGCTGGCCGTTGATGGCGATCCCGCCCTCGTCCGGCTGGTCCAGCAGGCCGAGCAGGTAGAGCAGCGTGCTCTTGCCGCAGCCCGAGGGTCCGACAATGGCGTAGACCTGCCCGCGCCGGGCCTCGAACGACACGCCCTTGAGCACGTGGACGCGCCCCTCCCCCTGCCCGAGATACCGGTGCAGGTTGGTGCAGCGTAGAGCGAAATCCTGGGTTTCGGCCATGGCGGGGGTCATTGCGCGGTGCCGCGGACGATGTCGCCCGGCTCGAGCCGCGCGGCGCGGCGGGCGGGAATGATGCTGGCCGCCATCACCATGATGGCGGCGGTGAGCACGGCCTCGACGTAGTGCCAGCCGTTCCAGGAGACCTGGAACGTCTCGGTCTTGAAGATGCCGTTGATCGGCAGCGGGATCTGGGACACGGCAAACGTGCCCACGACCCCCACGAGGGCGCCGACGAGCGCGCCGATGGCGAGGACAATCCCGGCCTGCCAGAGGAAGATCTGGGTGATGTCCCGCCGCTCGTAGCCCATCGAGCGGAGGATGGCGATGTCCTTGGTCTTCTCGAGGACGATCATCGCGAGGGTGTTGAACATCGCGAGGCCGGCGATGAGCGTGAAGACGGAGACCGTGATCGCGGAGGAGACGCTCAGGGCGCGGAAGGCCGACAACCACGCCTTTTCGCGCTCCTGCCAGGGGCTCGCACTGTGGCGCAGGACCTCCTGCATTTGAGACGCATCCTGCGGCGCCCGGTTCTTGTCAAACAGGTTGACTTGGATAAATGTCACGCCGATCGGCTTTTTCAGGAGCGAGCGCGCTTCATTCATGTGCACGTACACGCGGGCCTTGTCGATGTCCGCCACGCCGGTCTCGTAGATTGCGCTCACCCGGAAGCGGAGCAACTGGCCCTGCACATCGAGCAGGAAGGAGTTGCCCACGCCGAGCTGCAGGCGGTCCGCCAGCACCTTGCCGACCAGCGCCCCAGTGGGCGCCTCGCGAAAGGTGGCCAGGTCCCCCTGGATGATCTGGTGGTTGAGGTCGGACACCTTGAGGTGCTCGTCGAGGTTGATGCCGAAGACCTGCGCGCTCTCGTTCTTGAACGAGCTGCGCACGAGCACATTGCCGCGCAGTACCGCCGAGGTGCCGGAGACGTTGGCAAATTCCTTCAACGCGTTGACGACGGCTTTGGGCTCCTCGACGCCCTCGATGTACTTCACGCCCTCGCGGTGGCTGACGAGGAAGTCCGAGCCGCCGCCGGCGTTCATGCTGCGCAGCGTGTCCTGGATCTGATCCTGGATGCGCATCGCGCCATCCGTGCCGAGGATGGTCTTGATGAAGAAATCCTCGAACCCGCTGGTGGTCGCCTGGGTCACGATGAACAGGCCCACCCCGAGCACGGTGCACGAGAGGCTCATCAGCATGGCGCGCTTCTTGGCGGTGAGAAACCGGAAGGCGATGCGGAGGTTGGGCGACATGGGAAACGCGGCTCAGGCGGGCGGGACGCGACCGGCGGGCAGCGGCGCCTATTTGACGAGCTCCGTGCGCACGCGGTCGCCGTCGCGGAACTTGTCGAGCTCCTCGACGACGACGAGGTCGCCAGGCTCGAGGCCTTTGGTGATTTCCGCGATATTGAGGCTGACATAGCCCACCTCCACCTTGCGGAGCTGCACCCGGCCGTTCTGGACCGCGTAGATATTGTTGCCGAAGAGCGCGCGGCGCGGGACCAGGGCCTTGGCCGCCCGCTCGCCGACGATGATGTTCACCTCGCCCGTCAGGCCGGGCACGAGCACCTCGGGCGGGCACTTGACCACGAGGTGGACCAGGTAGCGCTGGGTCTCGGCCTCGGCGGTGGGCAGGATCTGCACGACCTCGGCGGTGTAGGTGTCATTCTCCCGCCCAAGGAAGCGCACCGTGGCCTTCTGGCCCAGCTTGATGTCGGCAAAGTCCTCCTGGCTGATCTTCGCCTCGACGGTGCGGCTGGTCGAAATGAGCGTGGCAATGGAGGCGTTCGACCCGATGAGGTCGCCCGGCCGGGCGAAGACCGCGGAGACGATGCCCTCGAACGGCGCGGTAATAGTCATCTTGTCGAGCTGGCGGTGCTGGACCTTGAGGGTGTTCTCGTAGCCGTCGATCAGCTGCTTGTTGGCGACCTTTTCCAGCGCGAGCTTCTGCTCGATCTGCCGGACCAGCCGGCGCTGCTTCTCGAGTTCCGCCGGCGGATAGTTGCCCGTCTTGGTCAGGCGCTCGAAGTTCTCCAGGCTTTCCCGGGCGGTCTCGAGGTCGAGCTGGATCGCCGAGCCCACGCCGATGCGGTTCTTGGCGGCCTCATAGTCGGCCTCGGTCTTCTCCATTTCCAGCGCGAGATCGCCGGTGTCGATTTGCGCCAGAATCGTGCCCGCGCTGACCTTGCTGCCGATGTCGAGTTCGCTCTTCACGATCCGTCCGCCGATCTCGCTCTTGAGTTCCATGGCGAATTCCGCCTGAACCGTGACGCTGCCAGGCACGGCCTTGACCGCGCGGCCGCTGACCACCGCCGCCACGGTAGCGGTCGGCCGGAGCAGGACGATGAGCACAAACACGAGGACCGCGATCGCCGCGGCCGCAATCAGGGCTTTTCGCTTCATTTGGGGCTGGGAAGGTTTACGAGCGCCGGATCCTTCAACATAGTGGAGAGGAAATCACCGGTCTTGATCAGGTAATCGAAACGGGCGGAGAAGGCATTGATCTGCGCCTCCTGGTAGGAGAGTTGGAATGTGTTCACATCGGCCTCCGAGGCCAGGCCGCGCGTGGCATCGGCTTTTCGGTCCCGCAGCGCCCCCGTGCTGGACTCGAGGAGCCGGTTCGCGATCTCCATACCCCGGCGGGCAAATTCGACCTGTTTCAGCTGGCTGCGGGCCTGGTCCGCCAGGTTTGCTGACATGTCCTTGTAGCTTTGCTCCAACTGGCGGCGCCGCGCCAGTGAACTGGCCATTGCGCCCCGGGTCGCAAATCCGTCAAAAATCGACCAGTTCAACACAAAACCAGTAAAGACGCTGGTCACCCGATATTTGGCCGCGATGTTGGTCGTGTAGCTCGTCTGATCCTGGCTCGTGCCAATTTGAAAGTTGAGCTGCGGCAGCAACCGGGTCTTGGTGTTTTCATACGTGAGCTTCTCCACCTCGATCTGGTCGTTTAGATTCCGGAGGCTGTAGGTATCCAGCTCCTTGTGGCTGGTAAAGTCCGTCAGCATTGGCTCCAGCGTGGAAGTCGGGCCCGCGGGATCGGGAATCTCGTCCGGAATCTGGCTGTCGCTGAGGACCGGCGTCCCACAGAGCTTGGCGAAAACGGATTTGCTGTCGTTGTAGTCCTCCTCAGTCCGGTCCGCAGCCAGTTTGGCCCGGTCCAGCATCAATCGAACCATACCAATTTCTGCTTCCGACATCACCTTTTTCTCCAGCTTGGTTTGTGCTACTGAGAGGTTGTCCTCCGCCATTTTTAGACTGAGCCGGGCCCGGACCAGCGCGGCCTTCTTGATCACCAGCGCTAGGTATTGCCCGCGGATTTCCTGCACCAGGATGCGATAACCCTCGGCGGTCTGCCCCTGGGTCATCCTGAGTTGGAGTTCACCAATCCGGGTATTGTTCTCAAGTGCACCCCAGTGATAGAGTGGCTGGTTGATCGAAAAGTTATAATTCAACCGGTTGACGTCCGCGAATTTTGACAAGTCGGCCCGCCAGTCCCGCTGCCAAGGGTAATACCCGACATAGCCCCCGACCGAGGGTAACTGCCCGGACCGCATCACGATGCGGCCACCCTCGGCGACGGCATTTTCGGCGTTCCGCGCGATCATCCGCGGCGACTGACTGACGGCGGTGCTCAGGATGTCCTTCAACGCGGGGAGGTAAGTCTCCGGCAGGGGCAGGGAGGCGGGGTCTGCCTGATACGGCTGGGAGCGGACCCCCGGTAGGGCGAGGCCGACGAAGGCGGTGCAGAGGGCGAAGAGGCGGATGGGACGGGACATGGGGATAAGGGAAAAGGAATAAGGGAGGAGTGAGCGTAAGAGTGAAAGGCGAAAAGAGGACGGAGGAGGCAGGAACTCAATCTTAACACCTAATGCTTACACCTTAAGGCTGCAGCTCATGGTCGAATGGGTTGCGGGATAGGGACGCCTGCCGATTGCAACGGTTCCGTCGCAAAATGCGAGACGCCAGTTGAAGGAATCTCAAGGCTATCCCTCAGTCCACGCCTGACGACAACGCAGCCCGCCTTATCCGCTATCGCTGAATTGCCTTTACTAAGCCTCCGCGGCATTACGTTTTCACTATATGAGCACGGACGCCACCCAGCCCAGCCGTTCCCCCCTAGCCTTCGTCACCGTATTATGGCGGCACCGGGAACTGCTCTGGCAGTTCACGCAGCGGAACGTGGAATTGCGCCACAAGGGCAGTCATTTGGGCCTGATCTGGTCGTTTCTCAACCCCGTGCTCATGCTCGGCCTCTATGTACTGGTTTTCGGCTATATCTTCGGCGGCAAGTTCGGCGTGCTGCCGAACGAGACCCGGGTGGACTACGCCCTTGGGATATTCTTCGGCCTGACCCTGTTTCAATTCTTCGCCGAGGTGCTGGCGGGCTCACCGCTGATCATCGTCGGCAATCCGAATTTCGTCAAAAAAGTGGTGTTCCCCCTGGAAATACTGCCCGTCGCCAATGTCGGCGGCGCCTTGTTCCACCTGTTCATCAGCCTGTGCCTTGTGCTGCTTAGCCTGCTGTGCTTCGGCCATGGCGCCAGCTGGGGCATCCTCTGGCTGCCCGTCATCATCGCGCCGCTGGTCCTGCTGGCCATGGGCACGGCGTGGCTGTTTTCCGCCCTGGGGGTTTTCTTCCGCGACCTTGGGCAGCTCACGCAGTTCCTGACGATGGCGCTCATGTATGCCAGCGCCGTGTTCTTTTCCGCGTCCAAGATCCCGGCGGCACTCTGGGTCTTCCTCCGCTTCAACCCCGTGATGCTGGCCATCGAGCTGTCCCGGGATGCCGCCCTCTGGCAGCGCTCGCTCAACTACCACCATCTCGCCTACCTGTACGCCTCGGGCCTGCTCGCCTGCTACCTGGGGCACCTGGCCTTCCGCCGGATGAAACCCGCCTTCGCCGATGTCCTCTGATCCCAAACCGACCCCGGCTGACGCCGGCCCCATCTTCTGGCTCTTCGGCCTGTCCGGGGCGGGCAAGTCCACCCTCGCCACCGCGTTGATCGACAACTTGCGCGAGCGCGGCGTGCCGGTGCTGGCGCTGGATGGCGATGAGCTCCGCGCCGGCCTCTGCCATGGGCTGGGATTTTCTGCGGCCGGGCGGGAGGAAAACCTGCGCCGCGCCGCGGAAGTGGCCCGGCTGGGATCCGTTTCGGGCCTCTGCGTGGTGGCCTCCTTCATCACGCCGTTGGAAAGCCACCGCCAGCTCGTGGCTCGCATCCTCGGGCCCCAGAACCTGGCGCTGATCCATGTTGACGCCCCCTTCGAGGTTTGCCGCGAACGCGACACCAAGGGCCTCTATGCGCAGGCCGGCAAGGGCCAGGTGGCCCAGATGACCGGCCTGTCCTCGCCCTTCGAGCCCCCGGCGGCCGCCGACCTGGTGATCCACACCTCCGCGGAATCCGCCGCGGCCTCCTCGGCCCGGCTGCTCGAGTTCGCGCTCGAGCGGCTGCAACCCGGCCTGGCCTGACCCCCGGCATGCCCCACCTGCATCTCAGCCAGCTGGATTCGCTCGAGCACGAGGCCATCCATGTGCTGCGGGAAACGGCGGAGCAGCTGCCGCACTCCGCGATCCTGTTTTCCGGCGGCAAGGACTCGCTCGTGCTGGCCGCCGTGGCCCGCAAGGCCTTCGCCCCCGCCCCCCCGCCCTTCGCCCTGCTCCACATCGACACCGGGCACAACTTTCCCGAGACGCTGGCCTACCGCGACCAGTTTGCCCGCGACTTCGGTTACCGGCTCCTCGTCCGCTCCGTGCAGGCCACGATCGATTCCGGCCGGGCCGTGGAGGAGACCGGCCCCAACGCCAGCCGCAACGTCCTGCAGTCCGTCACCCTCCTCGACGCCATCGCGGAGCTGAAACTCGACGCCGCCCTCGGCGGGGGCCGCCGCGACGAGGAAAAGGCCCGGGCGAAGGAGCGCATCTTCTCGCACCGCGACGCCTCCGGCCGCTGGGACCCGAAAAACCAGCGCCCGGAACTCTGGAACCTCTACAACGGCCGTAAAAAGCCCGGGGAACAGTTCCGCGTCTTCCCGCTCAGCAACTGGACCGAGCTGGATGTCTGGGCCTACATCGAGCGCGAAAAACTGCCGCTCCCCTCGCTCTACTTCGCCCACGACCGCGAGGTCTTCCTGCGCCACGGCACGCTCCTCGCCGTGTCGCCCCACCTGCCGCTGCAGGCGGGCGAGCAATCCGCCCGCGAGCGCATCCGCTTCCGCACCGTGGGGGACATGACCTGCACCGGCGCCGTCCGCTCCTCGGCCGCCACCCTGGCCGAGATCATCGCGGAGGTCGCCGCCGCCCGCCAGACCGAGCGCGGCACGCGCTACGACGACCGCCGCTCCGAAACCGCGATGGAGGATCGCAAGCGCCAGGGTTATTTCTGACCGCACCCCACGCCATGGACCTCCTCCGGCTCATCACCTGCGGCAACGTTGACGACGGCAAGAGCACGCTCATCGGCCGGCTGCTCTACGACACCAAGTCCATCTTCGAGGACCAGTGGGCGGCCGTGCAGCTCGCCAGCGAGCGCCGGGGCGACGCCGGGCCCAACCTCGCGCTGCTCACCGACGGCCTGCGGGCCGAGCGCGAGCAGGGCATCACCATCGACGTTGCCTACCGCTACTTCGCGACGCCCCGCCGCAAGTTCATCCTCGCCGACTGCCCCGGGCATTTCCAGTACACGCGCAACATGGTCACCGGCGCCTCGTCGGCCCACCTCGCCCTGCTGCTGGTCGACGTGCGCCACGGCCTGACCGAGCAGACGCGCCGCCACGCGTTCATCGCCTCCCTGCTCCGCATCAAGCACCTCATCGTCTGCGTCAACAAGATGGACCTGGTGGACTTCTCGCAGGCGGCCTTCGACCGGGTGCGCGAGCAATTCATGGAATACGCCGAGCGGCTGGAGGCGCCGGACATCCAGTTTGTCCCGATCGCCGCCCTCCACGGCGACAACATCGTCGAGAAATCCGCGCGCATGCCGTGGTACGCGGGCACGCCGCTGCTCTACACGCTGGAGACCGTCTACGTGCTCAACGACGCCAACCACGTCGACGCCCGCTTCCCGGTGCAGACCGTGATCCGCCCGCCGGCCGCCCCGGGACCGGCATTCACCGGCTATGCCGGCCAGGTCGCCAGCGGCAGCTTCCGGCCCGGCGACGAGGTTGTTCGCCTTCCCGGCGGCCTGCCGGCCCGGATCAAGGCCATCCACGGCCCGGCCGGCCCGGTCGGGGAGGCCTTCCACCCGATGTCCGTCGTGCTGGAACTCGACCGCGCGCTCGAGCTCAGCCGAGGCGACATGCTCGCGCGGCCCAACAACCTGCCCGCGACCGGCCAGGACATTGAGGCCATGCTCTGCTGGCTGTCCGAACAGCCCTTCGATCCCGCCCGCCGCTATCTTTTGCGGCACACTTCCTGCGAGACGGGATGCGAATTGCGGACCGTGCGCTACAAGCTCGACATCACCACACTGCACCGCAACCCGGACGCGGCGCCGCTCGGCATGAACGATTTCGCCCGCGTCACCCTGCACACCGCCGTCCCGCTCTTTTTTGACAGCTACAAGAAGAACCGGTCGACGGGCAGCGTGATCCTCGTCGACGAGGCCGCCAACACCACTGTCGCCGCCGGCATGATCCTCTGACCCGCATGAGCGACGAACCCGTCATCTCCGTCCAGAACGTCAGCAAGGCCTACCGCATCTGGGAAACACCGGCGGATCGGCTGCTTTCGCCGATGCAGGCCGGCCTGGCCGGCCTGCTGCCATCAGGCTCGGGTGCCGCGCAAAGCCTGAAGAAACGCGCCGCCCGCAGCTACCGGGATTTTTACGCCTTGCGCGACATTTCCTTTGAGGTGAAGCGGGGGGAGAGCGTCGGCATCATCGGTCGCAACGGCTCGGGCAAGTCCACCCTCCTCCAGATCATCGCCGGCACGCTCCAGCCAACGGCGGGGTCGGTGAAGGTAAACGGACGTATTGCCGCGCTGCTGGAATTGGGCAGCGGCTTCAACCCTGAGTTTAGCGGGCGGGAGAATGTCTATCTCTACGGTGCGGTCCTGGGATTTTCCCGTTCCGATATCGACGCCCGCTTCGATGCCATCGCCGCCTTCGCCGACATCGGTGACTTCATCGAACAGCCGGTGAAGATCTACTCCAGCGGCATGTTGATGCGACTGGCATTTTCCGTGCAATCTGCCGTGGATCCGGAGTTGCTCATCATCGATGA
>CAIQKV010000108.1 GCA_903872505.1 uncultured Opitutia bacterium
AAGATCATGATCGGCGGCGCGCCGATCACCCAGGCGTTCGCGGACGACATCGGGGCCGACGGCTATGCCGCCGACGCCGGCACCGCCGTGGACGTGGCCAAGAAACTCGTGGGCGAGGCGGCCTGAGCGGCCCCCCTCCATCCCTGACTGGGTGCGAACCGGCGCCACCGCGACGCACCCGCTCCAACCCTTAGCCAATCGCAACCGTTTCCCAAAATGAAGAACTCTAACCTCATCATCGCCCTTGGGCTGATCGTCGCCGCCGCCGCTTACCGCGTGGGCGCGGTGTTCGTCCCGGATTTGTCCAATGTCTCGCCCATCATGGCCCTCGCCTTCTGCGGCGCGGCCTATTTTGAGCGCCGCAGCCTCTGGCTCGTGCCCTTCGTGGCCCTCGCCGCCAGCGACCTCTGGATCGACCGCTACTACGCGGCCCAGTACGGCTACACGTGGGAGCTCGGCGGCTCGCTGCTGCGCATCGCCTGCTTCGCCGCGGCCCTTGGCATCGGCGCCCTCGTCGCCCGCCGTCGCACCGCGCTCAACGTGGTCAGTGGCGTCCTCGGCTGCTCCATCCTGTTCTACCTCGCGAGCAACACCGCCGCGTGGCTTGGCGACGCCTACTACGTCAAGACCCTCGCCGGCTGGTGGCAGGCGATGACCATCGGGCACGTCGAGTTCCCGCCGACCCTTTGGTTCTTCCGCAACACGCTCGTCGGCGACCTGCTCTTCACCGGCGTCTTCGCCCTGGTGATGGCCCGCGCCCGCGTGACCCAGGTCCGCACCGCCTGAGAATCTGTTGGTGTGTTCGGGGCCGGTCATCGGACCGGCCCTTTTTGTTGGCCGAGCGGACGGAGAAGCTGTCGGCCGCGGCCTGACTGCTCACCTCGTGACCGGCGTGGCGGAATCCTGTCAATGCCCCGCCGGATTCAATAGGTGCATTCCCGCGCCGCCGCGGCGAACGCCTTCAGGTTGTCCACCGGGGTTTCGAAAAAATGATCCGACGCCGAGCAGAGGTAGCCCCCGTCCCGGCCGAAACCTTCAAACAAGCGGTGCGTTTCCCGTCGGATTTGCTCCCGGGTTCCGCTCGTCAGGATGTTAAACTGGTCCATGCCGCCGATCATCGCCAGCTTGCCGCCAAAGACCGCCCGGACCGCTGCCGGGTCGGTGATGTTGCCCCCCACGCCGGGCGGGGCGAGCGTCTCGGACGCGTCGGTGCCATTCGCGACAATGAGGTCGAGGATGTGCATCATGCCGCCGCAGGTGTGATAGGCCGTGCGGTGGCCACACCGGTGCAGGGCGTCGTGAATCTGCCGGTCGTAGGGCAGGCAAAACTCCCGGTGCAAATCGGGTGAGATGACGGTGTCGCTGCCGGCGCCGCCGCCGGTTTCGATCAGGTCGAACTTCGCGCCCTCGAGCGATTCCTCGATGAACCGCAGTTTGCGCCCCAACAGGGCGCGGAGCAGGCCGTGCACCCAGTCCGGATTGTCCACGCATTCCAAGATCAGCTCCTCCTCGGACTGGAGGCAACAGGCGTGCTGCCAGCAACCCGCCTGGTCGCCCCACACGAATCCGCGCAGGATGCCGGCATCGCCGATCCGCTCGTACTCGGCGGCAATGGCCTGCCGGTTCAACTTCGCCACCGGCATGTATTTTGCGATCAGCTCGGCGTCCTCGTGGCGTTTGATGAGGTATTCCGTGATCCAGGTCGTGGTGCGGTTGCCGCCGGTCTTGTAGGTGAGCCGGCCGCCGGGGGTCGTGATCGAGTGGTTGAGCAGTTTGTCGTCCGGATCATCCCGCACAATTTCGATCTCCTCGCGCCACTCCGGCGTGGAGATGAGATACTTCTCCGCGTTCGGAATCCAAAACTGCCCCATCGCCTCGAAGTATTGGATCGAGGCATCCAGCCCGCAGTGCTGGAACGCCTCAAGCGCGCGCATGCCGCCGAGGCAGGTGTCGAGATGGTATTGCTGCCATTGATGAACCGTGACCGGCAGCCGGTCGGGTTTCTCCCGACCGAGTACCCGCAGCATGCGCTCTTTCGAGGTCATTTTCCCTTGCGCCCCGGCGGCTTGCCCACTCCGCAGGCCCGGTCCACCGCCTGCACGAATTCCGCCGCCTCCTGCGCCGAGGAGATGCCATCCGTCACAGTCAACCACAGTCCGCGCGGACCCAGGGCCTCCAGCACTTCCAGCGCGTCCGCCGGCGACTCGGCCAGCACCTGCACGGCCTTCCCCTTCGCCAGCGACCGCCGGTAAACGTCCAGCCAGCGCGCCGCCGGCCCGTGCCCCGTGCCAAAGACCCACTGCAGGGCGTTCAGGCCCGGCAGATCCAGCACCAGGTCCAGGTGACGCAGCGCGTCAGGCCCGTCCAGGTGAAACAAGCTGCGTTCGAACGCCTTCATTTCGATCAGCAGCGTCGGCAGGATGTACCGCTCGGCCACCTCCGGCGAAACCATGCACCAGAAATCGCAGCTGGGCACGTAGGCCGGACCCGGGTGGTAGAGCGGGCACCACGTGGTCGAGCCCTGCCCCGCCTTGGCCGCCCGCGCGTAATTCCGCTTGAACGCCTCGACATACCCCTCCGCCACATGCAGTCCGGCCTTGGCCACCAGTTCGGGGCAGTCCACCATGTCCATGCAAAGTTCCTCCGGGTCGCGCAGGGCGGCCAGGATGTCGAAGCTGCCGTGCAGGTCGGACATGCCCACGAGGAACCGGTTGTCGCAGATTTCGTGGGCGTAATCCGTCTGCGCCTCGACGGCGCGCCAATACACGTTGTCGAAGTTGGGCGGGGTGTTCAGCAATTTCTCCCAGTCCGCGGGACCGTGCACCACGGGCACGGACCAGGTGGTGTCCTTCCCGAACTCCAGCTCGATGCCGTAGGGCGTGGCGGTGATCTCCGGCCCGACGTTGGGCCAGAAGACCGGCAGCGTGTCGGCGACATAATCGGCGGTGGCGAGGGAGGCCACGGCCGAGTCCACGCTGAAGCGCACGTCCAGCCAGCGCTCGCGCAGGGTGCGGTGGGTGGAGGCCGGGCCGCTGTACGGGCGGCTCGGGCCCAGCCAGAGCGTCACGGGCGGGCGGTCCACCGCCTCGCACTGCCACCAGGCAGCAAACCTCGCGGCCGAGGTGGCGAAATCCGGCTTGAAACCCAAGTGCTTGATCATGGCAGGTCCTTGTACAGCGAGGTTTCCGAAGATTGGCCGGTGGACGCTGGATCCGCAGCCGGCGCGGTTGAATTTGGCATTTATTTACCGGCAAATTTCCGCCGGGGCCAGTGCAATCGTTGGACGGCGCGGACGGCCAGTCGCATCTCCCGGGAAGGCCCGGAAGCCCGCAGCAGGCGCCCCGGGTCAGGCTGCCCCGCGAGCCACAAGGCGTTTGGCCGCGGGGCGGAAGACCTTTCGCGTCCGCTTGCCAGTGGCGGGCAAACCCTCCACAACGTGCCCCAATGTCTCCGCTGGACCAGAGGGTCCAACCGGGACAGAGGTCGGCAGCAGCCAGCGATTGCAGGAGAGGTGGCAGAGTGGTCTATCGCGGCGGTCTTGAAAACCGCTGAGCCGCAAGGCTCCGGGGGTTCGAATCCCTCCCTCTCCGCCAATTTTCATTCGGAATCCGAAAGAAATTCCCCGCCGTAGTCCCGCTTGGCGGGAAGAAGGAGGGCCTACGCTCTGCTGCCAGCTATGACCTGGTTAGCCTGCCTCAGTCCCGCCGTGACAGCAGGTAGAGCAGATTGAGCAGCGCGCCGATGAACGCCGCGACATACGTCAGCGCCGCCGCATCCAGCGTCTGGCTCACGCCCGGCATCTCGTCCCGGTCCAGGATGCCCAGCTCGACCAGCTGCACCTTCGCCCGGCGGCTCGCGTCGAACTCGACCGGCAGGGTGATCAATTGGAACAGCGAGAGCACGGCGTAGCAGATGATCGCGACGTCGAGCATGATGCCCGTCAGGCCGCGGACCAGGAACCAGCTGGCGAGAATGATGAACGGCACCACCTTCGAGACGAGCTGCGTGGCCGGCACGAGTGCCATGCGGAAATTCAGCATGGCATACCCGTTTTTGTGCTGGATGGCGTGACCCGCCTCGTGGGCGGCGACGCCGAGGGCGGCGAGGCTGGTGCCGCGGTAATTCTCCGACGAGAGCACCAGCCGCTTGTTCAGCGGGTCGTAGTGGTCGGTCAGGTGCCCTTCCGTTTCCGTGATCTCCACGTCGGTGATGCCGGCATGGGCCATCACGGCCTGCGCGGCCTCGCAGCCGGTAATGTGGCCGCGGGACGGGATCTGGGCGTTCTTGCTGTACGCACTGGAGACGCGGATCTGCGCGTAGAGCGCGAAGATGAAGACCAGCACGAACAGGATCATGAAGACGCCCTGGGAGATGAAGATGAAGGCGAAGGATGGGAGCATGGCGGAGGGAGAATTGGTGGAGGGTGGCGCGGGTCAAGCGGATGCCTGACGGCCGCATACCTTACGCAGAAAACACAATTTGCCAGTGAAATTCGCGCCGGGTGGAAACGGCCGTGCCGTTTCCACCGCCGCGGCGCCGCTCAGTCCAGCTTCGGCACGTCCACCCAGCGGCGGTCGGCCCAGGACTTGAGCCCGAGTTCGGCCAGCTGCACGCCCTTGGCGCCCTGCAGCAGGTTCCACGGGAACGGGTCGCCCTTCACCACGTGCCGGAGGAAGAGCTCCCACTGGACCTTGAACGCGTTGTCGTAGGTGTCGTTGGTCGGCTGGGTCACCCAGCCGTCGAAGAACTTGATCGGGCTGTCGATGTCGGGGTTCCACACCGCGCGGGGCGTCATCGAGCCGTGCTGGATGACGCAGTTGCGCAGGCCCGCGACCGCCGAGCCCTGCGTGCCGTCCACCTGCAGCGTGAGCAGGTCGTCGCGGCGCACGCGCACGGCCCACGAGGAGTTGAAGTGGCAGATCACGCCGTTCTTGAGCTCGAACGTCGCGTAGGCGGCGTCGTCCGCGGTGCACTTGTAGGGCTTGCCCGCCTCGTCCCAGCGCTGCGGGATGTGCGTGGCGCCGAGGCAGCTGAGCGACTTCACCTCACCGAAGAGGTTCTGGATCACGTACTGCCAGTGGCAGAGCATGTCGACGATGATGCCGCCGTCGTCCTCCTTGCGGTAGTTCCACGACGGGCGCTGCAGTTTCTCCGTCTCGCCGGTGAAGACCCAGTAGCCGAACTCGCCGCGCACGGAGAGGATTTTCCCGAAAAACCCGGTGTCGATCAGGTACTTCAGCTTGAGCAGGCCGGGCAACCAGAGCTTGTCCTGCACGACGCCGTTCTTGAGGCCGGCGGCGGTCACCTCGCGATAGAGCGCCAGCGCCTCGGCGGAGGTCGTGGCCGTGGGTTTCTCGCAGTAGATGTGTTTCTTGGCCGCGATGGCCTTGCGCACGCCGACGGGGCGCTGGCCGGTCAGCGTCGCGTCGAAATAAATCTGGTTCGCGGGGTCGGCGAGCGCGCTGTCGAGGTTGGTGGTGTAGCGCTTGACCCCGGCACGCGCGGCCAGCGCGGCGAGCTTGGGCTCGCTGCGGCCGACGAGGATCGGGTCGGGCAGGATGACCTCGGCGTCGCCCAGCTTGATGCCACCCTGGTCGATGATGGCCTTGATCGAGCGCAGGAGGTGCTGGTTGGTGCCCATGCGTCCCGTGACGCCGTTCATGATGATGCCGACTTTGTGCGTGGTCATAGGGAAAGAGGGAGGAGGGAAAGATTACTCGGGTTTCTTGGTGCACTGCGGCTGGGCGCCGGCCGGGAGCGGCGGGATCGGGCCCTCGCCCGCGCGCGGGAGCGTGCCGTCGAGTTCCTGCCGCCAGTGCGCGACATCGCCGCCCGGGCAATAGACATAGATCATGTGCATCGGCTCGTCGCCGGTGTTGGTCAGCTGGTGAAACAGCGTCGGCGGCATGTACACGGCTTGGCCGGTCTTGATCGGGCTGCGCTCGGTGCCGACGCAGATCTCCCCCTCGCCTTGGACGATGTAGTAGATTTCCTCCTGCGTCTGGTTGTGCCACGGCACCTGGCCGCCGCGCGGCTCCAGGACCGAGTAGCCCATGCTAAAACCCTTGGCGGGAATCACTTGGCCGCCCTGCCCCGCCAGGCCGCGGCCCATGCGGCGCGCGGGGAAGGTACGTCCCGGAATCTTGGCGAGGTCGGCGATGATCATAGCGCGAAGGTTGTTGGGCGAGTCGGCGGCCCGGGGCGAACTTTTTTTGCGTCGTTCAGGCGGCCGCCAGCCCGGCGCGCACCAGCAGCGCGTTGAGGTCCGGCTCCCGGCCCATGAACGCCCGGTAGAGTTCCATCGGGTCGGCCGAGTTGCCGCGGCTAAGGATTTTATCGACGAACTCCGCCCCCACCTGCGCGCTGAAGATCCCCTCCCGCCGGAAGCGGGTGAACGCGTCCGCGTCCAGCACCTCGGCCCACTTGTAGGAATAGTAGCCGGCGGCGTAGCCCACCGGTTCGGCGAAGATGTGCGTGAAGCGTTTCACGATGGTTGGCGCCGGCGGCTCGGTCGGCACGAGGCAGTCCGCGACCAGGGCCCGCGCCGCCGGCTCGATGTCGGCCGCGCCGGCCAGTTCCGCCGTGCGGATGTGCAGGAGCAGGTCCATCTTCGCCTGCGCCACCTGGCGCATGGTGGCGCACGCCGAGCGGAAGTTTTTCGCCGCCGTCATCTTCGCGAAGATCTCCTCCGGGATCGGCGCGCCCGTCTCGTGGTGCCGCGCGAGCAGGTCAAGGCTCGCGCGCTCCCAGCACCAGTTCTCCATGAGCTGCGAGGGCAGCTCGACGAAGTCCCACGCGACGTTGATCCCGTTGAGCGACTTGATCTCCACCTCGCCGAGCAGGTGGTGCAGCAGATGGCCGAACTCGTGAAAGATGGTCTCGACCTCGCGGTGCTTGAGCAGCGCCGGGCGGCCGGCGGCGGGCGGCGTGAGGTTGCCGCAGATCAGGCCGAGGTGCGGCGCGCGCGTACCGTCCGCGCGCGGCCCGCCGGTCAGCAGATAGTTCATCCAAGCCCCGCCGCGCTTCGACTCGCGCGGATGCCAGTCGGCGTAAAATGACCCCAGCATCCGGCCGCGCGCATCCGCCACGTCATAGAACTTCACCTCCGGATGCCACACCTCGACGCCCGGGCGCTCCGTGATCCGCAACCCGAACACCCGCGTCGCCAGCTCGAACATGCCCGCAATCACCCGGTCCATCGGGAAATACGGCCGCAGCACTTCCTCATCGAAGGCATGGCGCGCTTGGCGCAGCTTCTCCGCCCAGAAAGGAACCTCCCACGGGGCGAGCCGCTGCCCCGGCTGGCCGGTCTGCTGCGCCTGAAATTCCTCCAGCTCCCGGCATTCGCGCGCGAAAGCCGCGGCGGCCCGCCGCTGGAAATCCTCCACGAACGCCAGCGCCCGGGCCCCGTCCTTCGCCATCCGCCGCTCCAGCACAAGGTCGGCAAAATGCCGCTTCCCCAGCAGCGCCGCCTTCTCGGCCCGCAGGGCGAGGATGCGCGCGATCAGCGCGGTGTTGTCGTGCGGCGCCTCCGCCCCCACCGCCACGGCGGACGTCCACATCTCCCGCCGCAGCTGCCCGTCCTCCACATAGGTCATGAACGGCTCCTGCGACGGCGCGTGCAGCGTGAAGCGCCAGCCCGCCACACCCTTCGCCTCCGCGCTGCGCCGGGCCGCCGCCTTCGCGTGCGGCGGCAGGCCGGCCAGGCGGGCCTCGTCCGTCACGACCAGCTGCCAGGCGTTGGTCGCATCCAGCACCTGGTCCGAATATTTCTGGGTCAGCTGGGCGAGTTCGCCCTGCAGCGCCTCGATGCGGGCGCGCTTTTCCGGCGGCAGGTCCGCGCCCGCCTGCCGGAAGTCCGCCACCGTCTCGTTCACGAACCGCCGGTGAATGCCGGTCAACGCCCGCCCCGCCGGTGACTCCGCCACCGTCCGCAGCCGCTGCCACAGCCCGGCGTCGAGCGGGATCTTGGCGAAAAACGCCGACACCTTCGGGAGCATCGCGTTGTGCGCCTCGCGCAGCGCGGGCGCATCCGCCACCGATTGCAGGTGCGTGACTCGGCTCCACGCCACGGCCAGGCCCTCGGTCGCGTCCTCCAGCGCCCGGAAGGTATTTTCATAATTCACCTCCGCCAGTCCGCGCGTTGCGATCCGGGCGAGCGCTGCCTCGGCCTGCGCCAGCGCCTCCTCGATGTCGGGCACCACGTGTTCCGCCGCCAGCTGTGACCAGCGGACCTGGAAGGAAGAGTCGAGAAAGGGATGGGTAGCCATGGGAGGGGGACCAACGAGAACGCCGCCCGGGGTCGGGCGCAAGCGCGGCGGGCTGTTACCAGGCGTAGGCCACGCCGGCGGAAACCTGCCGGCGTGACGCCGGCACCGCCGGCACCTCCTGAAAGTTGGAATTCCAGAGATTGTCCGCCTGCAGCGTGAACGTCGTGCGCCGCCAGGCCGCCGGCCGGTACGCAAGGCTGAGCGAGCTGAGCACCGCCCGGTCCCCGCCCACGGTGCGCAGGAGATTGGCGGCCTGGATCCGGGCGGCGTTGTCCATGCGCAGCTCGAATTCCCGGCCGAGGCGCACGACAATCGCCGCGGTCAGCCGCTGGCGCGCGTAGTTGAGTGCGTAGAAACTGGCGTCCACCAGGGCCCCGTGATAATCGGGATCCTTCGTCAGCACCGTGTAGCCGAGCACCAAGTCGCACGCCGCCCAGGAGCGCTTCGCCACCAGCTCCGCGCCGGTGGTGGCGATGTCCACCGCATTGGCCGAGCGCGCCGTCACGCCCTGGCGAAAGGTCCAGTCCACGAGATCCTCATCGCGGCGGTAGAAAAGCGCCGCCTGCCCCGTCCAGCCACCGAGTGTGCCGCTCGTCCCCACCTCGAGATTGCGGCTGGTCTCCCGGCCGAGATTCGGGTTGCCGCGAAACAGCCCGGCCGCCGGGTTCGAGTTGCGGGCCGTGTAGCTCGGCACCTGCGTGGTCGTCGCATAGCTGGCATACACGCGTTGCAGCGGGGCGGAAGCCTGCTCGCGGGCGAGTTCGAATATGGGCGAAACCGCCGAGCCGCCGCGATTGCTATCGTCGAGGCTCGCCCCCGCCCGCACGACGAGGCGCGCGCCGTCGGCGAGCGCCCACGATTTCTCCGGCACAATCACCAGCTTGGCGTTGGTGCGGTCGTTGAACCGGCCGAACGTGAGCGAGGTGGACTGCAGCTCGTCGGCGATCAGCTCGGCGCGATAGTTCAGGGCAAACCCGCCCAGCTCGTTCTTCCCCGCCAGCGCGAGGCCCGAGGTCCAGGTGGTATGCTGAAACGGATGCACCGGGCCCAGCGGGGCGAACCGGTTGAAGGCATAGTCGTCCTTGTTGCGGCGGTGATATGCCCCCACCTCGAGAAAATCGCCGGCGCCGAGGTCCACCCGGTGGTTGCAGGCGACGAGGAGGGCCTGCAGGTTTTCCGACTCCTTCGAGTTGAACGGCGTGTAGAGATTGGGCCACCCGAAGAACTTCGCCTCGTAGCCGGCAAAGAAGTCGGTCTGGGATCCCGCGCCCGCCAGCTGCACCCGGGCGTTCACCCGGTCGAAATGATTGTCACCGAACGGCACCGTGCCATCCGCGGTGGAATGGCTCCAGTCCACATCGGCGGCCACGCGGCGGCCCAGCACCTGGGTGTCGCTGACATAGCCCTGGTAGAGTTCCTCCCAGTTCAGATTGTCCGTGCCCAGCACCAGCGTCGCCACGCCCGCCGTCTGCACCGGACGCCAGCCGTAGGCCACCGCCCCCACCGTGGAGTCGGAGGTGCGGAGGGCGTGGTCAGTCCCCGTCAGGATCTCCGGCGCGCCAAGCATCGCCGGCGCGACCGGGATGTCCGCATCGTAGTGCCCGGTCTGCGGATCGACCACCGTCACTGCCCCGACTTGGAAGGCGGTGTTCTCGAAAATGCCGCCGCGGATCGTGACATCGGCCTGCGCCTCCGTGAGATTGCGCGCCGCGACGTCCACCCGGGGCTCAAAGCGCAGCACGGAAACCGGCGTGGCAAAGGTGCCGGCTGGCGACTGATTGGCGACGCGCGGGGAATAGACCGTGACCTCCGGCAGGCTGACCGGCGCAATCTGGCCGCAAAGCGGCACCAGCAGGCACAGGCCGGTGAGCGGGATCCGGAATTTCATCCGCCCCAGCGTTGGCCGGCTGGGAGTGGAAAACAAGCTCGAGTTAGCCAAACACCAAATCCACCTTAACAAGGCGCCGGTAGAGCCGGTCCTGCCTCCCAATCAAGAAAGCCGGCCGAGCGGCCGGCGCCAAACGGGGCGGCGCCGCTCAGGCGTCGCCGTCGTTGCCAATCGCCTCGACCGGACAGCCCTCGAGGGCCTCCATGCACTGGGCGATTTCCTCATCCGTCACAGGCTGCTTGTGCACGAATGAGTAGCCGCCCTCATCGTGACGCGTGAAAAACCCCGGGGCGGTTTCGCGGCAGAGGTCGCAGTCGATGCATTGCTGATCGACATAGAATTTGCCGGTGATGTTCTCCGCCCATTTGTCTGCTTTGTTGGCCATAACTGGCGCGAACAAAGCGTAATTAAAACCACTGTCAAGCGGGGGAACGGGCTTAAAGTCCGCCGCGCCCCATTCCAGCGGGCGCCGGAAATCCGGGGTGGCGGCTTGTGTTTGTCCCCCTTCCTTCCATCCTCCGGGCCGATGCTCTCGGATCGTTCCTACATGCGCGGCGACTACCCGCGCGAAAAGACCTCAGTGCTCGCCTGGCTGATCTCGGCGGTCGTCGCCGGGTTCGTGCTGCAGCTGGTCTTCGCACGCATTTTCGAGATGCCCGGGGTCCTGGAGCACTATTTCGGGCTCTCCGCCAGCGGGTTGCGGGGCGGCCGGGTCTGGGCGCTCCTCACCTACAGCTTCCTGCATGACCCGCGCAATCTGCTCCACATCGTCGGCAACCTGCTGGGGCTCTATTTTCTCGGCCGGGTGCTGCTGCCCATGCTCGGCACGACCCGGTTCCTGGCCCTGTACGCGGGCATGGTCGTCGCCGGCGGTGCGGTCTGGGCAGCCGTCAACTGGCAGGTCGGCGGCAGCGTGATCGGGGCCTCGGCCGGCGTGGCCGGGCTCTTCGTGGTATTCGCCTGCTTTTATCCCAGCCAGCCGGTGACCTTTCTGCTGTTCTTCATCCTGCCCGTCACGCTGAAGCCCAAGTACATGGCCATCGCCTTGCTCCTTATTGATGCGGCCGGGTGCGCCTTCTACGAGGTCATGGGCCTGCCCTCCCCTTTTGGTTTCGCGCATTCCGCCCATCTTGGCGGCATGGCGGCCGGCTGGATTTATTACCGGTACTTGCACGAGGCCCGCTGGCGCCTGCCGTCCGGGCGCGCCGACATCGAATTGCCGCGGTGGATGAAAAAAACCGCCAAATCCCCGGCCCCGGCAGCCTATCAGGTCAACGTCGGCAGCCCCGGCAACCTGCGCGCCGAGGTGGACCGCATCCTCGACAAGATCAACAGCCAGGGGTTCGGCGCGCTCAGCGCGGACGAGAAGCGCATCCTGGACGAGGCCAAGGACCTGCTGAGCCGCCGCTGAGCCGTGCCTGACCACGTCCTGCACCCCGCCGGCGGTTCGCGGCCCGGCCCCGGGCAGAATCCGCATACAGACTTGAAACAATTCCCCTCTTTGCCCGTCTTACCCAGCCATGATTCGCATCCCTGATTTCCGGCGGCTCAGCCTCGGCGCCCTCCTGCTCGTTTCCCTGGCGGCCGCGGCATTCGCGCGCACGGACCTGAAATTTTCGAGCTCGCCCACGCTCACGACCGAGGCGCGCACCCTCGTCCAGCTGCTGGAACAGGCCCACTACAACCGCGAGGCCGTGCGGAGCACCGACTACGCCGAGGTGATCCCCAACTTCATGGGCGATCTCGACGGCCAGCGGCTGTTCTTCCTCGCCAGCGACAAGGCGGCGTTCGCCACCCAGCACGGGCGCAACGTCTACTGGAACATCAGCGCCCTCGGCAACATCGACGCCGCCTACGACATTTTTGGCGTCTACGAAAAGCGCGTCCAGACGCGGATCAGCTGGCTCTTCGACGAGCTGAAAAAGGACGTCGATCTCACCGCCAACGAGAGCTACCGGTTTGACCGCACCAAGGCCGAGTGGCCCGCGACCCCGGCCGCGGCGGACACCCTGTGGCGGCAGCGGGTCAAGTTCGAGCTCATCGCGGAGCTGATGAACAAGAAGTCCCTCGACGAGGCCAGGCAGACCGTCCGCAAGCGCTACGAGCGCATGCTGAAGAACCTCGGCGAGATCGAGGGCATCGACGTCGCCGAGCTGTTCCTCTCCAACGTCGCCCGGCTCTACGACCCCCACTCGACCTATTTCAGCTCCACCACCTTCGAGGACTTCGGCATCCAGATGAAGCTCGAGCTCGTCGGCATCGGCGCGGTGCTGGGCATCGAGGACGACTACTGCATCGTGAAGGAAATCGTGCCCGGCGGCCCGGCCGACCTCAGCAAGCAGATCAAGCCAAACGACAAGATCATCACGGTCGCGCAGGCAGGCGCCGAGCCCGTGGAAATCATCGGCATGAAGCTCCGCCATATCGTCGAGCAAATCCGCGGCAACAAGGGCTCGCGGGTCACGCTGACCATCCAGCCGGCCGACGCCACCGACCCCTCGACCCGCAAGATTGTCACCATCACCCGCGACGTGGTGAAACTCAACTCGGCCCGCGCGCACGCCGCGGTCTTCCAGGTGCCCGGGGCCGACGGCCAGAACGTGCCGCTCGGCGTGATCAGCCTGCCCTCGTTCTACGGCCCGTCCGACAGCGCCGGGGCCGAGGCCGACAAGACCAGTGCCTCGAAGGATGTCGCCCGGCTGATCGAGCAGCTCAAGGGCGCCGGCATCAAGGGCCTCGTGCTCGACCTCCGCCACAACGGCGGTGGCTTCCTCTCCGAGGCCATCGACCTCACCGGCCTCTTTGTGCCCAAGGGACCGGTCGTGCAGGTGAAGGATTCCGCCGGGGAAATCCAGGTCGATCGCGACACCAACCCCACCGTGGCCTACGACGGCCCGCTGGCCGTCCTCGTGGACCGTTTCAGCGCATCGGCCTCCGAGATCGTCACGGGCGCGCTGCAAAATTACGGGCGAGCCATCATCGTGGGCGACAGCTCCACCCACGGCAAGGGCTCGGTGCAGACCGTGCTGGAGATGCGGAACCTGGTTCCCCAGCTCGCCCGGTCGCCGATCAAGACCGGCGCCACCAAGATCACCGTCCAGAAATACTACCTGCCGAACGGCTCCTCCACCCAGCTGAAAGGCGTCGTGCCCGACATCGTGCTCCCCTCGGTCGACGAGTTCCTGCCCATCGGCGAGGCCTCCCTCCCGCATGCCCTGGCGTGGGATGAAATCCCCACCAGCAACTTTGACGGCCATCCGCTCGATGCCCGGATCGTCCAGCCCCTGCGCGCGGCCAGCCAGTCGCGCCAGGCCAAGCTCGAGGAGTTCCTCTACCTGCGCAAGGGAGTCGACTGGTACAAGCTGCACCAGAACCAGAAGCAGGTCTCGCTCAACCTCGAGGTGCGCCGCCAGCAGAAGACCGCGGATGATGCGTTCCGCAAGGCCATCGACGTCGAGAAGGAGCAGCTCGCCAAGCACGACTTTCCCTACCGGGAATTCCGCCTCGGCCCGCCGCTTCCCCCCCGGATCAAGGCAACCAAGAAACCCGACGCCGCCAGCCCGGCGGACGGCGAGGACGACGAGACGGAGTTGAGCACCGACGCCAGCGACGCGTATGCCAAAGTGGACGTGCCGCTCCGCGAGAGCCTGCGCGTGGTGAACGACGCCATCGGCCTCGGGAAGAACCAGCAGGCCTGGGCCGACAGCCACGCCCCGTTGACCGCGGCCCTCGAGCGCAAGGGCTGACCGCCCCTACTCCAGCCAGGCCAGCAGGAACCGGTCCCGGCCGGTCAGATCCGGCAGCGACTCCGTCCGCTTGAAGCCGGCGGCCGCGGCCAGCCGGGCCAGTTCGGCGTGCTGCGCGATGCCGGTCTCGAGCGCCAGCCAGCCGCTGGGAGCGAGGAACCGCGGCGCCCCGGCAAGAATTTCGCGCAAGTCCGCCAGCCCCTCCTCCGCGGCGACCAGGGCCGGCGCCGGCTCGTGCGCGCGGACCTCCGGCGCGGCCTGCGCGACCTCGTCCGCCGACAGATACGGCGGATTGGCCACGATCAGGTCGAAGCGCGCGCCAGGCGGCAGCGCGGCAAACCAGCCCGATTTCAGCAAACTCACGCGCCCGTCCAGGCCGCACGCCATGGCGTTCTCCCGCGCCAGCGCCAGCGCCTCGTCGCTGAGCTCGACCGCCGTGACCTGCGCAGCAGGGTAATGACTCGCGAGGGCCAGCGCGATCGCCCCGCTGCCGGTCCCCAGGTCCAGGATGGTCGCGGGAGGCGCGACCAGCCGGGTCGTCAGCAGCTCGACCAGCCGCTCGGTCTCGGGCCGCGGGATGAGCGCGCGGCGGTCCACCTTCAGCTTCAGCCCGCAGAACTCGGTTTCCCCGATGATGTACTGGATCGGCTCGCGCTGGCCGCGGCGGCGCACCAGCGGCCGCACCACCTCCAACTCGGCGGCGGTGAGCGGCCGCTCGAACTGCAGGTAGAGCTGCATGCGCTTCAGGCCGAGGGCGTGGCCCACCAGCAGCTCGGCATTGAGCCGCGGGGACTCGATGCCGCGGGCCGCGAAGAAATCGGTGGTTTTCTTGATGACCTCGAGGACCGTGAGCATGTCAGTCCTCGGGGTCGGCCGCGGCCCGGGCCGGCACGTAGACCGAGCCCGTGAGCGCGGCGAGCTTCCGCTCGTAGTCGGCCTTTTGCAGGGCCGCGATGACCGGCTCGATCCCGCCCTCCAGCGCCTGGGGCAGGTTGTAGAGCGTGAGACCGATGCGGTGGTCGGTCACCCGGTTCTGGGGAAAACTGTAGGTGCGGATCCGCTCGCTGCGGTCGCCCGAGCCGATCTGGCTGCGGCGTTCCGCCGCGTACTTGGCCCGCTCCTCGTCCTCGCGCCGCTGGAGCAGGCGCGAACGCAGGACCGTCAGCGCCTTGGCCTTGTTCTTCAGCTGCGAACGCTCGTCGGCGCAGGTCACCATCAGCCCGGTCGGCCGGTGCACGATCTGCACCGCGGAATCGGTGGTGTTCACGCCCTGGCCGCCCGGGCCGCTCGCGCGCGTGACGGTGATCTCCAGGTCCGACGGGTCGATCTGCACGTCCACCTCCTCCGCCTCCGGCAGCACGGCCACCGTGACGGTCGAGGTGTGGACCCGGCCGTTGGCCTCGGTCACGGGCACGCGCTGCACGCGATGGACGCCGCTCTCGAACTTGAGCTGGCGGTACACGTCGGTGCCGGTGATGAGGAAGATGACCTCCTTGAACCCGCCGCGCTCGCCCGGGCTACTGCTCATGGGCTGGACCTTCCAGCCCCGCGAATCGGCATACTTCGAATACAGGCGGAACAGCTCGGCGGCGAAGAGGCCCGCCTCGTCGCCCCCGGTCCCGGCGCGGATTTCCATGACGGTGTTCCGGGAATCCGTCGGGTCGGGCGGGATCATGGCCAGCAGCACCGCCTGCCGCAGCTGGTCCCGGCGGCGCGCCAGCTCGGGCAGCTCGGCCGCGGCCAGCTGCTTCAGGTCGGGATCGCCGGCCGGGTCCTTTAGCAACGCCGCGCCCTCCGCGATCTCGCGTTCGAGCCGCGCATGCTCCCGGTGCTCGGTCACGAGCTGGCGGAGCTTCTGCTGCTCGCGCGAAACCTCCGCGGCGCGGCGCGGGTTGGCATAGAACGACGGCGCGGCCATCTGTGCGTCGAGCTCCTCGCAGCGGCGCAGGAAGGGAGTGAGGTCCGGAAGTTGGTCCATGAAACGGGAGGCGGTAGGGTGATTTGCGAATTGCGTGGGCCGGCGGGAGCGGCTTCGCTGCCCGGACAGTTTCGCCCGGCGGTCTGCCTAGCGGGACGGTTCAGCAATGGCCACTACGCTCTTCACTCAAAACATCATCGCGTGCATCTGGGATTTCGACAAGACTCTTATCCCGGGCTACATGCAGGCGCCGCTGTTCCGGCGTTACGGCATCGATGAGGCGAATTTCTGGAACGAGACCAACAAGCTCGCCGAAAATTACAAGAAGCGCGGCTACCACCTCTCGCCCGAGATCAGCTACCTGAACCACCTGCTGACCTACGTGCTGGCGGGGCCGCTGAAAGGCCTGAACAACCGGATCCTGCAGGAGTGCGGCGCCGACATCACCTTTTACCCGGGCCTGCCGGACTTCTTCGGCCGCGCCAAGGGATTCGTCGCCGAGAAACCCGAATACCAGAAGCACGAGATCACCCTCGAGCACTACATCGTGAGCACCGGCATCGCGCCGATGATCCGCGGCAGCAGCATCGCCGCCCACACCGACGGAATCTGGGCGTGCGAGTTCATCGAGAACCCGCTGCAGCCGGGCTTCCTGAAGCAGAAGGAACTCGCGCTGAGCGCCGAGGCCGAGATCGCGCAGATCGGACTGGTGATCGACAACACCACCAAGACCCGGGCCATCTTTGAAATCAACAAGGGCACGAACAAGAACCCGGCGATCGACGTGAACGCCATGATGGACGCCGGCGACCGCCGCATCCCGTTCCAGAACATGATCTACATCGCCGATGGCCCGAGCGACGTGCCGAGCTTCTCCGTCGTCAAGGGCGGTGGCGGGCGGGCCTTCGCGGTCTACAACCCGGCCGAGTCCGCCGAGTTCGCCCAGAATGACCAGCTGCGGCAGACCGGGCGCATCGACCATTACGGCCCCGCCGACTACACGGCCACGAGCAACACGACGCAGTGGCTGCGCATGCACCTCCACCAGATGTGCGACCGGATCGTCACGGACCGCGAGGCCGCCGTCGCCCAGAAGGCCGCGCGCCCGCCCCGGCACCTCAACGCGACCCCCGAGGAAGAGGCCGCCAAGCGCGCCGCCAAGGCGCCGAAGCAGGGCTCATTCCTCGAATAATCCGGCGGCGCGGCTAGCGGCCCGCGACCTGCGACGTGCGCAGGTCCAGCGCGATGTTCGTCACGCGTTCCGCATAATCCCGGGCCCGGGCCGGCACCGAGCCGCGCACGGTGGCGGTCAGCCCGCCGTTCCAGGCCAGCGCGATGTTGTAGGTCGTGACCTCGAGGCCGTGGCGGACCAGGCCCCGCTTGAGCCACTCGTAGTGCAGGATCGCGACCTCGTCGGACGCGTTCCGCTCGAGGGCGCGTACAAAGGGCATCGTCGTGTGCATGCGCCAGGTCGTTTCGCGAAACTGATACGCGCCGAGTTCGCCGCACGGGCCCGGCCGAACCGAGTCGGTCGGATTCTCAATCCAGTGGATCGCCTCCAGGGTTTCCCAGCGCTGGGAGGCCCGGACGGTGGAGGGAACGAAAAGTGCCAAGGCCAAGGCCGCCCCCACGAGGAGCAGCCCGCGGCCCGTCGATATCTGGGTGTTGGTGGTCGGGTTCATGCCCGCCGGAGACCGAGGTCCCGCCCGGCGGTTCGTGAAGCGCCAAAACTAAAGGAACCATTTAGGCGGAACCCTGAACACCTTGCAAAACGCACTGCCGTCGGAATCGCCTATCTGACGGGCCATCAACGCCGCCAGACGCGATCCGCTGCTTAAAGCAGCTGTTTGACCGCATCCAGGCCGGATTCACTCACCACCACAAACCGGTGCGTCGCGTCCGACCACGAGGCACTGGCAAATTGCGCCTGCTGCGCGAAGGTTGCAGTCGCACCCGCGCGCCCCGCGGGAAAGTCCGCGCATTTCGCGATGTAGCAGTGAAACCACGCGCCGTTGCGCTGGAAGCACACCTCCAGCACGTCATGACCCGCGAAATTCAGCGTGCGGCAGCCCGTGGTGCGCAGCGCGGCAAAATCCACCGGCAGCCCCGCGCCCAGCCGTGTCGAGGGCTGGCTCAGGAGCACCTGCAGCGCACCGGCCAGTTCGCCGTGGCCGCCGTGCTTGCCATGGGCGGTGTCGTCGAGCGCGAACGCGGCGAACCGCGCCGTCTCGGCCGCGCTGCGGTTCGGCCACAGGGTGAAGGCCGCGGCCAGCAGCACCGCCACGCTCGCCGCCAGCGCCAGCCACACCGCCGGGAAACGCCAGCCCGGCTGCGTTCCGCGGCTGGCACGCGAACCCGCCAGGATGGCCTCGCGCAGGCCGGCCGGGGGCGCGACCTCGCGCAGCCGCGCCGCGATCGCCGCGTCGTGCGCCTGCGCCCGCGCGAACCACGCGCCGAGCGCGGGATCGTTCCTCGCCTGGGCCAGCGCCTCGCGGAACAGGGGATGGTCCGCGTCGCGGCCATTGGCCCGGTAGGCGCCCAGGATGAACTTGGCCTCGTTGTTGT
Source organism: uncultured Opitutia bacterium (assembly GCA_903872505.1). Taxonomy (GTDB): domain Bacteria; phylum Verrucomicrobiota; class Verrucomicrobiia; order Opitutales; family Opitutaceae; genus Opi-474. The sequence continues at coordinate 18,388 of CAIQKV010000108.1, forward strand.
TCATGATTGCTTTCTCCCTTGCGCACCGCTGAACGGCACGACCTTGGATTTCGCCGCGGTTTCCTCCTGCGCCAGCGCGGCGCGGAGCTGGGCCTTGCCGCGCGAAAGCCGCGACATGACCGTGCCGATGGGCACCCCGAGCGTCTCCGCGATTTCCGTGTAGGACAGGTCCTCGAGGTAAAACAGCGTCAGCGGCGCGCGAAACACCTCGTCCACGTCCTGCAGTGCCGCCACGACCGCCGCCGCATCGAGCCGCGCCGCCCGGTCCACGTCCTCCGCCGCCACGTCGGACTCGCCCGGGGGCAGGTCCTCCAGCGAGATCGCCCGCGCCTCGCGCCGCCGCCCGTGCAGGAACTCGCGGTACAGCGTCGTGAACAGCCAGGACTTCGCCTTCGCGGCCTCGCGCAGCCCGTGCCCCTTGGTCGCCCAGATGAAAAAGGTCTGCTGCACGAGGTCGCCCGCATCGGCCGGGCGTTTCGCCAGGCTGAGCGCAAAGCGGTAGAGCGCGGCGTAGTGCGCGTCGACCAGTTGCGTAAAAACCTCGGAGCTCATTGTGTTTCAGAGTTGCGTCGCGGCCGGTTTATTCCCGGAACCAACGCACACCGCAACATGCTTCGTCTCCTCCTGCCGCCCAATCTCGCCGCCGCCGCGCCGCGCGACGCCATCGCCGTGAAGGTGGAGCTCGACCCCGCCGCGGCGCCGCCGCCCGGCCTGCTGCCCGCGCTCGCGCTGTTGCAGCGCTGGTGCGGCACGCCGAAGCCCCCGGCCTTGCTCCAGCTCACCCGCGCCCAGTTGCGGGAATTGATCGCCGCACTCCACCGGCAGCCAGTGTTCTTCCAGCACGCCGACCCGTCCGCGCCCATCCTCTGGCTCGGCCCGCAGCTGAAGGACGTCTCCGAGCACTTGCGCGAACCGGCCGCGCCCTCCCCCGCGCCGCCGCCCGTGCGCGCCACGGCCCCGGCCCGCCTGCGGGCCGGCCCGGCCGGCGCCACGCCGATGACCGTCGACGGCACGGAGCATTTCCTCGCCATCACCCTGCCCTCCCGCGAGCACCCCGCCTATACCAGCGCGCTCGAGCTCCTCAAGAGCCACGGCTTCATCCTCGAGCCGTCCAACCGCAAGTGGTGGCTGCGCGACCGGCACAAGGTCCTGAACTTCCTCGCCGCGCATGGCGCCCGGCTCCGCTCCGGGCTGGATGCGCAGTTCACGCCGGGCTTCGAAAACCACACCGCCCACCTCCGGCCGGCCGAGCTGGCCTGCACCGCCACCGCGGCGGGCGACGGCTTTGAGGTGACGCTCGGCGTGCGCGCCGGCAACGCCGACGAGGCCGCGATCCGCACCGCAGTCGCGTCCAATCGTGGCTACGTGGAAAGCGATGGGCAGATTTACCTGCTCGATGCCGGCCAGCTCCGGCACCTCGCGGAGGCCCAGCGCGCGCTGGCGGGCGAGCCCGGCGGCACCCTCGCCGCCCGCCGCACGCACCGCGTGAGTGCCGCGCGCACCGCGGAGGCCCAGGAGATCATCGAGGCGCTGTCCCCCGGCTTCCAGCCGCCGGCCGCCTGGCGGGAGCGCAGCGAGGCCCTGCGCGATCTCACCGCCCTCGCCCCGGCGCCCATGCCGGCCGCCCTCGACGCCCAGCTCCGGCCCTACCAGCGCCTCGGCGCCGCGTGGCTCTGGCACCTGCACCGGCACCGGCTCGGCGGCATCCTCGCGGACGAGATGGGACTCGGCAAAACCGTCCAGGCCCTCGCGCTGCTCACGGCGCTCCCGGCCGGGGTGGCTCTTCCCGCCGCGGCCCGCACTTCGCTCGTCGTCTGTCCCGCCTCTCTGGTGGAAAACTGGCGGCGTGAGGCCGCGCGCTTCGCCCCGCAGCTGCGGGTCTTCGTCCACCACGCCGGCCAGCGCCTCACGACCCCCGCCGGGGCCGAGCCGTTCGATCTTGTCATCACGTCCTACGGCACGCTGGCCCGCGATCGGGAATTATTCGCCGAGGTCGAGTTCTGCTGCGTCCTCGCCGATGAGGCCCAGCACATCAAGAATCGGCGCTCCCAGAATGCCGCCGCCCTTCGCTCGCTCCGCGCCCGCAGCCGCTTCCTGCTCACCGGCACGCCGCTGGAGAACTCGCTCGACGACCTGCGCTCGCTCTTCGAGTTCCTCCTGCCCGGTTACCTCGACGGGGTTCCGGCCGGTCTGCGCGGCGAGGAACGCGCCTGGTTCGACTCGCGGCTCCGGGCCCAGGTCGCGCCCTACATCCTGCGCCGGACCAAGCAGGCGGTGGCACCCGAGCTGCCGCCGAAGCTCGAGCAAATCGTGTGGTGCGAGCTCACCCCCGGCCAGGCGGCGCTCTACCGGGAGCAGCAGTCGGCCGGGGAGCGCGAGCTGCTCGACCTCGCCGCCGGCGGCGCCACGGAGGGTCGCCTGCAATTCGCCGCCCTGACCCAGCTCCTGCGCCTCCGCCAGATCTGCTGCGATCCGCGGCTCGTCGTGCCGGACACCGCCGCCGACCACTCCGCCAAGCTCGAGGCGTTCCGCGAACTCCTCGCCGAGGCCGTCGACGACGGCCATCGCGTGCTCGTCTTTTCCCAATTCACCTCGCTGCTCGCGCTCCTGTGCGCCGAGCTCGACGGCCAGGGCACGCCCTACTGCTATCTTGACGGCTCGATGCCGGTCCGCGCGCGCCAGGCGGAGGTGGATCGCTTCCAGCAGTCGGCCGACCTGCCGGTGTTCCTCATCTCGCTCAAGGCCGGCGGCACCGGTCTCAACCTCACCGGCGCGGATGTCGTGGTCCACTTCGACCCCTGGTGGAATCCCGCCGCCGAGGCGCAGGCCACGGACCGCGCCCACCGCATCGGCCAGACCCGGCTGGTCACCAGCTACAAGCTGATCGCCGCCGGCACCGTCGAGGAGAAGGTCCTGGCCCTGCAGGACACGAAACGCGCCCTGCTCGCCGACGTGTTCGAGGCCAGCGACGCCGCGGCCGCCAAGCTCTCGCTCGGCGACCTCAAGGCGCTGCTTTCGTCCTGACGTCCGGGCTTACGGCCGGTCCAGCTCGGTCCGCGCCAGGCGGTGCATGAGCGCGGCGGGTCCGGTGGAATCGAAGCACTGCTGTAAATCCGCCCGGGCGGCCGCCTTGTTGCCGGCAATGACCTTGACCACCCCGGCAAAATAAAGCGCCTCGCTCTGCTGGCGGGCCTTTTGCCCCTCGGCTGCGACGCTGGCCCGCTGCCGCAAATCGGCCTCGGACAACTGGTCGCTCAGGAACTGCGCCAGCGACTTCGTCCAGCCATCGCTCCAACCCGTGACGGCCTTGAGCCGCTCATCGATCCCGCGGCCCAGGCGGCGGGTCAGCAAGGCGTTGTGCAGCACCAGATAGCTGGCGCCCTTGTCGTCGCCGCCCTTGAGCTCGAACGCCTTGGCGTAATCGGCGCGCGCCCCCTCGAAATTGCCCTGGCCCTCCCGGGCCATGGCGCGGTAACAACAGGCGGACTGGTGATCCGGCTTGAGCTCGAGCGTCTTCGTGAAATCGGCAATGGCCGCATCATAATTGCCCTGCAGAAACGCCGCCATCCCGCGGTTGTAGTAGGCTTCCACGTAAGCCGGCTTCATCTTGATCGCCGTGGAATAGTCGGCGATGGCGCCGTCGAAATTACCCTGGGCGCTCCTGGCCAGGCCCCGGTTGTTGTAGGCCCCCAGGTAACTCGAATTGAGGTCGAGCGCCTGGGTGTAGTCGGCGATGGCGCCGTCGAGGTTGCCCTCGCGGAATTTCTCGAGACCACTTTTGACATAAGCGCTGGCGCTTTGCGCGGACAGCGTCAAGGGGAGCGCGAACACAAGTGCGCCCAGGATGGCGGCACCGGCGAGACGGAACAGGTTGTGGGATTTCATGAGTTGAAATACGTTGGGGTGCCGCAGGTTGCTGCGGCCAATGCGTTGGGGTTCAGATTGAAGGGAATATCCTCCGACGCAAGATATGACGCCCGGCAGCGGCGGTTGTTTCACGAAGGGATGTCAAAATTGTGTTTGTTCACGGGCGGAAAAATCCCACATCCGGCTGGTCCGGTGAATCCACGGCACGGACCGGGGGAGAGGCGCATTGTTCCGCGCCGGCCAACCGCCAGCAGCCACTTTGAAACTTGATTGATTTGACGTACGCCGTGCATCCCCTGCCAATTTCCGTCCTGCCAATGCCCAACCCCCACGAAATCAAAGCGTTCTTCGACGAAAACGGCTACTACCTCGCCCGCGCGGTTTACAGTCCCCCGGAAATTGCCGGGCTCGAACGGGAGGTCGATCGCATCGTGGAGCAAAATATCCGCCTCAAGGAATCACCCGACAAGAGCTGGAAGGGCGAGGCCGTGGACCGGCTCAATGTCGGCAAGACCTCCTTCATCCACACGCACCAGGTGCATTATTACTCCGCCCGCTGGCTGCAGGCGGTGCAGCATCCGGCGTTCCTCGACGTGGCCGAGGCCATCCTGGGCCCCGACATCGTGCTGCACCACACCAAGCTGCTCCAGAAACCCGCCGAGAAGGGGGCACCCTTCCCCATGCACCAGGACTGGTCCTATTTCCCGACGGTCAAGGACACCATGATCGGCGGAACCATCGCCGTCACGCGCGCAACCGACGAGATGGGCTGCCTGCGGGTCTACCCCGGCTCGCATAAGCTCGGCCGCCTGCCCAATTCGGGCGGCCAGCAGTATTCCGAGTTCATGGGCAAAAACTATCCGCTGGAGCGCGCCACCATCATCGAGGCCGAGGCCGGCGACGTGCTGTTTTTCCATTACCTCACCATTCACGGCTCGATGCCCAACCGCTCCGCACAGGTCCGCAAGAACGTGCTGGTGCAGCTGCACTCGGGCCAGGACCGGATCGAGCCGGGCAACGGCCATGTCGACTCGCGCCTCGTCCTCCGCGGCTGGAGCCATGTGGCGACCCAGTCCTACTGCGAAGCCCATTAAGCCGCGCCCGGCTGGGCGGCGACGGCCGGTTTTTCAAGGCCAGAATGCGCAAAGTCTTTCTTTACCGCCGTCGGCCGGCGGAGCAGAAATGAGTGGCATGGTCGACTCTCCGATTTTCGCCTTTTCTATCGCGAACGCAATTAATGCGCAGCCTATGCCAAGAAACGGGAGAGGTTCACGATTGAGCCTCGCCACGGCGCGCCAATAGTCATTTTCAACTATCACGCATGAATGCCCACCCCTACGCGTTTCTCGCCCTGTTTCTCGGGGTGGCTCTCGCGTTTCCCCTGGTGCTGCTGGCGGTGGCCAAGGCGTGGTTCCGGTTCTTCCAGCCGCCCAAGCCCAGCGCGGTGAAACAGGACGTTTACGAATGCGGCATCGCCCCGAGCGGCGACTCGTGGATCCAGTTCAAGGCCCATTACTACCTTTACGCCATCCTGTTCCTGATCTTCGACGTCGAGGTGCTGTTCCTGCTGCCCTTCGCCGTCGCCTTCACCGGCCTGCCGGCGGGCGCGCTCACCGCCATGCTCGCCTTCATCCTCCTGCTAGCCGAGGGTCTCGTCTGGGCCTGGCACCGCGGCCATCTGGAGTGGAAATAACATGAGCGACGCCGCCCCCGCCATCACCCAGGCAGAACGCGACGACCTACGGCGCAACGGCATCCTGCTGACCAGCCTCGAGGAGCTCTACAACTGGGGCCGCAGCCACTCCGTCTGGCCGCTCAACTTCGGCCTCGCCTGCTGCGCGATCGAGATGATCGCCGCCTCCATGGCCCGTTACGACATCGCCCGGTTCGGCTCCGAGGTCTTCCGCCCGTCGCCCCGCCAGGCCGATCTCCTGATTGTCTCGGGCACCGTCACCAAGAAGATGGCCCCGCAGGTCGTCCGCCTCTGGAACCAGATGCCCGAGCCGAAGTACTGCATCGCGATGGGCGCCTGCGCCATCTCCGGCGGGCCGTTCAAGCAGGGCTACAACGTGCTCAAGGGCATCGACCGTTTCATCCCGGTGGATATCTACATCCCCGGCTGCCCGCCGCGGCCCGAGGCTCTCCTCCACGGCCTCGTCCAGCTGCAGGCCAAGATCAGCGGCCAGCCCCTCACCGGGCCGGACGCCCCGCGCCACCTGCGCACCGACATCGAGTGCGACTGCCCGGTCCCCGAGTTCGGCGCCCACGACCTCGAACCCCCGCAAAATCCCGCCGTGTGGACGCCGCCGCCGGCCGTGGTCCGCCCGGACAAAGCCTGAGCGCCATGGATACCGTCGAACAGCTTCGCGACCGCCTCCTCGCCCGCTTCCCCGGGGCGGGCATCACCGTGGTCGCCAATCCGTCGCCGGCCGCGCAGCACTCGCTCCTGCTCACTGCCGCCACCGCGCGCGACCTCGCGCTCTTCCTGCGCGACGAGCCCGGCCTGCAGTTCGACCAGTGCTCCAACGTCACCGGCGTGGACTGGCCGGACAAGGAGATCGTCGACACCACCAAGGTCACCCTGCCCGACCCCGCCGGTGGCCCGCCCAAGGTGGTCGAGCAGAAATCCAAGCGCGTCGAGCCCGGCTGCCTCGAGGTCGTCTACCATCTCTACTCCATCGCCCTCCGGCACGGCCCGGTCATCCTCCGCCTGCGCACCGCCAACCGCACCGACTCGGTCACCCTCCCCTCGCTGACGCCCGTGTGGCGCTCGTGCGAGTTCCAGGAGCGCGAGGTCTTTGACCTCTTCGGCGTCGTGTTCGCGGGCCATCCCGACCTGCGCCGCATCCTGATGTGGGACGGGTACCAGGATCACCCGATGCGCCGCGACTACGTGGAGCCCGACTCCTACGAGTGGGAGCCCACGCCGCACGGCGAGGTGCTCGCCAAGGCCAGGCAACATTATCCTGCGCCGGCCGCCGCGCCGGAGGCCCCCAAGCCATGAGCGTCTCCGACCTCACGCCCCTCTCCGCCCCCGGCGGCTCCACCGTCCGCGCCGTGCACGACGAGTTTCACGGCGACCTCCTCGAGGTCTCGATGGGCCCGCACCATCCGTCCACCCACGGGGTGTTCCGCATGATCGTCACGCTCGACGGCGAGACCATCGTGAAGCTCAAGCCGGTCTTCGGCTACCTGCACCGCAACCACGAGAAGTTGGGCGAGAACACCACCTACCTCGCGTCGATGCCCTACACCGACCGGCTCGACTACCTGAACTCGATGACGAACAACTGGGCGTACGCCGTCGCCGTCGAGAAGCTGGCCGGCCTCGCGGTGCCCGAGCGGGCCGAGTACGTCCGCGTCATCCTCGCCGAGCTCACCCGCCTGCTCAACCACTCCTGCCTCGCCGGCTTCCTCATGCAGGACTGCGGCTGCAGCGGCACGCCGCTGATGTACGCGTTCCGCGAGCGCGAAAAGATCCTCGACCTCTTCGAGTCGCTCAGCGGCTCCCGGATGATGTGCAACTACCAGCGCTTCGGCGGCTGCCGCGTGGATCCGTCCGCCGACTGGCTGGCCGGCGCGCAGCGGCTGACCGACGGCTACGGCGCCTTCCTCGACGAGTTCGAGGCCCTGCTCACGGGCAACGAGATCCTCATGGCCCGTACCCAGGGCGTCGGCCGGCTCTCGTCCGCCCTCGCCATCAGCGCCGGCGTCACCGGCCCCGCGCTCCGCGCCACCGGCGTTGCGCACGACCTGCGCAAGGTCGACGGCTACGGGGTCTATCCGCGCTTCGATTTCCGCGTGCCGCTCGGCGACCACGGCGACACCTACGACCGGTACATGATCCGCATCCTCGAGATGCGCGAGTCCCTCAAGATCCTCTCGCAGGCGCTGGCCGGGCTGCCCGGCGGCCCGATCATGGACCCGAAGGCCAAGCTCCGCGGCTTCCGCCCCAAGGCGGGCGAGGCCTACGGCCGCATCGAGGGCCCGAAGGGCGAGATCGGCTTCTACCTGATCAGCGACGGCAGCGCCAACCCCTACCGCTACCGCGTCCGCCCGCCGTCGTTCATCAACCTCACCATCCTCGAGGACATGTGCCTCGGCCGCACTGTCGCCGACGCCGTGATCATCCTCGGCAGCGTCGACATCGTCCTCGGCGAGGTCGACCGCTGATCCCCTTTTCCCCTTCCCTCCACCCTCTCCCCATGCTCGGCACCGGTTTAATCAAAGGTCTCGCGGTCACCGCGAAAAACCTCGTGGGCAGTTACCACGACCCGGCGCGCTACACGACGCTCGAGTATCCGGAGGTCAAGCCGAAGCTCCCCGAGGCCTACCGCAATTTCCCGTTCCTCGTCACCGAGAACGCCACCGACCCGATGGGCACGCTCCGCTGCGTCGCCTGCCAGATCTGCGAGAAGGAATGCCCGCCGCAGTGCATCTACATTGAGAAGAGCAAGGACAAGAAGCCCGACGCCGCGGGCAAGCCGCAGATATACCCGGCGGTCTTCGCCATCGACACTTCCGTCTGCATGAGCTGCCAGATCTGCGTCGAGGTCTGCCCGTTTGACGCGATCAAGATGGACCAGGAGTACGAGATCGCGACCACCGACCGCTTCGGCGCCCTCCTGCTCAACCGCGAGCAGCTCGCGAAGCCCAACAGCTACTACCACCAGATTCACCCGACCGAGGCCGTCGAGGTGGACGCCCGGCTCGCCGAGGAACGCCGGGCGGCCGAGGAAAAGGCCAAGGCCGCCGCCGCCGCGAAGTCCGCGCCCAAGTCCGCCGCTCCCGCCCCGAAACCGCCCGCCGCGCCCAGCGCGGAGGCCCCCAAGCCACCCCCGGCTGCATGATCGCCGTCGCCCCGACTTCCGACCGCTTTCTCGAGGTAGCGCCGCTGCAGCTGCGCGACTGGTTCATCGGACTCCTGCCCCAGTCACTGCGCTGGATCACTTCCGGCCTGATCACGGTCGTCGCCATCCTCGCGGTGTTCGGCCTGCTCTTCGCCTACCTCACGCTCGCCGAGCGAAAGATCCTCGGCCGCGTCCAGAACCGCCCAGGTCCCAACCGCACCGGCTGGTTCGGCCTCCTCCAGCCCTTCGCCGACGGCGTCAAGGCGCTCACCAAGGAGGACGTGGTCCCCCGCGACGCCGACCAGGTCCTCCATTACCTCGCCCCGGTCGTGCTCGTCGCCCTCTCGCTCCTGGGCTTCGCGGTGCTCCCGTTCGGCCGCCACCTCGTGCCGGTCGAGCTCGACGCCGCCGTGCTCTACTTCTTCGCCGCCGGCGCCGCGACCGAGCTCGCCGTGTTCATGGCCGGCTGGGCCAGCCGCAACAAGTATTCGCTCCTCGCGGCCATGCGCGCACTCGCCCAGCTCATCAGCTACGAGCTGCCGCTGCTGCTCTCGTTCGTCCCGGTCGTCATGCTCGCGGGCACGCTTTCCACGACGGAGATCGTGACGGCGCAGGGCGGCTGGACGGGCGGCTGGATCCCGCACTGGTACGTGCTCACGCCGTGGGGCTTCGCCGGCTTCGTGATCTTCATGATCGCGGCCCTCGCCGAGTCGAACCGCTCGCCCTTCGACCTTCCCGAGGCCGAGAGCGAGCTGATCGCCGGTCACCTGACGGAATACTCCGGCTTCAAGTACGCGCTCTTCTTCATGGCCGAGTATTTCGGCATGTGCGCGCTGAGCGGCATGGCCGTGACGCTGTTCCTCGGCGGCTGGCAGGCCCCGTGCGCCTGGCTCGAGTTCATCCCCTCCTACGCCTGGTTTGCCGGCAAGCTGCTCGTGCTGCTCCTCGGCTTCATGTGGATCCGCGCCACGCTGCCCCGCCTGCGCATGGACCAGCTGACGCGGCTCGCGTGGAAATTCCTCGTCCCGCTCGCGCTCATCAACCTCGGCACCGCCGCCTTCTGGTCGCTCACCGCCGGCTGGACCGGCCCGCTGCAGCTCGTCCGCTGGGCGGTCGCCCTCGCCCTGGTCGTCACCCCGTTCGTCGTCATGGGCCGCCGGCTCACGGCCGGCGTCGCCCCGCGCACCTACCGCTACGCCGCGTCATGATGATCCCCGCCCTCCTGCTCATCGCCTTCGTCATCCTCGCCAGCGCGGGGGTGGCCATGGTGCTGCGCAACCTGATCCACAGCGCGCTGCTGCTCGTGCTGAGCTGGACGGGCATCGCGGCGTTCTACCTCTGGGCCGGGGCCGAGTTCGTCGCCTTTGCCCAGATCCTGGTCTACGCGGGCGGCATCTCGATGGTGGTGCTGTTCGCCGTGCTGCTCACGCGCCCCGCCCGCGACGCCGAGCTGCCCGTGACGCCGCCAACCGTTCTCCGCATCGCCGCCGGACTGATGGCGTCCGCCATGGTCGGGTCCATCACCGTGATGGCCGTCCTCACCTCGCATCTCGTCGCCCCCGCGAGCGCGCGGGCCCCCGGCCTCACTGTGAAGGACCTCGGGGCGCTCCTCGCCGGCCCGCATGCCGCCGCGCTGCTCCTCGTCGGTGTCATCCTCACGGTCGCGCTCCTCGGCGCCATCATCATCGCGGCGCCCGAGCCGGCCCCGCGCCCGGAGGACCAGCCATGAGCGCGCTGCAACTCTGCCTCCTGCTGTCCAGCGGCCTGTTCTGCATCGGCCTCACGGTCGCGCTGACGCGCAGCAACGCCATCCTCGTCCTCCTCGGCGTCGAGCTGATGCTCAACGCGGCGAATCTCAACTTCATCGCCTTCTGGCGCTTTGGCGGCGGCTCGGCCTCCGCCGGCGTCGTCTTCGTACTGTTCTCCATCGCGGTCGCGGCGGCCGAGGCCGCCATCGGCCTCGCGCTGGTCATCGCGGTCTACCGCCACCAGCGAAACATCCGGCTGCAGGAGGCGACCCGCCTGAAGGGCTGAACCATGACGCTCCCGGTCCAATACATCTGGCTCATCCCCGCGCTGCCGCTGCTGGCCGCCCTCGTCGGCGCGCTGACGCCGCGCCGCGGCCGTGCGCTCGCCTCCGGCGCCGCCATCGCCGCCATGGCCGGCTCGACCCTGCTCTCCTGCAGCGCGCTGGCCACCGCCCTGGCCGATCCCGCCGCCCATCTCGTCTCGAACTTCACCTGGTTCGGGCTCGGCACCGGCGCCGTCCAGCTCGGCTGGCTGCTCGACCCGCTCACGGGGTTCATGTGCGTCATGGTCTCGTTTGTGAGCCTGCTGATCTTCATCTTCAGCCTCGGCTACATGCACGAGGACGAGAACTTCAAGCAGTTCTTCTGCTTCCTCAGCCTCTTCGCCGCGGCCATGCTCGGCCTGCTGGTCGCCAACAGCCTCCTGCTGCTCTTCGTCTGCTGGGAACTCGTCGGACTCGCCTCGTACCTGCTGATCGGGTTCTGGTTCCACAAGCCCTCCGCCGCGGCCGCGGCCAAGAAGGCCTTCATCACCACGCGCATCGGCGACCTCGGTTTCCTGCTCGGCCTGGTGTGGCTCTACGACTCGACCGGCTCGCTCCTGTTCTACGCCGGCGGCAACGGCGTGCTCGAGCCTTCCGCCCTCGGCAGCCTCGCCGGTCAGACTCTTGCCGGCGGACTCGCCGCCTCGACCGCGATCGGCCTGCTCATCTTCTGCGGCGCCGTGGGCAAGTCCGGCCAGTTCCCCCTCCACGTCTGGCTGCCGGATGCGATGGAGGGCCCGACGCCCGTCTCCGCGCTGATCCACGCCGCGACGATGGTGGCCGCCGGTGTCTTCCTCATCGCCCGCGTCTACCCGCTCATGTCCGCCGACCAGGCGCTGGCGCACGTCCCGGTCCACGCGCTCACCGTCGTCGCCTTCATCGGCGCGATCACCGCCCTGCTCGGCGCCGTCATCGCCGTGGCGCAGACCGACATCAAGCGCGTCCTCGCGTTCTCCACCGTCTCCCAGCTCGGCTACATGATGCTCGCCCTCGGCGTCGGCTCCTGGACTGCGTCCATCTTCCACCTGCTCACGCACGCCTTCTTCAAGGCCCTGCTCTTCCTCGGCGCCGGCTCGGTGATCCACGCCGCCCACCATGAGCAGGACATCCGCTCGCTCGGCGGCCTGCGCCCGCGGATGAAGGTCACCTTCGCGACGTTCGCCATCGGCATGATGGCGCTCTCCGGCGTGCCGTTTCTTTTCTCCGGTTTCTGGAGCAAGGAGGCCATCCTGCACGCCGCCCACGAGTGGGATGTCTCCCACCTGCCGCTCTACGCCGGCCTCACCGCCGTCGTGCTCACCGCCTTCTACATGACCCGCCTCGTCGCCGAGACGTTCTTCGGCTCGCCGCGCTCCGAGACCGCGAGTCATGCGCATGAGAGTCCCGCGGTCATGACCGTGCCCCTCGTCCTGCTGGCCGTGGGCGCCGTTCTGCTCGGCTTTGCCGGCACCCCCGCTTGCCCGTGGCTGCAGGCCCGCCTCAGCGGCACCCCCCTCCACAGCAGCATGGAACATCTCTTCGAGGGCGGCGGCCTGATGCTGCTCTCCATCGTCCTCGTCGGCGCCGGGCTCGGCCTCGGCTGGGTGCTCTACGGCCGCAAGCCCCGCGCCTCGGCCAACGCCGCCGACCCGCTCGCCCAGTCCTTCCCGCAAACCTACGCCTTCCTCGGCGCCCGGCTGAAGTTCGACGAACTCTACGCCGCGACGCTCTTCCGGCTGAACTCCGGGCTCGCCAGCCTCGCCGCCTTCTTCGACCTCTGGGTCTGGGGCGGGGCGGTGAATCTGCTCGCCTGGCTCGGTGAGTTTGGCGGCGAGGTGAACCGCAAGTTTGACGAGGAGGGCCTGAACGACGGCTTCGACACGGTCAGCGGCAGCGTGCGCGGCACCGGCCAGCGCTACTCGCGCGCGCAGACCGGCGAGGCCCACGGCTACATGCGCACGATCGCAATCGCCTTTGCGATCCTGTCGCTGCTGCTGGTCTGGCTGGTGGTGGCCTCGGGAGGTGGACGATGAACAACCTGCCGCTCCTTTCCCTCCTCGTGCTCGTGCCGTGGGCCGGCGCCCTGCTGCTGGCCGCGCTGCCCGGGCTGTCCGCGCGCGCCGCCCGCGGCATCGCACTGGCCTTCAGCTGCACCACCCTGCTGCTCGGCCTCGCCGCCTTGTCCGGCTTCAACCCCGCCGCCGCCGGCTACCAGTTCGAGGAACACCACGCCTGGATCCGCGAGCTCAACGTCCATTACCGGCTCGGGCTCGACGGTATGAGCCTGCTGCTCGTGCTGCTGACCGCCATCGTCTCGCCGCTTTCCCTCGCCGCCGCGGCCCGTGGCGCGCGCGACCTGCGCCTCCTCGGCGCGCTGTTCCTCGTGCTGCAGGGCAGCGCCCTCGGCGTGTTCCTGGCGCTCGATTTCTTCCACTGGTTCATCTTCTGGGAACTGAGCCTCGTGCCGGCCTTTTTCCTCATCAAGCTCTGGGGCGGTCCCGGGGCCGGCCGCGCCGCCTACCAGTTCGTCATCTACACCATCGCCGGCAGCGCCTTCATGCTGCTGGGCTTCGCGGCGCTCTACGCCGCCACCGGCACGCTGGATTTCACCGAGCTCGCCCGGCTCGGCGCCGGCGGCGGGCTCGCCGCCCAGCTCGGCCCCCGGGCCATCCTTGCCGTCTTCCTCGGGGTGTTCATCGGCCTCGCGGTCAAGGTGCCGCTCTTCCCGTTCCACACCTGGCTGCCTCCGGCGTACGCCGAGGCGCCGACCGGCGTGTCAATGTTCCTCACCGGCGTGATGTCCAAGATGGGCGTCTACGGCTTCCTCCGCATCCTCTGGCCGATCTTCCCGGCTCAGCTGCACGCCGCCGCCCCCTGCCTCCTCTGGCTGGCCCTCGGCGGCGTGGTGCTCGGCGCGTTCGCCGCGATCAAGCAGACCGACCTCAAGCGGATGATCGCCTACTCGTCCGTCAACCATCTGAGCTACTGCCTGCTCGCGCTCTTCGCCGTCGCGGCCGGCCGGTCCGCGCCCAATGCCGGCGCCACCGCCGCCGCCTTCAGCGGCACCCTCCTCCAGATGTTCAACCACGGCCTCTCCGCCGCCGCGCTGTTCTACGGCGTCGCCGTGCTCGAACGGCGCACTGGCGGACTCCGCGGGCTCAACGACTTTGGCGGCGTGCGCACCGTGGCGCCGGTCTTCGCCGGCCTCTGCGGCATCGCGATGTTCTCCTCGCTCGGCCTGCCCGGACTCAACGGCTTCGTCGGCGAGTTCCTGATCTTCCGCGGCGTGTTCGGCCTCGAGCCCGGGATCGCGGCGATCGCCACCCTCGGCCTGCTCGCCACCGCGCTCTTCCTGCTGACGTTCTGGCAGCGGGTCTTCCACGGCCCCCGCGCCGGCGCGGCCCTGGGTGAGTTCCCCGACCTCGACCGCGGGGAGCGCCTGACGCTGCTCCCACTCGTCGCGCTGATGTTCCTCTTCGGCGTGCTGCCCCACCTCCTCACCGGGTTGATCAACCCGCTGGTCACTACCTGGGCCGGCACCCTGCCCCTGCCATGAACGCGCTGCCTTGGACCATCTACGTGACCTTCGCCGGGGCGCTGCTCGCGCTCCTCGGCGGCGCCCGTTCCGCGTCGCTCGCGCGCGGCATCGCGCTCGCCACCGCCGTCGCGGGCCTCGGCCTCTCGCTGGTCGCCGCGGGGAATTTCGTCCCCGGCGCCGGCCTGCAGACCCTGGTGGACGTGCCGTGGGTCAGCCAGCTCGGCATCCACTACCACCTCGCCGCCGACGGCATCAGCCTGACGCTCGTGGTGCTGACCGGCATCGCGGCGACGGCCGGCATTCTCTTCTCCTGGAACATCGAGGAGCGCACGGGCGAGTTCTTCGCGCTCTTCCTCGCGCTGATCGGCGGCGTCTACGGCGTCTTCCTCAGCGCCGATGCCTTCCTGTTCTTCGTGTTCTACGAGATCGCGATCGTCCCGAAATATTTCCTGATCGCGAACTGGGGCTCCACCCGCCGCGAGTACGGCGCGATGAAGCTCGCGCTCTATTCCTTCGCGGGCAGCGCCATGGTGCTGGCCGGCCTGCTCTGGACCTACGCGGCCGGCGGCGCCACCGGCTTCGGGCTGAATGAACTCGCCGCCGCCGCCGTCACCCTGCCCCACACCCAGGTGGTCATCATCTTTGCCCTGGTCTTCTTCGGCTTCGCCACGCTGGCGGGCCTGTTCCCGCTGCACACCTGGGCCCCGACCGGCCACGTCGCCGCCCCCACCGCCGCGTCCATGCTCCTCGCGGGTGTGGTGATGAAACTCGGCGCCTACGGCTGCCTGCGCGTGGCCATGCCGCTGTTCCCCGTGGGTTTCCTCGCCTGGCAGCCGGTCATCGGCTGGCTGGCCGTGGTGGGCATCGTCTACGCCGGCCTCATCGCGCTGGTGCAGGACGACTTCAAGTTCGTCATCGGCTACTCCAGCGTCAGCCACATGGGCTTCGTGATGCTGGGCCTCGCCGCCGCCAACACCCGCGCCGTGGGCGGCGCCGTGCTGCAGATGTTCTCCCACGGCGTGATCGCCGGCCTCTTGTTCGCCGTGGTCGGCCGCATGATCTACGAGCGCACGCACACCCGCCAGCTGGCCGAGTTGCAGCGCCTGCCGCTGCACCGGCTGCTGCCCTTCGCCACCGTGGTCTTCGTCCTCGCCGGCCTCGCCTCGATGGGCATGCCCGGGTTCAGCGGTTTTCCCGCCGAGCTGACCATCCTCATCGGCGCATGGAAGACCTCGCACATCTGGGCGCTGGTCGCGGCCGTCGGCGTCCTCATCGCCGCCGCCTTCACCCTGCGCGTCATTCAGGTCGTGTTCTTCGGCAAGGTCGACCCGGCTGAGGTCGCCGCGGCCGCCGCCCATCCGCTGCCGCCGATCTCCCTGCCCGAGAAACTCGGCTCCCTGCTCCTCCTTTCCGCCACGGTCATCATCGGCCTGAAACCCGACCTGCTGCTCAACTGGATCATGCCGGCGCTCCAGTCGCCTCTGTTCCAGGCGGTGCTCAAGAAAGGCACGCCATGAACTCGCTCTACGCCGGACTCTTCCGCGCCCTCGCGCCCGAGGCCGCCCTCGTGGTGGCGGCGCTGGCCGTCATCGGCCTCGATCTGGTGGCGGGCCGCCGCCAGACCCTCGCCTGGCGGCTGAACCTCGCCGTGCTGATCGGTGCGCTGGGCGTGCTGGCCGCCGGCGTGCTCGTGCTGGCCACCGGGCCGGTCGGGGCGGTTTTCGGCGGGACGCTCATGTTCGACACGCTTGCCGTCGCCGTGCGCGTCGGCGTGCTGGCGCTCATGCTGCTGACGCTGGGCGTGGTCACCGCGGCGCCCCTGTCGCGCCAGCCGGCGGAGTATATCGCGCTGATCCTGTTCGCTGGGGTCGGCTTCCTCCAGATGGCGGTCGCGCAGCAGCTCCTGATGGCCTTCCTTGCGGTGGAACTCGCCAGCCTCTCGCTCTACGTGCTGGCCGGCTACGACCGGTCGCGCCCCGAGTCCGCCGAGGCGGCATTGAAATATTTCCTGCTCGGGGCGGTATCCGCCGCCTTCCTGCTCTTTGGCTTCAGCCTGCTCTTCGGTCTCATGGGCTCGATCGGATTCGGCGAGATTTCCCATGTCCTCGGCTACCAAGCCATGAGCCCGCTGCTGGCGGTCGCCCTCGTGATGGTGCTCGTGGCCTTCGGCTTCAAGGCGGCCGCGGCGCCGTTCCACCTCTGGGCGCCCGACGCCTACCAGGGCGCGCCGACCCCGTCCGCCGCTCTGATTGCCTCCGCCTCCAAGCTCGCCGGCTTCGCCCTGTTCTGGCGCTTGCTCTGGTCGGGGCTGGGCTCGGTGTCGGGCCAGTTCACCGCCCAGCACAACTATCCCGGCTGGCTGATCGTCGTGGCCCTGCTGTCCGGCGCCTCGCTGCTCCTCGGTAACTTTGCCGCGCTCGCCCAGACGAACGTCCGGCGCCTGCTCGCCTACTCGGCCATCTCCCACGCCGGCGCCCTCCTGCTCGGCATCCTGAGCGCCGGCCAGTCGGGACCGGGGCCGCTGTTCTACTACGCCGCCACCTACGGCATCGCCGCCGCCGGCGCGTTCGGCGTCATCGCGGTCGTCGAGCGGCACGGACGCTGCCAGGAGATCACCGACCTTGCCGGCCTGCACCAGCGCTCGCCGCTGCTCTCCGGCTGTCTGCTGGTGTTTGTGCTGTCGCTGGCCGGCATCCCGCCGCTGGCGGGTTTCTTTGGTAAATTCGCCGTGTTCGCCGCCGCGCTGCAGATGGCCGGCATCGCCTCGCCCGCCGGCTGGCTGACCATCCTCGCCATCGCGCTGAGCGCCGTCGCGCTCTACTACTATTTGATCATCCTCAAGCAAGCCCTGGTGTCCGCCCCGGCCGCCGGCGCGGCCAAGATCCCGGTGCCGCGCGCCGCCGCGCTGACGCTCGTCGTCGCCGCCGCCCTGCTCATCGCGCTCGGCATTTTCCCCTCGGTCCTGCTGGGGCTGTTCTAAGGCAGCCGCGTGGGTGACTGCTTACCGCGCCACGGTTGGCTGCAGGTAGCGGTGGATCCCCTGCGCCGCCTTGCGGCCATCGCGCACCGCGTGCACCACGAGGCTCGGTCCGCGCACGGAGTCGCCACCGGCAAAGACCCCGGGCACGCTGGTCATCTGGCTCCGGTCGACCCGGAACGCACCCCAGTCCTCGACGGCGATCGTCGCAAAGTCGCTGCCGGCCGGGAACGGCACGGCGTCAAACCCGTACGCCACCAGCACCACGTCGGCGGGCACGGTGAATTCGGAACCAGGCACCGGGCGGGGCTTGCGGCGGCCGGACGCATCCGGCTCACCCAGCGCCATTTTCACGCACTCCACCGCGGCCACGCCACCCGACGGCCCCGCCGAGAGCTTGATCGGGTTGGTCAGGAAATCGAAGCGGGCGCCCTCCTCCATCGCGTTGTAATATTCCTTCCGGCTGCCGGGCATGTTCGCGAGGTCGCGGCGGTAGAGGCAGACGACCTCGCTCGCGCCGCAGCGCAGCGCCGTGCGCAGGCAGTCCATCGCCGTGTCGCCGCCGCCCAGCACCGCAACCCGCTTGCCCTTGACGTCGATATCCGGGAGGTCGACCAGCGGCGAGTTGACGTTTTTCTGCACGAGGAACGGCAGGGCATCCACCACCCCGGCCAGCTCGCCGCCCGGCACGTCAAGCGCCTTCGGCTTCTGCGCGCCAACGCCCAGGAAGACCGCATCGTAGTCGCGCCGGAGGTGGGCCAGGGAAACGTCCCAGCCAACCTTCACGCCCAGTTCGATTTTCACGCCGCGCTTCACCAGCAGCTCGAACCGCCGCTCGACGATGTCCTTCTCGAGCTTGAATCCCGGGATGCCGTTCACCAGCAGGCCGCCGGGAATCAGCAGTGACTCGAAGATCGTGACGCCATAGCCGAGTTGGACCAGTTCGTCCGCGCAGGACATGCCACCCGGGCCGGAGCCGATCACGGCCACCCGAAAACCGTTCGGCATCACCTGCACCGCATCGACCGCGCCGTGGTTGAAGGCATAGTCGTTGATGAACCGCTCCACCGAGCCGATCGCGACCGGCTCGGCCTTGCCGTTCAGAATGCATGCGCCCTCGCACAGCCTTTCCTGCGGACACACGCGCGAGCAGATCTCGGGCATGTTGCTCGTGGCGCGCGACACCGCGGCGGCCTCGAGGAACAGGCCCTGCGCCGCCAGCGCGAGCCACTCCGGAATGCGGTTCGAGAGCGGGCAGCCGTTCATGCAGAGGGCGTTCGGGCACTGGATGCAGCGGCTCGCCTGCTCGCGCACGGTCGCCTCGTCGTACTCCCCGTAGATCTCCCTGAAATCCGTGGTGCGCTCCCCGGCCGTGCGCTTCGGCGGGCCCTCCCGCTCAATCGTGGCCCAGTTGAACTTTGCGTTTGCTGTCGGTTGTTTTTCCGAGGTCATGGGAACAGGCTGCGGCAAGTGGAACCTTGGCTCCGACCACTTTCGAGCACTTTTCTACAGTTAGCGTGGTTGGACCTGGGCATGGGAAATGGCCCCGGGCAACCCTGAGGCCAACGGATAATGCCAGAATGGCCCGCCCCTGACTGCGCATATCTTGCCAATCGCCATGCAACTGTTGAATTGGAGCCATCGGCGGGAGGATATTCACCCAACCCGCGCCACTTCCGGGGAGTTGCGGCGCCACAGGTGCCGCCCGCCGGCTCCGGTGACCCGGGACCCGGCCGGCGGAATTTCCCGTTGACGCCCCCGCCGGGCCGCCCTTTGTTCGCCGCTCCACTCTTGGCAAGGTAGCTCAGTTGGTAGAGCAGAGGACTGAAAATCCTTGTGTCCCCGGTTCGATTCCGGGCCTTGCCACCACTTTTCTTTCGGAATCCGAAAGAAAAGTGCCCGCCGAAGCCCCGCTCCGACGGAACGAAGGCGGGCTAAGAAGGGCCTGCCCTGAGGATTAGGGCCGATCCGTGGTCCCGGACAAAGGGCACGATGCTCGTCAGCCTCCGCCACTCGAGCGCGCGGACGCCGGGCGCCAGCCGGCGCCGCTGCAAATAATGCACAGTAATTTTGTCCAAAACTGCGCAGTATTTTTCGATTCCGGTGGCATGTTCTGGCGTCGGAAACGAGGTCGCTCCGATAGCGGCGGCTAACCGCCAGACCTTAAACCAACATCACCATGAAAATTCGCACTGAGACTCCAATCCAGGCCCAGACGCCGGAGGAACTCCTGAAGGAACTCCGCGCCTTGATGGCCGAGGCCGAGAAAATGACGGGCGATTCAATGACCGAGCATTCGCAGGAGGCGCTTGAGGCCGTGCGCGCGCGCTTCGAAGCCGCCCAGGAACGCCTCGCCCACCTCTACGAGGGCACGAAGCAGAAATTCATCAAGGGAGTCCGCTACACCGACCACAAGATTCGCGAGAATCCGTATCAGTCGATGGCCGTCGCCCTTGGCGTTGGCATGTTGGTCGGGGTGCTCATCGGACGCCGCTCAAAGTAAACCCCGGCTAGCATGGATCCCACCGACTCGTCACCGGGCCTCCTGGACTCCATCCGCCACTTCGGCCGCGGTCTCCTTGCCAGCGTGCAGGACCGCATCGAACTGGTGTCGCTTGAACTTCAGGAGGAGAAACTCCGCCTGATCCAGACCTTCATCTGGATCAGCGCGGCTATCTTCGCCAGCATGATGGCGCTCACCTTCGCCAGCCTGGCGCTCGTCTATCTCTTCTGGGAGAGCGCCCGGCTCGCCGTCCTGGGCGGGCTCGCGCTGGCTTATGCCGGCGCCGCCGTGGCGATCATCGTCGCGCTCCGGCGCTTCCTTGCCCGCCAGCCGCGCCCCTTTGCGGCGACCATCGAGGAACTCAAACAGGACCGCGAATGTATCCCGAGGGAGAATTGACCGAGTTGTCCCGGGCCAAGGCCGCGCTGCAGCAGGTGATCGCCCGCCGCCGCACGGATTGCGCCGAGGCCGCCGAGCGCGCCACCCGGCCGCTGGTCTGGTTCGACACGGCGTGGAGCCTCTGGTGCCGCCTTGCCCCGCTGGTGAAGCTCGCCGCGGTGCCGCTGGGCGCAATGGCCACCCGCGCCGCGGCATCCCGCCCCGGCGTGCTGCGCACGATCCTGCGCTGGGCGCCACCGGTGCTCAGCGCCGTTACCGCCTTCCGCGGGATGCGCCGGCCATCGCCGGCCCCGCACACCGCAGCCGTTTGATCACCGGGGGCCGCGCCGATGCCAGTCCTCGTTTTGCACCTGCTGGGCGAGGCACTCCAGCGGCACTGGCAACGCCACCGTGATGCCCGGCGACGCTGCCGGCAAAACTGCACCGAGGACTCCGTGCATGAGTTGCGCACCGAGGCCCGGCGCCTGCTGGCCTGCCTCGATTTGCTGGAGGTGATGTATTTCTTTTCCGCACTCACCGAGGCCCGGCGCCTGGTGAAACGCCGGCTGACCTCCTCCAGCGCGCTCCGCGACCTGCACGTGCAGTTATCGCTCCTCGCCGGGATGTCCGGGGCGGAAGTGGAACTGGGGCTCTTTCGCGCTCAGCTGCTGGCGGAGGAGGCGCGCGAATCACGGTTACTGGCGCAAAAGCTGCGGAAGCCCGGGCTCGCCCAGCGCATCACGGCCCTCGGGAAATTCCTGAGCTGGATGCCCACGGACCGACGTTCCGACCGGCGCTTGCACCGGTTGCTGGGCAGCATGATGGCCCGGAGGTTCGACCGCATGGCGGAACTCCAGCGGCGGGCGCTGGCGGATGCGCGCTCCATCCACCCTGCCCGGGTCGCGCTGAAGAAATTCCGGTACATGGCGGAGGTGCTCCAACTGGCGCTGGGCCCGGCCTGCACGGATGAACTCGAACTACTGCACCGCTGCCAGTCCATGCAGGGCGCGATCCACGACCTCGACCTAATCCTGGCCCGCCTGGCCACGGAGAAGACGCCGACGGGAGAAATACCCAGGACCACCCGTCGGGAGCTGGCGCGGCGGCGGTCCGCCTTGTGGCGTTCCTATCGCGCCCTAGCCGGCCGTTGCTTTCGGGACCGGCGGGCACTGTCCCGGATGAAAAAGACGCTGGCCCACCCCGGCGCTGCATTGCCCGCAGGGCGCAAGTAATGCCGAGGGATTGGCAATGGGTGCACAGCGCCGCCAACCCGATGGACGTACTTTTCCACCGCGAACGAAAGACCCGCGTCCTCCCCAAACCACCGGGACCGCCATGACTTTTCTGCCCAATTTTCCGGAGGGCCACCGCCGGCACGCCCACGCGACCCCCGCCCCCGTTGAACAACCCGGCCAGACCCTGGCCCGGGCCATCCGCATTGCCGCAGGGAGTGTGGTCCTGGCTGGAGATCTGGTCATCCCCGCGGGCGCCACCCGCGTGGTGCTCTTTGCCCACGGTAGCGGCAGCAGCCGGCACAGCCCACGCAACCAGTTCGTCGCAAAGGTGTTCCAGTCCGCCGGCATGGCGACGCTGCTGTTTGACCTGCTGTCGGTGGACGAGGAGGACGAGGACGCTATCGACGGCCACCTGCGCTTTGACATCGGGCTGCTGGCGAGACGGCTGGCGGTGGCGGCCCGCTGGACTTCCCAGCAGACCGGGACCCGTGGACTGGGCATCGGCTTCTTCGGCGCGAGCACGGGCGGGGCAGCCGCACTGGTGGCGGCCGCCGAGCTGGGGCCGCTCGTCCAGGCTGTCGTTTCCCGCGGCGGCCGGCCGGATCTTGCGGGCAAGGCCCTGTCCAGCGTGACGGCGCCCACCCTGCTCATCGTCGGCGCGCGCGATGAGGTCGTCGTCAGGCTCAACCAGGAGGCGTACGAACAGTTGCGCTGCGAGAAACGGCTCACGCTCGTGCCCGGCGCCACGCATTTGTTTTCAGAACCGGGAACGCTGGAGCAGGTCGCCGCCCTGGCCGCCGGTTGGTTCGCGGGCTATTTGCATCCCGCCTGACATGAGAACCCGATTTCGCAACCGCACCGAGGCGGGTGAGCTTCTTGCCGGACGGCTCGGCCAGTACGCCAACCGCCCGGACCTGATCGTCCTCGGCCTCCCGCGCGGCGGGGTCCCCGTGGCCGCGGTCGTCGCGCGGCGCCTGCACGCGCCGCTCGACGTGCTCATCGTGCGAAAGCTCGGCGTGCCGGGACAGGAGGAATTGGCGATGGGTGCCATCGCGACCGGTGGCGTGCGGGTCCTCAACCAGCGCGTCATCGCCTCGCTGGAAATTCCCGACCGGGCGATCGACGCAACCATCGCGCGGGAGCAGGTCGAACTGGCGCGCCGGGAGCAGCTCTACCGCCAGGGTCGCCCCATGCCTGCCATCCGGGGCCGTACCGTGATTCTCGTGGACGACGGCATCGCCACGGGCGCGACCGTGCGCGCGGCGATCGGCGTGCTGCGTCACCTGCAGGCAAGGAAGATTGTGGTCGCCACCCCGGTCATCTCGGCCGCGACCTGCCAGGAGATGTCCCCCGAGGCGGACGAGATCGCCGCCGTGCTGGTGCCGGAGGAATTTTTCGGCGTCGGCCAGTTCTACGAGGACTTCGCCCAGACTTCCGACGAGGAGGTGCAGGCCCTGCTCGCCCCGGCCGCCGCCGGTCCCAGAAGCCGCAATGCAGTCGACCTTTCGTGACTCGAATACCGGGCCTCGCGGCCAGCCGCCGCTTGACGCCTACCCCTTGGAGCGAGTTTCATAACCCTTTCCCATGGCCCGAAAAGTAAACGTTGGCATCGTCGGCTGCGGTAACATCAGCGACGCGTACTTCAATGGCTCGAAGAAATTCGACATCCTCAATCTCGTCGCCTGCGCCGACCTGGATCCGGCCCGCGCCAAGACCAAGGCCGAGAAATACGGCATCCGCGCCTGCGCCACGGTCGCGGACCTGCTGAAGGACCCGGAGGTCGAGATCGTCGTCAACCTCACCGTGCCCAAGGCCCACGCCTCGGTGAACACCGCCGCGCTGCAGGCCGGCAAGCACGCCTACTGCGAAAAACCCTTCGCCCTCACCTCGGCCGACGGCGCCGCGGTCCTCGCGCTGGCGAAGAGTAAAAACCTCCTCGTCGGCAGCGCGCCCGACACGTTTTTCGGCGCGGGCATCCAGACGGCTCGCGCCGCCGTCGACGCCGGCGCGATCGGCCGCCCCGTCGCCGCGCTCGCCTTCATGATGTGCCGCGGCCACGAGAGCTGGCACCCCAGCCCGCAATTTTACTACGAGAAGGGCGGCGGCCCGATGTTCGATATGGGCCCGTATTACATCACGGCGCTCGTCAACCTCCTCGGACCCGTCAAGCGCGTCGGCGGCTCCACCTCGGCCGCGTTTCCCGAGCGGCTCATCACCAGCCAGCCGTTCAACGGCACCCGCATCCCCGTCGAGACGCCCACCCACCTCACCGGCACGCTCGACTTCGCCAGCGGCGCCACCGCTACCGTGGTCATGAGCTTCGACACCTGGCCCTACCCGCTGCCCTGCCTGCTGCTCTACGGCACCGAAAGCACGATGGAGGTGCCCGACCCGAACAACTTCAACGGGCCGGTGCGGCTGCGCAGCAAGGACGGCAAGACCTACGACGAACTCCCGCAGGCCCACACTAGCGACCGTTCCCGCAGCGCTGGCGTCGCCGACATGGCCTACTCCATCCTCCGCCGCGAGCGCGCCCACCGCGCCAGCGGCGAACTCGCCCAGCACGTGGTCGAGATCATGGAGGCCTTCGAAAAGTCCTCCACCACCGGCCGCCACATCACGCTCACCACCACCTGCGCCCGCCCGGCGGCCGTGCCCGCCAGCCTCGCGCCCAATGAACTTGATTCCTGATTTTCCATGAAAAATGCCCTCATCGTCTGGGGTGGCTGGGATGGCCACGAACCGAAACAGTGCGCCGAATTCTTCGCACCCAAGCTCAAGGAGCGCGGATTCAACGTGGAGATCTCGGACAAGCTCGAGGTCTTCACCGACGCGGCCAAGATGGCCCAGGTGGACCTGATCGTCCCGATCTGGACCTGCGGCACGATGACGCCCGAGCAGTCGAAGGGCGCCGTGGACGCCGTCCTCGGCGGCGTCGGCATCGCCGGATTTCACGGCGGGATGTGTGACGCATTTCGCGGCAACACCGACTGGCAGTGGATGACCGGCGGCCAGTTCGTCGCCCACCCGGACGGCCTCAAGGATTACACGATCAATATCGTGAACAAAAAGGACCCGATCACGGCGGGCATCGCCGACTTCAAGGTCCGCAGCGAGCAGTACTACATGCTCACCGACCCCCGCAACGAGGTCCTCGCCACTTCGACGCACCAGTCGGTCAGCGCCCAGTGGACCAACGGCGTGGTCATGCCCTTCGTTTGGAAGAAAGTCCACGGCAAGGGCCGGGTGTTCTACTCCGCCAGCGGCCATGTGTGCTCCGAGTTCACGTCCTACCCCGCACAGCTGGAGCTCACCCTCCGCGGCATGGTGTGGGCCGCGCGGTAACAGACCATCCCGCAGAGGTCAGAAATCAGTCAAGTCCGGCGAATATCTCGCCGGCATGGACAATTACTCGCTTACACCATCCGGAACGGACCTTTGACTTCTGGCCTCTGATCTCCGGCCTTACAGCACGTCCTTCGGCAGGTGCGGCATCAGTTTCTTGATCTCGTCCACCGCCGAGCGGTGGCAGACCAGCACGGCGTCGGCCGTCTCGACCACGACCAGGTCCTTCACGCCCACCAGCGCGACCACGCGGCCGTTGCTCAGCGCGATATTGTTCGCCGCGCCGGCGATGCTGACGACGTGGCCGCGCGTGGCGTTGCCCTCGGCGTCGCGGGGCAGGTAGGCCGGCAGCGCGGTCCAGACCCCGACGTCATCCCAGTCAAATTCCGCCAGCAGGGTCTCCACCGCCGCCGCCTTCTCCAGGATCGCATAGTCCACCGAAACCTTGGGCATGAGCGTGAGGAAGCGGCCCGCGAGGTACGCGTTCGGGTCGCCCCGCGGGAACTCGCGGATGAACTTGGCCAGCTTGGGCGTGTGCAGCTCCGCCTCCGCGAGAAAGGCGTTCGCGCTCCAGACAAACATGCCGGCGTTCCACGCAAACCTGCCGCTCGCCACGTAGCGCGCCGCCGTGGCCGGGTCGGGTTTCTCCACGAACCGCACGACGCGGCGGAACCCGCTGTCGCCCTCCACCGCCGCGCCCAGTTCCAGGTAGCCGAATCCCGTCGCCGCATGGCCGGGCTTGATGGCGAAGGTCAGCAGCGCGCTCGTTTCCGACGCCCGGGCCAGCCCGGCCCGCAGCTGTTTCGCGAAGGTCGCCGTGTCCCGGATGTAGGCGTCGGCCGGGAGCAGCGCCAGCACGCCCTCGGGATCGCGCGCCCGCACCAGCCCCGTGGCCAGCGCCGCGGCGGCCGCCGTGTCGCGCTTGGCCGGCTCCGCGATGATCTGCCCGGCCGGCAGCAGCCCTTCCAGCGCTGCGCGGGTACCCTCCAGCTGGGCCTCGTTGGTCAGCACAAAAATATTCTCCCGGGCCACCACCCCGTCGAGCCGCCGCACCGTCTCCTCGACCAGCGTCCGGTCGGAGAAGAGCTTCAGCAGGTGCTTCGGGGTGCGGTGGCGGCTCATCGGCCAGAAGCGCTCGCCGCTGCCGCCAGCCATGACACAGACGTACGCGTGGGAAATTTCCTTCAGGTGGGGCACGGGCGCAGATTCCCACTTTGGGCCGCCGGGGCCAAGCTGATTGTGCCGCAACCCGTCCTTGCTACGCACCCGGCAAACCCCATTTTCTCATCCCGCACAAACCACATGGCCGCACCCACCCTCCCCGTCCAGCTGCGTTGCAACCATCTCGACAACCCGCTCGGCGTGCATGACGCCGCCCCGCACCTGGGCTGGCGGCTCGCCACCGGCGACCGGCGCAACGCCCGGCAGACGGCCTACCGCATCACGGTCTCCACGTCCCGCACCGGCGCCGCCGACCTCTGGGACAGCGGGCGCGTGCGCTCCGACGCCACCACCCAGATTCCCTACCGCGGCCGGCCCCTGGTCTCGCGCCAGCGCGCCTGGTGGCGCGTCGAGGTGTGGGACGAGCGCAACCGCCGCAGCGCCAGCGCCCCAGCCTTCTGGGAGACCGGCCTGCTCGCGCCGCAGGAGTGGCGCGGCACGTGGATCGGCGCCGCCCTCGCCGGCGGTCCCGAGAACGGCGCCCCGAGCCCCTACCTCCGCACCATTTTCAACGTCGGCAAGAAGGTCGCCTCGGCCCGGCTCTATGCCACCGCCCTCGGGCTCTACGAGTTCCAGCTCAATGGCCAGCGCGTCGGCGGCGACGTCTTCACGCCCGGCTGGACCGAGTACAAGAAGCGCGTCCAGTACCAGGCCTACGACGTGACCGCCCTGCTCCGCCCCGGCGCCAACGCCGCCGGCGCCATCCTCGGCGACGGCTGGTATTGCGGCCATCTCGGCTGGCGCGAGCGCAACTATTACGGCGAGCGCCCCCACCTGCTCGCCCAGCTTATGCTCACGTTCACCGATGGCACCTCCCAGACCATCGCCACGGACTCGGGCTGGAAAACCGCCTTCGGCCCCATCGTCGAGTCCGACCTGATCAACGGCGAAACCCATGACGCGCGCCGCGAGCTGCGCGGGTGGAGCGAGCCGGGCTACGACGACAGCGCGTGGGTGCCGGTCACGGAGTTTGCCGCCCCCGCCATCGAGCTCTCCCCGACCCTCGGGCCGTGCGTCCGCGCCACGCAGGAGCTGAAGCCCATCGCGCCGCCGAACAAGATCGCCAGCTGGCCCTCGCACAAGTGGGTGTTCGACCTTGGCCAGAACATGGTCGGCCGCGTGCGGCTGCACGTCCGCGGGCCCGCCGGCCAGGTCATCCGCCTGAAGTTCGCCGAGATCATCAACGCCGACGGCACCATCTACACCGACAACCTCCGCGAGGCCCGCCAGACCGACCACTACATCCTCCGCGGCGATCCTGCGGGCGAGACCTGGGAGTCGAAGTTCACCTTCCACGGCTTCCGCTACGTCGAGCTCCGTGGCCAGCCCGCCCCCGACGGCCTCCTGCCCGACGCCATCACCGGCATCGTGCTGCACAGCGACACGCCGCGCACCGGCACCTTCTCCTGCAGCGACCCGCTCATCAACCAGCTCCAGAGCAACATCGACTGGGGCCAGCGCGGCAACTTCCTCGAGGTCCCGACCGACTGCCCACAGCGCAACGAGCGCCTCGGCTGGATGGGCGACGCGCAGGTCTTCAGCCGCACCGCCGCGTGGAACCGCAACGTCGCCGCGTTCTTCAACAAGTGGCAGCGCGACATCGCCGACGCGCAGGGGTCGGAGGGCCAGATGCCCTCGGTCGCCCCGCACATCGACGGCGTCGGCGCCGACGGCGGCCCCGCCTGGGCGGATGCCGCGGTGATCTGCCCGTGGACCATGTACCTGTGCTACGCCGACAAGGCGCTCCTCGCCCGGCACTTTGAGTCGCTGACCGAGTTCATCGGTTTCATGGAGGGGCAGGCCCGCAACCTCATCCGGTCGCATCCCGACACCAAGGTCTGGCACGGCTACGGCGACTGGCTCGCCCTCGACGGCAGCGGCAACGTCTTCGGCAACACGCCGAAGGACCTTATCGGCACCGCATTGTTCGCCTACAGCACCACGCTCGTCGCGAAGATGGCCCGTGTGCTCGGCCGCACCGCCGACGCCGTCCGCTACGAGCAGCTGGCAGCGCGCATCCGCCGCGCCTACCAGAAACGTTTCCTCACCGGCGACGGCCTCGCCACCGGCCTCACGCAGACCAGCTACGTGCTCACCCTGCAGTTCGACCTGGCCCCCGTCGCCCTGCGCCCGAAGCTCCTCGCCGAGCTCGTCCGCGACATCGAGACGCGCGGCAACAAGCTCAGCACCGGCTTCGTCGGCGCCTCCTACCTGCCCCACGTGCTCTCGCGTTTCGGCCGGGCGGACGTCGCCTACAAGCTCCTGCACCAGAAGGCGTGGCCGTCGTGGCTCTACGCCGTCACCCAAGGCGCCACCACCATCTGGGAGCGCTGGGACGGTTGGACCAAGGAAAACGGTTTCCAGGACAAGGGCATGAACTCCTTCAACCATTACGCCTACGGCGCGATCGGTTCCTGGCTCTATGCCGTCGTCGCCGGCGTGGACCTCGCCGAGGAGGAGCCCGGCTTCAAGCGCCTCCGCCTCGCCCCGCAACCGGGCGGCGAACTTACCTCCGCCCGCGGTGCGCTCCACAGCCCGCACGGCAACATCCTCAGCGCCTGGAAACTCCACGCCGGCCGCTTCGACTGGGAGGTCATCGTCCCGCCCAACACGACGGCGACCGCGCGCTTCCCGGTGCCCGGCAAGGCGAAGATCACCGAGGGCAAGACGCCGCTCGCCCGCACGCCCGGCGTCGCCGCGGTGAAAGCCTCCTCCGGCGTCATCACCTGCACTCTGGCCGCCGGCCACTACAAGTTTACCGCCACCTGGAAACCCGCGCCGGCCAAATAAGCCCCCTTCGTTCGCCGGCCGCCTGCGGGCCGGCACTCCGCAGTTGAGAGCGGGCCCGGGCGCCCCTACCATCCTGCCCGTCCCGCACCCGCGCTTCCGTGGAACCCTCCCCGCCCCGTCCCATCGTTCTCGCCGCCGTCGCCCATCCCGACGACATCGAGTTCATGATGGCGGGCACGCTGCTCCTCCTGCGCGACGCCGGCGCCGAGCTGCACTTTTGGAACCTCGGCAGCGGTGACTGCGGGACCACGACCCTGCCCCGCGATGAGATCATCCGCCTCCGCCGCGGGGAGGCGCAGGCCTCCGCCGCGCTGGCCGGCGCGACGCTGCATCCGCCGCTGTTCGACGACTTCCGCATCTTCTACGACGAGCCCTCGCTCCGGCGCGTGGCCGCCGTGGTGCGGGCGATCCGCCCCACCCTGGTCCTCACCCATTCGCCCGAGGACTACATGGAGGACCACCAGAACACGGCCCGGCTGCTCGTGACCGCCGCCTTCTCCCGTGCGGCGCCGAACTTCCCGACCGAGCCCCCGGCGCCGCCGTACGACAGCCCGGTCGCCCTCTACCACGCCCTCCCGCACGGCCTGAAAGACGGGTTGCGCCGGCCCGTGCCGCCGGATTTCTGCGTGAATATCTCCCCGGTGATGGCCCGGAAACGCGCGCTGCTGGCCTGCCACCGCAGCCAGCAGGCCTGGCTCGACGCCACGCAGGGCATGTCGTCCTACCTCGACTCGATGACCGCAATGAGCCGCGAGGCCGGCGCACTCTCGGGCCGGTACGAATTCGCCGAGGGCTGGCGGCGGCACTCGCACCTCGGCTTCGCCGCCGCCGATTACGATCCGCTGTGCGCCCTGCTGCCGGGTCACACCCACCTCCTTCCATCATGAGCCGCCCCCTCAGCAAAGTCGCCCCCGCGTGGTGGGATTACACCACGCTCGAACCCGCGTTGCTCCACGACGCCGCCCGCCTCACCGAGAAGGATCTCCGCCAGCTCAGCCGACCCGGCTTCCAGGTCGTGATGTACGACACTCTGGAGGAGTTCTACGTCGCGGAGGCGCTCGAATACCTCACCGCCTGGCGGCAGGCCACGCCCGACAATCCCGCCGGCATCTGCGGGCCCATCGGCCCGACGGAGCAGCTCCCGCTCGTCGCGCAGATGGTCAACGCCCTCGGGCTCAAGCTCCACCACGCCCACTTCTGGGGCATGGACGAGTGGGTGGAGGACGGCCAGCCCGTGCCGCTCACCCACCCGCTCTCGTTCGCCAAGGCCGATCTGGACCTCTGCTTCCGCCGCATCGCCCGCCCGCTCGCGATGCCGGCGGCGCACCTGCACTTCCCCACTGGCGACTTCGCCGCCTACAGCCGCAGCTTCAATGCCGTGCGCTGCGTCGTCATGCAGGGCGGCCAGGGCGAGGTGAAACACTGGGCGTTCAACGACCCGCTCCCCCGCACCGGCCGATTCAAATCCGCGCCGCCCTCGCCCGCCGAGTACCGCAAGCTGCGCACGCGCATCGTGGACCTGCACCCCATGACCGTCATCCAGAACGCCCGCACCTCCGGCGGTGGCAACGTCTCGCTCGTCCCCACCCAGGCCGCCAGCGTGGGCCCGGTGGAGACGTGGCAGGCCGAGAAGGTCTCCATCTGGCACGCCGGCATGCACGACAACCCCTTCGGCATGCGGCTGACGACGCTGATGATCGCCAAAAAGCTCGCCGACTCCGCGGTCCCGATGTCGCTCCTCGCCGACCATCCCAACGTGCAGTTCAACTTCTACCGTCCCGCCATCGGCACCTGCGCGGCGGAAATGCACTGACGCGGGAAGCCTCACGGCAGCCCACCGAAACACATCGGCGGCACGCCGGCGTCAGGTTCACCGCCGCACCGATTCCGCCACCTGCACCATCCGCTCGGCCATCACGTCGAGCGGCATGACGGGGTAGTCGGCGAGGTTCGTCTTGAGCTTGTTGCGCAGCGGGCGGAGCCAGCGCTTCGGCAGCGCCTTGGCCCCGTGCCGGACGCCCCAGAGACTGCCGCAGGTCGCGCCATTGCAATCCGTGTCAAACCCGGCCGCCACCGCCAGCGCGATCGTCGTGGTGTAGTCGTCCCCGCCGTATAGCAGCGCCGCCGCCACGATCTGGGCGTTCGAAATCGTGTGGCACCAGCCGTGGACCGTCAGCTCGTTCCACTCGCGGTGGATGCCGTCAATGACCTCCTCCTGCGGTACTCCCGTGGCATGCAGCGCGAGGATTTGCTTGATGCCCACGTGCAGCCGGGAATGCCGCGGCACCTGCGCCAGCCCGGCCCGGATGATCGCCGGCCAGTCCGGCAGCACGAAGGCCGCGGCCAGCATCGCCGCGACCCACATCTCGCCATAGATGCCGTTGCGCACATGGCTGATCGAGGCGTCGCGCCAGGCCCAATCCGCCGCACGTGCCGGGTCACCGGGCGCGGCGTAGCCAAAGAAATCCGCGCGGATCTGCGCGCCGATCCACTCGCGATACGGGTTGCGCCGCGAGGCGCTGCGGGGCGGCAGCCAGCCCTCGATGAAGTTGCGGTAGGCGGCGCGCTCCGCCGTGCAGGTGGCGAGGATCGGCAGCTGCTGCACCCACAGGGAGGCCATGTCCGTCGGTGTAAAGTCAGCCCCGTGCCGGCGCATCACTTCCATGCCGGCCACGGTGTAGTTGATGTCGTCGTCGCTGGGAAAGCCGTCGCAGAGGTCGATGTAAAATTTCAGCTGCCACGAGGTGACCGGACGCACGGGCTTGCGCCGTATAATCCGCCGCAGCTCCGCCGGCGTCGGCTGTCGCTGGTACGCGCGCAATGGCCAGTTGCCGGTCTCCTCCGCGTAGATCCGGATGGACCCGCGATCCACACCCTCGAACGGCTTGCCCAGCATGCAGCCGGCCACGCGGCCCAAAAACCCGCCGCGCACCCGGTCGGCAAACTGCGCCTTGCCGCCCCGCCAGCGCGGCACCACCGGCCCGCGTCCGCGCGCCGCCCGGATGCCGCGCAGGTCGTCCGGCTCGGCATGCGGCCGGTCCCGGCGCATCGGCAGCGACTGCACGCGGTCGGTCAACGCCAGCGCGCGTTCGAACCAGCGCAGGTCGCGGCGGCCGGAAATCAACTGCTCGTGATAATTCGCCCCCGGCTCCGTGCGGCGCAGCCGCCGGAATTGCTCGGCCACGGGACGCAGATCGCGGCCCTCCTCCTGCGCCTGCCGCCATTCGGTTGCCAAGTCGCAGCCGTAGAGCCAGAGCTGCCGGTTGGCCCAGGTGATGAACTGCGCTCGCTCAGTCGTACCGCGGAACGGTGGTAACATGCCGCACATGGGTGGAATTTCCGGCCACTATCGCGAGAACGCAGAAAAACGGAAGCGCGTAGAAATTTTCACGTTTCCACTCTTCCGCGTTTCCACGATTTCTGTTCCGCTCTTTCCGTGCTTCTCGCACTCCACAAACCTTATGGCGTCCTGTCGCAGTTCACGCCGGAGCCGGGCTCCCGCTGGCAGACGCTCGCGGATTTCGGGCTGCCGCGCGACGTTTACGCCCTCGGCCGGCTGGATGCCGATTCGGAGGGACTGCTGCTGCTGAGCGACGAACCCGGCCTCAACACCCGCCTGCTCGACCCCGCGCACGCCCACCGTCGTGAATACTGGGCGCAGGTTGAGGGCCGGCCGTCGCCCGAATCACTCGCCCGGCTCGAGCAGGGCGGCTTCGCGATCGACGACTACACCACGCTGCCCTGCCGCGCGCACCTGCTCGAGCCGGCGCCGACCGTCGCGCCCCGCGACCCGCCCATCCGCTTCCGTAAAAACGTCCCGGACAGCTGGCTCTCGCTGGAGTTGACCGAGGGCAAGAACCGCCAGGTCCGCCGGATGACCGCCGCCATCGGCCACCCGACGCTGCGGCTCTTGCGCGTGCGCACCGGGCAATTCTCGCTGGGCGGGCTCGCCGCCGGCACGTGGCGCGAACTCACTGCGGCGGAGCGCTCGGCGGTGTTTGCCTAGATCCGCACGATCACGTCATCCGGTTTGAACCGGACTTTCTTGGCGGTCGCGTATTTGTCGTCCGCCGCGCGGTAGCCCGCGGCACAGGCGACGACCGAGGCCCACCCGGTGCCCGTGAGCGCCAGGATCTCGTCAAACTTCACCGGTTCGAAACCCTCCATCGGGCAGGTGTCCACGCCGAGCACCGCCGCGCTCGCCATGAACTGGCCGAGGGCGATGTAGACCTGGTGCGCCTGCCAGGTGTCGAGCCGCTGCTCGGCCCGGGCTTTCTCGATATTGCTGGTGATCATCTGGCGGAATCCGCCCAGCGACTCGGCCGTCACGCCACGCACCTCCGCCATCCGCGCGATGTGCCGGTCCACATGGTCCGCGCCGATGTCTCGGCGGACCGTGAACACGACGAAGTGCGAGCAATCGGCCACCTGCGACTGATTCCATGCCGCCGGCACCAGCCGCGCCTTCATGGCGGGATCCGTAATGATCAGGAATTTCCATGGCTGCAGACCGACCGAGGAGGGCGAGAGCACGAGGGCATGTTCGAGGGCCTGCCAGGTGTCGGCCGGAATTTTCCTCGCCGGGTCGAACTTCTTGGTGGCATAGCGCCAATGCAGGGCCTGCAGCAGGGTATCGGAGGGAATCGGGTTCATGTGGAAAAGTTGGCGTTCACCAGGCCCGGAGATACTGCGCCGGCGCCGGCAGCGCGGCCGTCTGCCCGAGCACCTTCGCCGCGTGCGCCGGCCAGTAGGGATCGCGCAGCTCCTCGCGGGCCAGCAGCACCAGGTCCGCCTGGCCGGAACGGACAATCGTATCGGCCTGCTTGGCGTCGGTGATCATGCCGACCGCCGCCGTGGCAATCCCCGCGTCGCGGCGGATCCGCTCGGCAAATGGAACCTGGTAGCCCGGGCCCACCGGAACCTTCGCACTCGGCACACTGCCGCCCGAGCTGCAGTCGATCAGGTCGACGCCCTCCGCTTTCAGGCGGCGGACCAGCTCGACGGTTTGCTCAATGTCCCACCCGCCCTCCACCCAGTCGGTACAGGACAGCCGGACGGTGAACGGAAGGCGCTCAAGCCAGACGGCCCGCACCGCCTTGGTCATCTCGATGAGGAAACGGATGCGGTTCTCGAAACTGCCGCCGTAGGAGTCGGTGCGCCGGTTCGAGAGCGGGGAGAGAAACTCGTGGCTCAGGTAGCCGTGCGCCGAGTGCAGCTCGAGCCACTCGAAACCCGCGGCGAGCGAACGCTGTGCCGCCGCGACGAAGTCCGCCTGCACCTGCCGGATTTCCTCCAGCGTCAGGGCGTGCGGCACCCGGTTGAGGTCGTCACCGAAGGCCAGCGCGCTCGGTGCCACCGGGGTCCACCCGCCGGCACCGTCAGTAAGATGCGCCCCGCCCTCCCACGGCCGGGCCGCGCCGGCCTTGCGGCCGGCATGCGCGATCTGGATGCCCGGCACCGCGCCGTGCTGCTTCACAAAGCGGTTGATGCGGGCCAGCGGCTCGACGTGCTTCGCATCCCAGATGCCCGTGTCGCTGGGGGTGATGCGCCCCGCGGGGGTGACCGCAGTGGCCTCCACGATCACCAGGCCGGCGCCGCCGACCGCGCGTGAGCCGAGGTGCACGAGGTGCCAGTCGTTCACCACGCCATCCTCCGCGGAATACTGGCACATCGGCGAAACACCGATACGGTTGCGGAGCGTGACGGACTTGAGGGTCAGCGGGTCAAACAGGTGCGGCATGGGAGTCCGCATTGAACGCGGTCCAACGGGTTTGGCAAATCCCCTCCGGACTAGGCCAGCAGGGACTGGAACTCGGGGTGGCGCTGGATGAAAGCCGCCACGTAGGAGCACTGCGGCACGACCCGCCGGCCCTCGGCCCGGGCCAGCTCGAGGCCCGCCCGCACGAGCTGCTCGGCCAGCCCGCGCCCGCGCAGTTCCGGCGGCACCAGCGTGTGGGTGAACACCATGCGCCCGTCCGCGATCACATACTCCGCCACCGCGAGATACGCGCCCTCGCCCGCCTCGAAGCGGCTGGCGGCGGCGTTGTGCCGCACGGTGGTCTCACCCGGGGCCGGGAAATTCATGCGCTGGTTTGCTTCCGCCCCACCAACCGCCCGGCGAGCTCCGCGAACTCCTCCCGGCCCTCGATCTTGAGCAGCCACAACAGTGCAGCGTAAACCACTACGCCGAGCGGAATCAGGCCGGCCAGTGCCAACCCGTCCCGCAGGCGGTGCCCCAGGCCCGCGCCCTGCAGCCAGTGCCAGCCGCCGCCCACCAGCAGCCCCATGGCGAGCGTGGCGAGCACCACCTTCCCGACCGCCGGCCACAGCGGGGCGAACCGCATCTCCGGCAGCTTCCGCGCCAGCGCGCGGTTGAGCAGCAGGGTCTGCACGATGATCGCGGTGGTGCTGGCCAGCACGAGCCCGGCGGCGCCCAGCCAGCGCATCAGCGAGAGGCTGAGCGTGAGGTTCACGACGAAGTCCGCCAGCGCGACGCGCACCGGCGTCGTGGTGTCCTTGACCGAGTAGAACGCCCGCACCGTCAGGTTCACCATGGAGAAGAACGGCATGCCCACCGCGAAGAGCATCAGCAGTGGCGCCATCGCCGCGGTGTCG
Organism: uncultured Opitutia bacterium; assembly: GCA_903872505.1. Lineage (GTDB taxonomy): Bacteria > Verrucomicrobiota > Verrucomicrobiia > Opitutales > Opitutaceae > Opi-474. The sequence goes on from CAIQKV010000108.1 coordinate 53,757, forward strand.
GCGGCGAGGAACTGGCCGTGCTGGAACAGGACGCGGATGATGGGCTCGCTGAGCAGCGCCAGGCCGGCGGCCGCCGGGACGTTGATGACGAGGATGAGCCGGATGCCCTTGCGGTAATCGTCGGCCATCGCGGTGAACTTGCGCTCGACCGCGTGCCGCGCGATGAGCGGGTAGACCACCGTCGAGACGGCGATGGCAAACACGCCGATGGGCAGCTCCATCAGGCGGTTCGCGTAGAACAGCAACGTGCCCGCCGAGTCGCTGATCGCATACGCCAGCACGCCGGCAACGTAGATGTTCACCTGGTAGATCGCCGTGCCCAGGAAGCCCGGCGTCATCAGCCGCGCGATCTCCCGCACGCGCGGGGACAGCGCGAGGTCAAAGCGCGGCCGCCAGCCCTCGCGTACCAGCACCACCGCCGGCACCGTCATCTGCAGGAAGCCACCGAGCAGCACGCCGGCGCAGAGCCAGTGCATCTCGCCCATCGGGGTGGACGCAAAGTGCAGGCCCGCGCCGCCGAGCGTGGCGATCATCGAGAGGTTCAGCCAGATGGGCGACAGCGCCGGCTCGGTGAAGCGCGAGAAGACGTTCAGCGTGGCGTTCAGCGCCGCCGCGATGCAGACGAAGGCCAAGTACGGGAACAGGATCACCGTCAGGTCCGCCACGAGGTACCATTTCTCGTCCTGCCCCGTCAGCCGCCGCGACTGGCTGAAGAGCAGCATCGCGAGCACCACGAGCCCGCCGGTGACGACCGCGAGCCAGCTGACCACCTTGTTCAGGAGGGCAAACGCCCCGGGCTGGCCGCCCTCGTGCAGCTCCTCCTGCAGGGTCGGCAGGAACGCCGCCGTGAGCGAACCCTCGCCCAGCAGGCGGCGGAACAGGTTCGGCAGCCGGAACGCCGTGAGAAACGCGGAGTTCAGCATGCTGGCGCCGAAGATCGCCGCGCCCAGCTGGTCGCGCATCAGCCCCAGCACCCGCGAGACCACCGTCAGCAGCGAAACGACGCCGATGGACTTGAGCTTCTTCGACACGCGGGAAGTTTTCGGGGCGGCGGTGCCGCCGGGCAAGCCCTTAACCCGCGCTCAGGACCTCCGCCCGGGCGGACGGCTCACGGCATTTTCAACTTCAGCGTCGAGCCTTGGATGCTGACCTCGACCAGCTTGTGCCAGGCGGCGACAATTTCATCGGGAACCGGCTGGGCGTAGTAGAATTTCTTCAGCATGTAATCCATCACCAGCGGCAGCCGCTCCACCGGGCAGGAGCCGATGGTCATGGTCCGGGGCACGAACACGAAGGTGTCCTCCCGGCGGGCAAAGCCGCCCGTCGCCTGGATCAGCACCGTGCGATCCAGGTAGGCCAGGTCGATTTTGATCCGCACCGGGATCGCGATCTGGATGGACCCGTCCGTGATGTGAAAGTTGGGCGTCCCCGGGGCCAGCAGCATCGTGGGCGGGGCGCTGGCCGAGTTCGACGTGACCGCAGCCGGCGTGGCGACCGGGTTGGCGGCGGTGTTGAGCTCGTCCTCGTTCACCACCACCGAGCCGCCGTTGATGAAGAATTTCTCCTTGGCCGTGTAGCGCCGGGCCCGGGAGTACTCGCGCGAGCCCTCGATGTAGTACACCATCCCCGGCACCGGCTCCTTCGGGATCTCCTTGACGGTCGCGGTCGGCTTGAGAATGAAAAACGCCCCCGCCAGCAAGGCGCCCAGCGCAATGCTCAGCACGGCGCCGAGGGTGACTTCCAGCCAGCCGGGGCCATAGCGCGCGCGATCGAATTTTCTGCTCATGGGTGGAAAGGCTAGGCGGCCGCGGGCTTGGTCTCAGACTTGGCGGGCGCGGGTTTGTCGCCGCCGCCGGACTTTTCCGGCGCCCGCTTGTTCTTGTAATCCGTGATATAGAACCCGGTGCCCTTGAAAATCAACCCGGACCCGCCACCAACCAGCCGTTTCACGCCCTTTTTCTTGCATTTCGGGCACGTGGTCAGCCGCGCGGCATGCATCGATTGGAAATGCTCAAACGCGTGGTGGCACTTCGGGCAGACATACTCGTAGGTGGGCATGGGAAAACGCCCGCGGTTATGGCCGCCTCCCCAGCGCATGGCGAGTTCGTTCTCAGCCGCGCGCGGGGTTGCGCCGGACGGGGTTTTCGCCCACGCAAGAGACCGATGGATTTTCCTTCCGAGCTCAGCCGCCAGGTGACCCGCGTCGACCGGGGCCTCGACCAACTGCTGCCGCCCGCCGCCACACCCCCGGCCCGGCTGCACGAGGCCATGCGCTACAGCCTGCAGGCCGGCGGCAAGCGCCTGCGGCCCGTCCTCGTGCTCGCCACGGCCCGGTTGTTCGGGGCCAAGGACGACGCGGCCCTGCCCGCCGCCGTCGCGATCGAGTGCCTCCACACCTATTCGCTCATCCACGACGACCTGCCGTGCATGGACAACGACGACCTGCGCCGCGGCCGGCCCACCGCCCACCGGCAGTTCGACGAGGCCACCGCCCTGCTCGCCGGCGACGCCCTGCTGACCCATGCCTTCGCCCTCCTTGCCGAGGGCTATGCCGCCCAGCCGGCGCTGGCCAACGCGCTCACCCGCGAGCTGGCGGACGCGGCCGGCAGCCGTCGGCTCATTGGCGGCCAGATGGCGGACTTGCTGGCCGAGAAAAAACCCTCCACCCCCGCGGAGCTCGAATTCATCCACCTCAACAAGACGGCCGCCATGATCGAGGCGGCGCTGGTGCTCGGCGGCCTCGTCGGCGGCGCCGACCCTGCGGCCGTCGCCGCGCTGCGCCAGGCCGGCCGCCACCTCGGGCTGGCGTTCCAGATCATCGACGACGTGCTCGATGCGACCGCCGACAGCGCCACCCTCGGCAAAACCGCGGGCAAGGATGCCACCGCCGGCAAGACCACCTTTGTCCGGCTCCACGGCCTCGAAACCGCCCGCCGGCTGGCCCGGGAGCACTCCGACGCCGCCCTGGCCGCCCTTCGCGGGTTGCCGGGCAACCCGGCCTTCCTGCTCGCACTGGCGGAGTCGATGGCCGGCCGGTCGCGTTGACGTCCGTCGGAATTTGCGACTTATTCCGCTATCGCAACTTAGTCACAGCTCCGCGCGGACTCAGTAGTTTCCCCCCCTTGTCAGGAATCCCACTCGGCATCGATTATAGCCGAGATATTTCAACCACCACCGTGTCCCCCTCCCGCCCCAGAGAGCATCCGATTCGTGAGCTGTTGCTCCACGAACAACATCCCTTCCCCAAGGACATGGAGGACATGATCCGGCGTCTGCACCTGAAGGCAGGGGCCATCTCCGCGGAAATCGCGATGGACGCCTACGACTGGGAACGCGGCGAGCAGCTCGAAAAGGGCCGGAAGAAACTCCGCGCGCTCTGCACCCAGCACGGCGTGTAACGCGGTCATCGGCTGGTAGGTGGAACGCGTTGCCCCCAACGCGTTGACCCTTGATGGGAGCCGCGGCGCCCCCGCCGCGGAAAGAATCAAGACGCGGCGAGGGCGCCGCATCTCCCACAAACAAGCGCGTTGAGGACAACGCGCTCCACCTTTCGCGGCCGGCTACTTGGCCGCGGCTGCGGCCTTGATGAGCTCGACAAAACTGCGCGCCTCCAGCGCGGCGCCGCCGATCAGGCCGCCGTCGATATCCTTCTGGCTGAGCAGCTCGGGCGCGTTGGCCGGCTTCATGGAGCCGCCGTACAGGATGCGCACGCGCTCGGCCACCGGCTCGGTGAAGAGTTTCACGAGCAGCCCGCGGATGAAGGCGTGGACCTCCTGCGCCTGATCCGACGTGGCGACCTTGCCCGTGCCGATCGCCCAGACCGGCTCGTAGGCGATGATGAGCCCGGCGGCCTGCTCCTTGTTGACGCCCTCGAGGCCCGCCTCGAGCTGCGTCTGCACGACCTTGAGGGTGGTGCCGGCCTCGCGCTCGGCCAGGCTCTCGCCGACGCAAAAGATCGGCCGGAGCTGGTTCTTGAGCGCGGCCAGGACCTTCAGGTTGATGAAGGCGTCGGTCTCGCCGAACAGGCTGCGCCGCTCGCTGTGGCCGATGATGACGTGGGTGGCGAAGAGTGCGCGCAGCATCGGCCCGGAGACCTCGCCCGTGAACGCGCCGTTGGCCTCGGGGTGCAGGTTCTGCGCGCCGAGCTTCACGATGGAGCCGTCGAGCGTGCGCCCCACGGCCTCGAGCGCGGTGAACGGCGGGCAAACGACGATGTCGACGTCCGGCAGCTTCCCGACGAGGGTGACCAGCTCGGCGGCGAGCGCGGCGCCCTCGGCCGGCGTCTTGTTCATCTTCCAGTTACCAGCGATGAGTTTTTTACGGAACATGGGACAGGGATGGGTTCAGGTTTCGAGGAACGCCACGCCGGGGAGCACCTTGCCCTCGAGGAACTCGAGGCTGGCGCCGCCCCCGGTGGAGCAGTGGGTGACTTTGTCGGTGATCTTGAATTTCTTGGCGGCCGTGGCGGTGTCGCCGCCCCCGACGACGGTCGTGGCGCCCAGCGCGGTGGCCTCGGCGACGGCGGCGGCGACCGCCTTCGTCGCCCCGGCGAACTTCTCGAACTCGAACACGCCGGGCGGGCCGTTCCAGATGATGGTCTTCGCGCCCAGGATGGCGGCGCGGTAGAGCGCGATTGACTGCGGGCCGGCGTCGAGACCCTGCCAGCCGGCGGGGATCCCCGTGGCGTCGGTCGCGAGCTGCGTGGCGGCGTTGGCGTCGAACTTGTCGGCGCAGAGGTAATCGACGGGGAAGATGAGCTTCACGCCGCGGGCCTTGGCGTCGTCCGCCAGCTGGGCCACGATCTTGGCGCCCTCGGCGTCGAACAGGCTGTCGCCGATCGCCATGCCGTTGATGACCTTCTTGAAGGTGAAGGCCATGCCGCCGCCGATGATGATCTCGTTCGCTTTCCCGAGGAGGTTCCGGATGAGGGGAATCTTATCGGCGATCTTCGCGCCGCCGAGAATGGCGAGCAGCGGCCGCCGCGGGTGGTCGAGCACGGCGGCAAACGCCTTCAGCTCAGCCTCCATCAGGAAACCGGCGGCCTTCTGCGGCAGGCTGATCCCCACCATCGAGGAATGCGCGCGGTGCGCGGTGCCGAAGGCGTCGTTGACGTACACGTCTCCCAGCTTCGAGAGCCCGGCGCGGAACGCGGCGACGGCGGCGGGATCGGCCTTCACGGAAGTACCGTCCTCCTGCTTGATCTTGCCCTCCTCCTCGATGTGGAACCGGAGATTCTCGAGCAGCAGCACCTGGCCGGGCTGCAGCGCCGCGGCGGCTTTTTCCGCCACGGGGCCGACGCAGTCGGCGGCGAACGCCACCGGCCGGCCGAGGAGCTTGGCGAGTTCGGTCGCGATGGGCTGGAGCGAGTATTTCGCAATGACCTTGCCGTCGGGGCGGCCGAGGTGGCTCATCAGCACGACCGAGGCGCCCTGCGCAAGGGCGTGGTTGATCGTGGGCAGGGCCGCGACGATCCGCTGGTTGTTCGTGATGGCGCCGGTGGCCTTGTCCTGCGGGACGTTGAAATCAACCCGCATCAGGACGCGTTTGCCCGCAAGGGCGAGATCCCGGATGGATTTGAAGGTGGGCATGGAAAAAAAAGGCCGCCGCCGGAAGGCGGCGGCCCAGGGTTGAATTGGCCGGAGATTACAGGCTCGTGGCGATCTTGCTGGTGAGCTCGACCACGCGGTTGGAATAGCCCCACTCGTTGTCATACCAGCTCACCAGCTTGAAGAAGCGGCTGTTGAGCTCGATGGACGAGCCGGCGTCGTAGATTGACGAACGCTTGTCGTGCAGGAAGTCGGTCGAGACCACCTCCTCGGCCGTGTAGCCGAGGATGTCCTTGAGGTAGGTCTGCGAGGCCTTCTCGAGCGCGGCGTTGATTTCCTTGAGCGAGGTCTCCTTCACGGTGCGGACCGTGAGGTCGACGACCGAGACAGTCGGCGTCGGCACACGGAAGGACATGCCGGTGAGCTTGCCCTTCACCTCGGGGCAGACGAGGCCGACGGCCTTGGCCGCGCCCGTCGAGGCCGGGATGATGTTGATCGCCGCGGAGCGGCCGCCCTTCCAGTCCTTCTTGGACGGGCCGTCCACCGTCTTCTGCGTGGCGGTGTAGGAATGGACCGTCGTCATGAGGCCTTCCTCGATGCCGAAGCCCTCCTTGAGCAACACGTGGACGAGCGGTGCGAGGCAGTTCGTGGTGCAGGAGGCGTTGGAAATGATGTGGTGCTTGGCCGGGTCGTACTTCGCGTCGTTCACCCCGAGCACGAGGGTGATGTCCTCGCCCTTGCCGGGCGCGGAGATGATCACCTTCTTGGCGCCGGCGGCGAGGTGGCCCTTGGCCTTCTCGGCGTCGGTGAAGAGGCCGGTGGACTCGATGACGATCTGCACGCCGAGGGCGGCCCACGGGAGCTCGGCCGGCGTCTTCGCGCTCACGACCTTGATGTCGCGGCCGTTGACGGTCAGCACGTCATGGTCCGCCTTGTCGGGCGACGACTTCTTGGAGCCGACGGTGCCGGCAAAGCGACCCTGTGAGGAGTCATATTTCAGCAGGTAGGCCAGGTTGTCGGCCGGCACGATGTCGCCGACGGCGACGACATCGAGCTTCGTGCCGAGCAGGCCCTGCTCAACGAGAGCGCGAAATACGAGGCGGCCGATGCGGCCGAAACCATTGATTGCAACTTTGACTGCCATGGGAGGACTTTTGTTAGCGGTTAATCAGGACAGAGAAGTATCAAATAAGTCCTGTGCGGATTTATTGGCAAGGGACATTTGGGTTTATGCTACGCTTCGTTCACCCAGAGCGCGCAGCCGAGCGCAGGGACAAAGAGCGCCCGCTCCACCGGCTGGGTCGCGCCATGCCCCTGGACGGGGAAAAACCGCTCGTGATCGGCCAGCTGCCGCCACCCGGCGGAGGCGATTTCCGCCGGGAGCGGCACGGTGACATCACCCAAGGTCGGATTGACCGCGAACAGCAGGCGCCGCGCGCCCTGGGCGCAATCCGCGTTGTAGAGCGCAGCTAATGCGGGTGAGTCGGGCGGCGAATAGAATTGGAAGAAGCCCTCCCCGGGGCGCGACCATTGCCGCAGCAGCCGGCCCCGCTCGCTGCGCCGGAACGCAATCCAGTCCGCAAAATACGCGTGCGTGCCGAGGTAGCGGTAGAGCCGGCGGTAATCGAGGGCATTCAGGTCGCCCCGCTGGTAGGTGTTGTTCACGCCGTGCTTCGAGCGCAGGAAATCCTGCCCCGCCGCCAGCATCGGGATCCCGTGCGCCATGAACAGCAGCGCGGCCATCAGGTGCGTGCGGCGGCGGTCGTTCACGGTCGGCACGGAGCCGTCGAAATTCGGGTTCTCCGTGATCCCGTCCAGCCAGGTGCGGTCGTCGTGCGACTCGGTGTAGTTGACCGTCTGCGCCGGCCATTTGGCGAACAGCCACGGCGAGCCCCGCAGGAAATACTGCAGGCGCTCCCCCGCGCCCCGGCCGCCCACGTAGTCCCGCACGAAGTCGCGGAACCCGTCGTTCCACGAGGCCCAGCCCGTGTCGCGCAGGGCGCCGGCGATGTGGCCGCGGTAACTCCACGGCTCGGCGATGAGGATGACCCGCGGGTTCACCCGCTTCAACGCCACCTCGATGTCCGCCAGCACGTCCACGCCCAGCAGTTCCACGAGGTCGAAGCGGAAGCCGTCCACGCCATATGTCTCGAGCAGGTGCGTGCAGCTGTCGATGATCAGGCGCTTGGCCATCGCCGAGCGCGCGCGCAGGTCGTTGCCGCAGCCGCTCCAGTTCGCGGGCTGCCCGTGGGCGTCCTGCTCGAAATAGTACTGCCGGTCGATGAACTGCAGGTGCGGCGGCTCGCCCACGTGGTTGTAGACCACGTCCAGCAGCACCGCGAGGCCGCGGCGGTGGAAGGCCCGCACCAGATCCTGCAGCTCGCGCACCCCCGACGCCTGCTCCGGCGCGAGGGCGTAGCCGCTCGCGGGTGCGAAGTAGTTGTTCGTCATGTAGCCCCAGTGGTATTCCTCCGCCGAGCGGCTGTCGTTTTCCTGCACCGGCTGGAGTTCGACGCAGTTCACGCCCAGCTGGGCGAGGTAGAACTCCGGGCTCTCGACCCACTTCCGCAGCCCCGAAAAACCGCGCCGCTCCTCCGCCGTGGCCTCCACCGGCGCCTGGGCCGCGAGGTCGCGCACATGGGCCTCGGCGATCACGAGATCCTGCCAGTCGGGCGCGCGGAAGCCGCGGTCGCCCTCCCCCACCCACGCGCGGTCCAGCACGATCCCGGGTCCCGCCCGGCCGACCGTCGCCAGCGCATACGGGTCGAGCACGCGCATCGCCGGGTCGAACCGGCCCGAGCCCTCCCGCACGCCGTCCACGACGTACCAGTAAAACCAGCCGTGCAGGCTGCGGTCGAGGGTCGTCTCCCACACCCCGGCCGCCCCGTCCGCATCGGGCCGGCGCGCCAGCGGGAACGCCTGCATCGCCTCCGGTGGGCCGGCCTGCGGGCCGAGCTGCAGCGTGACCGCGCGGGCCCGTGGCGCAAACAGCCGGAACACCGTCGCGCCGCCGCGCACGATCGCGCCCAGCGGCAGGTCCGATCTGAGCTCGTAGAAAAAATTCCCCGGGACCAGCGGCACCGCCGGGCCCGCATCCGGCGCCGTATTCGACCAGGTGACCGTTCGCGGCTCGGCCAGGTCGAGCGGCACCCCCAGCGAGAACTGCCACAGGTGCCAGCCCGTGCGGCGCGGATCAAGGTAGCGGTTCAGGTTGCCGGCCTCGTCGCGGACCACGTTCGGCGCGTCATCCGGCGGCACCAGCCACTGCTGCTCGCCGGTCACGAACTTGAAGCGCAAGCCCGCCTGGGCCAGGAAGCGCGCCGCTTCGCCCGTCCAGAGCAGCACGTGCTCGCCGTCGAGTTTCGCCGGCCGCAGCCGCCACTCGTCGGCCCCGATCACCGCCTGCCAGCCGTTGAAGTCGCCGGCCAGGTACACCGCATCGCGCGTGGCGTTGACATCGCAACCGTGCTCGAGCGGGAGCACGAACGAGATCTCCCCCTTCGGGTTCAGGAAATAGCCAAAGGTGCGCCCCGCCACCAGTCCCGGGGCGGGCGCCAGCCCGCCGGGGGCCGGGCACTGCTCGCCGAGCGTGAAGCGCGGAAACGACCGGTCCGTCCAGTCCCGGTCCAGCTCCACGACCCCCGTCGAGAGGGACTCCAGCCAGGCGCGGACGATGTGGGGCGTGGAATCAGGCATGACGCACCCCATAGCATCCTCCACGCCACGGAGCGGACAAGCTGGAAACACCGCGCCCGCCCGCCGCGTTGACGCGGAAACGTCACACCGCCGGCCAATTTTGGTGGCGACTCGCCGCGGGATTCCCGCCATCACACGGCCGTCGTCCGAACATCATGCACCGCCGTACTTTTTCCGCGTTCAACCCGTTCTTCCGCCTGGGCCTCGCCCTGCTCGCCGCCGGGCTGGGTCTCGCATCCGCCGCCTTCGCCGGCGAGCCGGACAGCGAGCTCAAGCTGGTGATCATGGTCACACGCCACGGCGTGCGCTCGCCACTCTACACCAATGACGAGCTGGGAAAATTCGCCGCACAGGCCTGGCCGCAGTGGAGCGTGCCGAAGGGCATCCTGACGCCCCACGGGCGGCAGCAGATGAAGCTGATGGGGACGTACTACCGCGCGCGCTACTCGGCCGAGGGGTTGCTGACCGGCGACCCTGCCAAGGACCTCGGACGGGTCTTCTTTCGGGCGGACAGCGACCAGCGCACCTTGGAGACCGGGCGGGACCTCGCCGCCGGGATCGTGCCAGGCACGCAGCCGGACATGCATGCGCGGCCGCTGGACCAGCTCGACCCGCTGTTTCGCGCCGTGAAGCTGCCTATCGGCCACCCGGACCGCGCGCTGGCCGTCGCCGCCGTCCAGGGCCAGATCGGCCAGAACCCCGCCGTGATCCAGCAGGCGTGCGCCGCTGAGTTCGCGACGCTGCACCGCGTGCTGTTCGGAGACGCCCCCGTGGCTCCAGGCAAGGTTGACCTGCGCGACCAGCCGTGGGCGGTGGAGCCGGGCACCAGCGACCACACAGTGTCCGTGAAGGGTCCGCTGCGCGACGCGATGCACATCACCGACGGCCTCATCCTGCAGTACGCCGAAGGCATGCCGATGGCAGACGTCGGCTGGGGCCGGCTGAGCCCGGCGGACCTGACGCAGCTGATTCGGCTCCACTCACTCTACTTTGGCCTGACGCAGGGGACCTTCTATCCGTCGCAGGTGCAGGGCTCCAACCTCGCCAGCCACATCCTCAAGACCATCGGTCAGACCGTGAGCGGCCGGGCCGACGCGGGGGCGTTTGGCGCGCCCAACCACAAGCTGGTCGTGGTGGTCGCGCACGACACGAACATCATCAACCTGGGCGGACTGATGGGCCTGTCGTGGTGGCTGCCGGGCACGCAGCCGAACCCGCTCCTGCCGGGTGGCGCGCTCGTGTTCGAGCTCCGCCAGCGGCGCAGCGACCACCAGTTCGTCGTACGCACCTATTACCTCAGCCAGACGCTGGAGCAGATGCGCAACCTCGACCCGCTTACATTGGAAAACCCTCCGGCCGTCGCCCCGATCTTCATCCCCGGCTGCAGCGAGGCCGGCCCGGGCTTTGACGTCCCCCTCGCCCGGTTCGAGGGCTTGCTCCAGCGCGTGATCGACCCGGAGTTCGTGCTGCCAAGCCCGTATTGAGGCGCTCGGGAAGGTAGGGCTGATTATCCCTAATCAGCCGCGGCGCGTTAGGGATAACGCGCCCT